>DATJTB010000243.1:0-13446 GCA_035503795.1 Methylocella sp.
CTGCCAACTGTCCAGATACCGCCATTTGAGTCAACGATCTGCTGCGCTGAAGGGATCGTCGTGCCGCTTGCCGATGGCGTACTGCGGGGATCGCCAGGAAGTTGGTTCCAGCCGCTTCCGGTCCATAACCACCAGGTGCCGTCTGTCGCGCCTTCGAATATGTTGTTCTGGTTGAATAGCAATGTTTGAACGTTGCTGCACTTAGCCCATTGGCCGTTGAGGTAACAAAGGCCATTGCTGGCAACTGTCCAGACGCCGCCATTTGAATCAACGATTTGCTGCGCGGGAGGGATAGTCGTGCCACTCGGTGATGTGGCGGCGAGCGAAGCAACAGAAAAAAGCGGAAGTAAAACCAAGGCAAGCGCTATTTTTTTTCTTATGCGAACGCGCACGCGATGATACGCGATGATGATAGCGATGAGCTCGAAGGCGGCACCCCAATATATGTTGCCTAGCATGCTCAACCCAACACCTACGGCTAAGCAGGCTGTGGCTAGAAATAGAGTGATGGAATTCATAATCGCGGCTCCTTGCTTGATCGTGTGGCTCCGCCTGATGCTGAATAGACTCAACTTTTCAGATTTCGGGTTGGGCGGAGGGAAACGATGAACGCATGTTGTTAGAGTATGCCCAATGCGAGGTGTTGTTGTCTGTGCAGAATTGCTCAAATCAATCATTTTCATAAGCCGGGCGAGAAAAAATTCGCATGTGGGCATGTTTTATTAGCGAGCTGTCTGAAGTCTTCGCGCAACGAGTCGATACTCAGACTGAGAGTGGATGCCGTAGCCAGCGTTTGAAAGATTAGGTCACGAGCAACAATTCTGATGGGTGCGGCCAGTTGTTAATGAGGCGCTGCGGGAACTCAACCGCGCTCAATTATTGAGGGTGAGCTCGCAATGACAGGATTAACCCAATCTGGAATTGCAAAAAAACTCGAACAAAAAATGGAAATTCCTGATCGAACCAGGATTGCTGCTCCGGATTGAATGATTGGTCGTAGCATTTTGAAGTCTCGATCTCGTTAGTTGTTCAAACACATTTGTATGATCTAACATAAATATGTTTAAGTAATATGTCGTGAAGTACAATATAGTGGCTAGAATAACACCGACAACACTAGCGCGCTTATCGCCCGAACGGAATCGTTCGAGCGATAAGAAATCGCGCAAGATCAAGATGTTGGAGCGAATTCTCGTCGCAAAAGTCTGTCAACTTTTGCGGAATTCGCTCTAGACTAATGCGCAGGGCGCCCGGCAAGGATTCATTGCGCCTTACATGGAAAACCGCCGGTTGGGACGACAACCAGACAACTTCCTTGTAAGCCTCAGCTCAGCTTTTAACCCGATGCCCTGGCTGTCGCAAGGGGGTTACCATGAGCCAGATGATAGCGGTCGAGGGCGTCGATCACATTGGCATTCGCGTGCACGATCTTGACCACGCGCTCAATTTCTACCGGCTCTGGGATTCGAGCTTGTACATCAAGCCGAAGGCGACGAGCTCGCGATCATTCGCAATGAAAACGGAGTCGAGCTGAATCTGATCTTCAACGCCAATGCAGGTGAGCCGAACACCGCGCCGGGCTATACGCACATGGCGCTGCGCGTCACCTCCATTCCGGCCATGATTGGCACTCTGTAGGCGAACGACATCGCGATCACGCAGGGACCTGTCAGCTTCGGCGAAAGCGAGCAGGTCTCGGTCTTCGTCCGCGATCCGGATCGCAACGTCATCGAGCTGCGCGGCCGCGATCAAGGCGCTATCGAAGGCATCGCGAGCTACGTGCCGTAGTCGCCTGTTTCATCCCAATTTGTAAGCTGGCTGGGTGTCATCCTCGCGAAAGAGGATCGAGACGTCGCCGAGGATGCGGAACCCCTTCTGACTCCTCGCTTTCGCGAGGATGACATGAAACTCATCGCGAACCCTTTCACATTGAACGAAAGTAGAGAGTAGATTGTGGTGCCTGGTAGGGAACACCAATTCGGGTCCGATGACGGTAGTTCTTAAGCTGAATATAATCGACATTAACCACCGGCTGTTCTGCGTCGCGGGCGGTAGCTCAGCCGATCTGAGGGGATATCCGAAATCGGCGCATCCTTGTCATAGCTGCGCCCGCTCGGTGCGTCTTAGCCTTGGCCCATTTTGCAGCGCTGGACGAAGCGCTCGGACAGGCGCTGGATGGGGCGGCTCTCCCCGGTCACACGCATCATGATCAAGGCGCCCTGCAAATCGGCAACGAACTCGTCCGCAATGACCTGTGCCTGTGCGGGTTCGTAAATCCCGTTTAGAATATTTCGATATGCGTCATTCAAGGAGCTAAAATATCTCTCTATAGGCCCTTTGAATTCCTCATTTTGTCTGAGCCCGTCCATGCAGAAACTGACAAATATACATCCACCGTTGCTTTCTATGTAGTACCCCTCAATCTTCTTGTTTAGCGCAATGATCCGGTCAATGGGCGGCTTGCTTTCATCATAGGCACATACAAGAATTTTTGAGTCAAAAATATCTTGAATATGATTCATGGCCTCAATAGCGAAAAAAACTTTATTCTTTATGATAAAGTGCTCTGGCAGATCGAGAGGCAATTGGCTGGTTATATGATCTAAATCTGGGTAGTAGTATCCATTTTGCCTGAATATTTTGGCTGCGGCTACGATAACTTCTTTGAGGAATTGCCGTTCCATATTCATGATGGCATCTGCATCGATGTTAGGTGTATTTTTTATTAATACACAATAGTCATCATAAAAGCAAGCGCGACGATCCAACTCTGGGAGCTTCCCAATTCAATTTTCACCTGATGGGCCAGAAAGTAACAGCTGGCGGGACTCGCCAAAGAGACGATAGAGATGTTTTGGATCTTGAGTAACCCGCAGCATGAGCAAGGCACCTTGCAAGTCTGACACGAGACCTTCTGCGAGAGCATGAGCCTTGTCTGAATTGAATACGTCTAGAAAAATAGTCTCGTAAGCCTTGCTCCATGAATTGAAATATTGCTGAATCGGAGCAGTAAAAGATGGAATCGTATCCATCTGCTCAATAGCGAAAGCCGCAAAGAGACAGCCGCCATGCCCAGACAAATAATACGCTTCAAGAGCCTCGTTCAATTTCAAAAGCTTATCGAGAGGCTTAAGAGACGGATCATATGCAAAGCTGAAAATAATTTTCTCAGAGAAGGTTTGGACTCTCTTCATAACGGCAAGAGCGAGTGCCTCTTTGCTGGCGAAATGATAATAGAGAGCCGCCTTCTGAAAGTGGCAGGCCTCCGCGACATCGGCCATCGATGTGCTGCGATAGCCTTTCGTCCTGAAAAGTGTTTCTGCTGCACCTAAAATTTCATCAAGACGCGTTTCATCATGCAGCATCAAACGGTCCAGTTCCTGTCCCTCGTCGCAAGGCCCCCTGATAACACGTTGAGGAAGAGGCCCCTCCCGAGAAGGCCGATAGTGGTTGGTCACACTTCTAGTGAATCGATTCTTTTCTTTAGATTATATGACTGCATCACCGCTTCAAAATGAATCATATCGAGAATACGTGCCAATTTCACGAGTTTTTTTGTGGTGGCCAGCCTGTGCAATTGGCCGGTCATCTGGGCGATGAAGACAGCATTGGCGAGCCTGTCTGGGGGCGCATTTAGACCTCCTGCAAGGTTCTGTCGCTTTTCCTCTCCCGCATCGAACCGTGACATAGCTTTTCTCCAGCGATCAAAAGGTCCAATCCCTCAAGTCATTTCGAATTCCCGGCGTCGCAATCAAGGGATTCGCGCTCAACGGCTGGTTCAGTCATGGGCGGCCTTGCGATAAGGCCTCAGCCTCGCTTTGAACCTGCTCAAGCAGGTAGCTTATGAAGTGAAAGTCGGATGATCTTGCCAGGAACAACAGACCATCCGCCATCTCGGCGATATAAGAGGCTATTTCGATAACCTCGATTTTTGCCTTGGTTATGCTTGCTTCGTGACGCGTCAAGCTTTCTGGTCGCAGACGCGGATGCAGGGATTTAGACAAGGGAATTGCCTTCAATAAAGAAGATAATGACTATCTACCGACCGTTAAGCCGCTACCATCTTACTGAACGGTCGGTAAGTGTCAAGCACAAAGGATAAGATCATGTCCTATGATCCCCAGCTCTATGCCCGCGGGTAAGAGCGTTCACACAGCTGGCGTCGCGATCAAGGTTCCATCAATATTGAAGCGCGGATGATAGGCCATGCCTATCCAGGAATGCAGCATGTCAGCCCAAAGTGCGATCCCTTCAAGCGCTTTGCCGATGAGATGCTCCGCGCGCTGCGAGGCCAAGTCTTTGATCTCGAGGAATTCCAGCCCCATGATGCTATGGTGCTCGTCCGCCTCGACATGGACATCGAAATACTCATCCCCCGCGCCGATTTCATTCATTTTTGCTGCAACGGCTTTGAAAAAATCATTTGAGCAGCGCTCAATCCCACTGTTGACGGTGACCAGCCATTTATCGCGGTCATGCTCCGCGGCCAGCCGATAAGCCAGATTGATGCAGCTATTGGTCTCGACCGCCACGCGGGTTGAATGGATTTCCTCCGGCGTCGAGAGCAGGCCATGCCGGAGCATCCACCGCAGCAGCATTTGATGATGATCCGCCTCGCCAAATGCATGTTTGGCGTAAAAAGGCATCATGTGATTTTCCGACAGAGGGGTCAGCCCCAGCATCAGGCCCAGGACTTTTGGGAAGGTCGCCGAATGGAAATAGAGCTGACAGGCAATCGGCTTGAAATCCTGCGGAGATTGAATTCCCACGATATAATCATAAAATGGCATATTGCGGACGGCAACGCTTGCCGTATAAATTGGCTTGACGATCCATGAATGCTTATGTTCTATTTGATAGAGTTTGTCATAATCAATTGTTTCATAATTAACTGGGTTAGCTTGAATAATAGACATGTGATCCATCCCAATAGCAGGTTGATAATTTAAACGTATTGTTCATTCTTAAGCTATATATTAGTTCCCTTGAATAAGCTTTTTTGCTACTTCATTATAAAAGGCTGCGACAAACACGAGAATGAAGGCTCCAATCAAGGTTGGAGCAATGAGAAATGACCAGGCAGGTGAACCCAGCATCACGATCACGGGATTGGATGCCGCTGGTGGATGGGTGGTTCCTGTGGCAAGCATCAGCGCAATCGAGGTCGCGACCGCCAACCCAAGGCTCCACCAACAGACACCGAAGAGAAAGACAAAAACCAAGCCAGTCAGCGAAGCGATGAAATGCCCGCCGAGGACATTGCGCGGCCTTGCAAATGGCGTCTCCGGAAGTCCAAAAAGAATGCAACAGGAGGCGCCAAAAGAGCCTAAAATCAATGGATAATGGGTCGTGCCGGCCACCAAGGCCAGACTGGAAATAGCGGCAAAGGCACCAAGAAAAGCAAGCGGAATTCGCCGCAGCGAAGGCCAGGACGCGCTCTTTATGGCTCTACTCGCGAACACTTGGCTTTTCGAGACATTCGAATGGGCCTTATTTATTTCAGATAGGCTGATATTTTGAATATTTGTCATCTGCTACCCTATGTCTGAAGTTAATAGCTTTAGTATTTTCGATTATTATCTTAAGTCAATGTTCGCCATGGTTAATATTTGTCGCTTCTTACGTATTCACCCCAGATGCTGGGGTAAAACCTCTGTCAGGAGGACATCTGTCAGGCGGCACAGGCACTCCGGGATCGTGTGAAGGCGATCGTTTGGCGAGGGAGTTTTCGTCGCCAATGCGCGACCAATATTGAGATGGGTCTCCGCGACAATCTTACGCATCGGCGCAAGGGGCTGGGAGACATAGGGGATTAGGAGGACAGCAGGATGCAAAAACGTGTTTATCACCAGCGGCTTGCCGCCCTTCTCCTGATGGGGAGCCTTCTCTTCGCCGCACAGAATGCCGGGGCGGAATCCGGGACCGTCAAATTTCCGCAAGACATTACTTTTCAGCCCACGCCAGCCGGCGTGCAAGTGGCTGTTCTTTATGGTGATCCGTCAAAGCCCGGCCTTTATGTCGTGCGGTTCAAACTGCCAGCCGGAACCAAAGTCATCCCACATACGCATCCCGAGCAGAACCGCACTTTGACCGTTTTGTCGGGGACGCTCTATTTCGGCCTCGGCGATCGATATGACGAGACCAAGCTGACACCCTATCCGGCCGGGACGTTCTTTTCCGAGGTTCCAAATGTCGCCCATTATGTCGCCGCGAAAGATGGCGATGTCATATTTCAGGCAACGGGAATTGGGCCGACCGAACTCATTCCGGCTCACCACGCGGAGTGACTCCATGACCCTCCCTCCTACGAACAGGGCAAACCGAATTGGGACTTCAACACGCGGCTGAAAGCTTCTTGCCGTCACCGCGGGTCCGCGAATCGGCCACGGCGATAGAAAGTTCCGCGCTCCGGCACTAAATAGTTTCGCTGCCGTAGCCATGCCGCCTCGACGGTGACTTTCCATCTGCTATGACGCATGGGCTGGCATGAGACCGGCGAAAATGGTTGAGACCTGACCGCGGGCGACCAAATCCATCCGAGGAGCACCATGGCGCTTTACACCATTCAACAACGCGGCGAAGATTTGCCGTCGGACGCAGAGGCGATCTTCGTCCGGCAGTCATTCAGCTGGAGCGCTTTTCTGTTCGGCCCGTTTTGGCTGGCCCGCCACCGACTCTGGCTCGACCTTCTGGTGTGGATCGTCCTCTTTCTAATCTTGACACTTGGGGCCGCGCGATTTCTCTCTGCTACCAGCGTCACCCTGATTATCCTTGCCGGGGAAAGTTTCCTCGGCGTTGAGGCGAGTCGCCTGATCGAAACCAGGCTGGCGGCGTGCGGCTACCGTATGACCAATGTGATTGCCGCGGCCAATCGCGATGAAGCCGAAGTCCTGTTCTTCCGGAGGCGTGAGATCGTCTCGCCTTCATCGATACCATATGGTGGCAGAAATTCCGGCGTAGAGGTTTGAGGGTCAGAGGGATCAGGTGAAGGTTGCAATCGTCGATTATGGCTCGGGCAATCTGCATTCCGCCCAAAAGGCGTTCGAGCGGGCTGCCCGTGAAGCCGGGATTTCAGCCACGATCACGCTCACGCGCGACCCGGATTCCATATTGGCGGCCGATCGCATCGTCCTGCCGGGCGTTGGCGCATTCGCCGATTGCCGTCAGGGTCTTGCCGTCATTCCAGGGCTCATCAGTGCCCTCACCATCGCAGTGCGCGAAAAGACAACGCCGTTTCTTGGCATTTGCGTCGGGATGCAGCTATTGGCGACGCGAGGGCTCGAGCACGGGGTGACGGCCGGTCTTGACTGGATTGCCGGTGAGGTCAAAGCTCTTGACTCACAGGGTGGACGGCTGCGCATTCCTCATATGGGCTGGAACACGATCGAGGCGCTGACCGCGCATCCGCTGCTCGCCGGTATCCCGACATCGGATAAAGGGCTGCATGCCTATTTCGTCCATAGCTATGCATTCAGCCCGGCGAGCCAGGATTGCCTTGTCGCCGTGACCGATTACGGCGGTCCGGTCGCCGCGCTGATCGCCCGCGGCAACATCGCCGGGACCCAGTTTCATCCGGAAAAAAGCCAAGGCCTCGGCCTCGCCTTGATCACCAATTTTCTGCGGTGGAAACCATGATCCTGTTTCCGGCGATCGATCTCAAAGCCGGCCAATGCGTGCGTCTTGAGGCGGGCGACATGGCGCGCGCCACCATCTTCAATTCCAATCCTTCGGCGCAAGCGCGCCTTTTCGCGGCGCAAGGCTTTGACTATCTGCATGTCGTCGATCTAGATGGGGCTTTCGCCGGACGTTCGGTCAACGCTCAGGCCATCTCAGCGATTCTGGCAGCCGTCGACAGCAAAGTCCAACTCGGCGGCGGCATTCGCAATATGGCGGCCATCGAGAGCTGGCTTGGCCGTGGCGTCAGCCGGGTCATCATCGGCACGGCGGCCGTGCGCGAGCCGGCGCTGGTCAAGGAAGCCGCCCGGACATTTCCCGGCCGTATCGTGGTCGGAATCGACGCGCGCGATGGCAAGGTTGCAGTCGACGGCTGGGCGGAAAGCGCCGAGATCACCGTTGGCGAAATCGGCCGGCGATTTGAGGATGCCGGCGTGGCGGCGATCATCCATACCGATATTTCCCGCGATGGCCTGCTCAAGGGCCTCAACCTGGCGGCGACCTTGGAACTTGCCGACACGCTCAGCATTCCGGTGATCGCGTCCGGCGGGCTCGCCTCTCTCAATGATGTCGAACGGCTCCTGGCGCCCGCATGCGCGAAGCTCGAAGGCGCCATAGCCGGGCGCGCGCTCTATGATGGGCGGCTTGATCCCAAGGCGGCGCTCGCTTTGATCAGGCAGGCGAAAGCGCTGGCATGAAAGGTGACGAGATCAAAACCATCATCTCACGTGCTGGTGAGATACGCGTTCATAACGCGCTAAATCCTTTGCTATGGCTATTGGCGGTTTCGACGCCTATTTGTTGGATCGCAGCGTATTGGTTTCGTGACGATGCAACGCTTAAATATATTTTCGTTGCAATGAGCACTTTGCCGATTTTTGGATCGATCCTCGCATACTTTCTGTTGTTCTGGCTGGATCGAGATCGTCTGCAATCAGAAGAATTTGTTCTTAGGCAGAAGGAATTGTCAATTATAGAGCGGAAAGGGCGAACGCCAATACCTTACGATCTCGATATAGGTGAAACAGCAAATATCCCTACGATTGAAGACACGAGAAAAGAAAAGTGAACGGAGCGAAGCCGTGAAAGCGTATCTTCTTGTTTTCGATCCATCACAGACGACTCGCAAAGAGGTCATCGAAAAAATTGACCGCATGCCTGCTATCAGCAATTGGTACGCATTCTTTAATAATACCATTTGTCTGGCATCGGCAAAGGAGGCTCGAAGCTTATCAGGCTTGCTTCACGCAGACCTCCCAACATTGCGATTTATCATCACAGAAATAAATCCACAGAGTAAGGGTGGATGGCTCCCTAAATCCATATGGGCCTTCCTGAACAATCCGCAGCCGGCCGACAACCCTGCCGATGCTTAAGGTGCGCGTCATCCCCTGTCTTGATGTGAAGGATGGGCGAGTCGTCAAGGGCGTGCATTTCCTCGATCTGCGCGACGCGGGCGATCCGGTTCTCTGCGCTTTGGCCTATGATGCGGCGGGCGCCGACGAGCTTTGCTTCCTCGACATCACAGCGAGTCACGAGGACCGCGCCATCATGCTCGATGTGGTGAGCCGCACGGCGCAAGCCTGCTTCATGCCCCTGACTGTCGGCGGCGGGGTGCGCACGATTGACGATATTCGCGCGCTGCTGCTCGCGGGAGCCGATAAAGTCTCGATCATGACCGCGGCCGTGGCCAATCGCGAGATCGTGCGCGAAGCGGCGCAGAAATTCGGCAGCCAATGTATCGTCGTCGCGATCGACGCCAAGGAGAAAGCCCCGGGCCGTTGGGAGATCTTCACCCATGGCGGACGTAAGCCCACCGGTCTCGATGTGGTTGCCTATGCCAGGGAAGTGGTCGGCTTGGGCGCTGGTGAAATTCTTTTGACCTCGATGGATCGTGACGGAACCAAGAGCGGTTTTGATCTCGCCTTGACCCGCGCCGTCAGCCAAGCTGTTCCGGTGCCGGTCATCGCTTCGGGTGGCGTGGGGACGCTGGACCACCTCGTCGAAGGCATTCGCGACGGCGGCGCGAGCGCCGTGCTTGCGGCCTCCATCTTCCATTTCGGGGAATTTACAATCGGGGAAGCCAAGGCTTATATGGCCCGTCATGGCCTGCCTGTGCGACTTGATACGGCTTTGCCGCGCCGGGATGTGACCCGATGAAGAACTTCACGCTTGAAGATTTGGCGGCAATCATCGCTGCGCGGGCGCAAGCGAGCGCTGCAACCTCCTATACGAAGTCCTTGCTCGACGCGGGGCCGGCGCGGGCGGCTAAGAAGTTAGGCGAAGAAGCGGTCGAAACAGTGATTGCCGCAGTCGCAGCGGATCGTTCAGCCCTCATTCGCGAAAGCGCTGATCTTCTTTATCACCTGCTTGTCGTCTTGCATCAAAGAGACATCAAACTGGACGATGTCTTTGCTGAGCTTGCCGAACGGACCGGCCAATCGGGTCTCGCCGAAAAGGCCTCGCGCCCGGCCCGCGCGGTCGCCGAGGATTGAATGGACATCCGTCAGCTGCCGCCTGAGCTTTCGCCCTATCATCATTTTTCCCGCAGCGAATGGGCGGCCTTGCGCGCCGATACGCCGCTGACGCTTTCGATGGAGGATCTGACACGGCTGCGCTCGCTCAACGATCCGATCTCGCTTGAGGAAGTGGTGGCGATCTATTTGCCCTTGTCGCGTCTTTTGGCGCTTTATGTCGCGGCAACGCAGGGGCTTTACAAGGCGACGCAGCGCTTTCTGGGCGCTGAAGGTGGCAAGGTCCCCTACATCATCGGGATCGCCGGCTCGGTCGCCGCCGGCAAGTCGACCTTGTCACGGGTCATGCAAGCCCTGCTCTCGCGCTGGCCGAACACGCCGAAGGTCGAACTCGTCACGACGGATGGCTTTCTTTATCGAAACGCCATCCTCGAAAGGGAGGGGCTCTTGGAGCGCAAGGGCTTTCCGGAAAGCTATGACGGCACCAAGTTGCTGTCCTTTGTGTCGGATGTGAAGGCCGGCAAGCGCAACATAAGGGCGCCCGTCTATTCGCATGTGACCTATGACATTGTGCCGGGAGGAAGCCTCGTCATCGATCATCCCGACATTCTCATTCTTGAAGGGCTCAACGTCCTCCTTGCCAATCGCGGGACGAAGGATGGCAGGGCCATTCCTTTCGTCTCGGACTTCTTCGATTTCTCCATCTATCTCCACGCGCGCGAAGAAGATCTCGAAAAATGGTTCATAGCAAGGTTCATGCGGCTGCGCGACACCGCCTTTCGCGACCCCTCATCCTACTTCAAGAAATATGCGGACCTCGACGATACAACGGCGCAGGCGACCGCGCGCGACATCTGGACCCGAATTAATCTGCGCAATCTGCGCGAGAACATCCTGCCCACCATCCCCCGCGCAAGCCTGATTTTGACCAAGGGGCCAAGCCACAGTGTAGAAGAAGTGGATCTGCGCAAGCTTTAGAGAGGGATGAGCAAAAGCGTGAAGCGTTTTTGCGCTCGCATCCCGCTCTAAATTGCGAGAATCGATCACTTTTTTCATGATTTTGGATCGATTCGATCCAAAATCATCGTGATCTAGTTCTTGCGCGCGGCTTTGAAGGCGGATGATCATGAATGTGAAGCGAATTTTGGGGCCAAGATCGATCCGCTTCGTGGCATTGGATCGACGCGTCAAAATCATGAACGGAACCTGCGTTGGGTTGCCGTCACGTCCAAGGAATAAGGAAGACTCATGCTTCGTCTTCATTCGAGGGGCTGAGCGGAGGCGCCAAGATTTGTACTGTTCTTGAGTTTTGAAAGGTTCTTGACTTTTGAAAGCAGCGTGAAAATATCAGAAGTTACCTGATGATCGAGCCTAACCAAACTCCTGCCAGTCAAATGGCTGGCTGAACTGCCTGCTTGACCCCGGCCCGCAATTGTTTTTATAAGCAAACTAGGCGAGCTCGATATGACGTTGGCTTGACCAAGCGCAGATCTCCGGCATGGAGAGTGGATCCCCGCGAGAATAGGTCTCAAGATAGCCGCCCACAGAAACTATCAAAGCTCTGGGGCCGAGGCGGAGTTTTCAGCATGAGACGGATTGTTGTGGTGGTCATGACGCCTAGACCAGCGGAAGCGTGGAACTGTCTCGAAAGGCGAGGGACAGACGGTCGCTTGAAATGACTGGGCGAGTGATCTGGTGAATACAGAGAAGAGATACGAAACAACCGTTGTTTAAGGAGGAATGAAATGGGTGAGATCCTGGAGATCGCAAGCTTTATCGCAACACCGCTTGGTGCTGTATTGGCCGTTGCCGGCTTGGCTGCTCTTTACTTTTTCGGCCGCTGGGTCCTCACGGACTGAGAACTTCAGCCTTGGGCTCCCGTGTGCTGCTTTTTTGCAAGTAGGGGAGTAAACTTTCGCCGGCCGGAGCGTTGGCACCGGACGGAGGGGAGGAAAACTAAACACCGCTTCGCCAGGAAGCGCTGCAATTCTGAAGTTCTCTGCCTTGCGACTGAGCATCCGTTTTTGAATGCGATGTCAGTCAACTGCTTTCGTAACCGAGGCGAAATACGCAACGGCGAGGTGAAAGCAGTTTCTCTGTGGGTGCAAGTCGAGAAATTCCAGCGTTATCTTGGCATGGGCGGCAAGCAACGCCTTGATCAACCTGCCTCATGGCTCCCACACGACCATAAGGGACCGAAGGCCAAAGGGTGGGGCGCAGGAATCGCCCGCGGACAAGCTTATCCCGCGTGCAGAGGTGTGATAGAATTCCCCCGAAAGGTTGAGCCAATATAAGAGCCGTCGGCGTTGACTAGAGCGCCGAGACCTAAAGTCCGCGGGAGAAAGCCTTTGGCCCAGGAGTCATCGACCAGGACCGGAGCAGATCAGACCCCTGTGGCGGGAGGCGTGCAGGTCCTTCCGCAGCCTCGTCCTCTTACGGATCAGACACCTAACCTCCCTGCCCTCTCGCCGCACCTAACGGCAACTTTTCCCGTCAATATTGCCATCGCTGATAAGAACCCGATGGTTTTGAGTGCTTTGGAAAACCTGCTGACGCGCGACCAGCGCTTCAACCTCGTCCTTAAGACCGGCGATGGTCTACAATTCCTCAATGGTTTGCGGCAGCATCCGGTAAACGTCGGTGTCATCGGCTGGGAACTGCCGCCAATCCGAGCGCCGGAGATCCTGCAGCAATTAGCTAAATATCCGAACGCTCCAAAGATCGTCGTTTATAGCGGCACCAAGAATCCAACCGCACCGGCGGAGATACTGCATTTGGGTGGCGCCGGATTCGTGTCCAAGCTCTCGCCACCCGAACGCCTGGTCGAAGTTTTCGTCTCAGTCGCGCGCGGCGATATGGTCTTCCCCTTTGTCGACATTCAGAAGGTTCGGCCCAATCCATTGATGAGCCTGACTCATCGCGAACGAGACCTTCTAGCCGCCTTGGAGTCGGGCCGCAGCAATGCGCAACTGGCGCGCGAATTCGGTGTGTCTATCAATACAGTGAAATTCCACTTGCGCAATCTGTTCGGCAAGCTAGCGGTCCGAAACCGGACACAGGCCATTTGCCTTTATCTGGAATCCCGGCGCCTTAACGGAGTTTGAATTTCCTTTGCGGCACATCTTCCGCGCGGGATTGTCTTGGGCCAGTTTGCGATCCGCAATCGGCGTTTCATCTCCCCGTAGCTCAGCAGGATAGAGCGGCGGTTTCCTAAACCGTAGGTCGGGTGTTCGAGTCACCCCGGGGAGGCCAGCGCTCCCGCTAAGAAGGACGCTTGCGCCTGTTTTAGTTAGGCGCC
>DATJTB010000244.1:0-4902 GCA_035503795.1 Methylocella sp.
CCGTGGCGATCAAATGATCGCGATGCGCATCATCGCGGGCATAGACTTGGCGGGCGCCCTGGGTCAGCCGGTAGAGCGGCGGAACCGCAAGATAAAGATGCCCCGCCTCGATGAGCTTCGGCATCTGGCGATAGAAGAAGGTGATCAGCAGCGAGGCAATATGGGCGCCGTCGACGTCGGCGTCCGTCATGATGATGATCTTGTCATAGCGCAGGTCTGGCTCCTTGTAGTGAGAGCCGGTGCCGCAGCCAAGCGCCAGGATGAGATCGCTCAATTGCTGGTTGGCCGCGAGCTTGTCGCGGGTGGCGCTCGCCACATTGAGGATTTTCCCCCGCAAGGGTAGTATTGCCTGGGTCGCGCGGTCTCGCGCCTGCTTGGCCGAGCCGCCGGCCGAATCGCCTTCGACGATGAAGAGCTCGGAGCCTTGCGCGCCGGCACTGGTGCAATCGGCGAGTTTTCCAGGAAGGCGCAGCTTGCGCGTCGCGCTTTTGCGGGCAACATCCTTTTCCGCCTTGCGGCGCACCCGCTCCTCCGCCCTCTCAATGACGAAATCGAGAAGCTTTGTCGCGATGGAGGGGGACTCGGCGAGCCAGTGATCGAAGGCATCGCGCAGCACGCCCTCCGTGATTTTCGCGGCATCCGCATTCAAGAGCCGGTTCTTGTTCTGCCCCTGAAATTCGGGCTCGCGCAGGAAGATCGAGATCAAACCGGCGCTCGACGCCACGATATCGTCGGCCGTGAGGACGGCGGCACGCTTGCCCTGGCCGATGCGTTCGGCATGATCCTTGAGGCCGCGGGTCAGCGCGGCGCGCAACCCCGCCTCATGGGTGCCGCCATCCGGCGTCGGAATGGTGTTGCAATAGGAATGGACGAAGCCGTCATCGAAGGCGAGCCAAGTGATCGCCCATTCGAGCGAACCATGACCACCCTCCTTCTCGACCTTGCCGGCGAAAATCTGGTCGATGACGAGGTCCTTGCCGGCGATCTCCTGAAGCAAAAAATCCTTGAGGCCGCCGGGAAAGCGAAATACCGCCTCGGCCGGAATCCCGCTGTCCGGCGCGAGCCATTCCGGGGCACAATGCCAGCGAATCTCGACCCCGCCGAAAAGATAGGCTTTCGATCGCGCCATTTTGAACACGCGGGCCGGCTTGAAATGGGCGACCTTGCCAAAGATTTTTTCATCCGGCTTGAAACGCACAGTGGTGCCGCGCCGGTTTCCGACCTTGCCGAGTTTCTCAAGGCCGCTCTTTGGAAGGCCCCGCTCGAAAATCTGCCGGTAGAGCTGCTGGCCGCGCGCCACCTGCACTTCGAGGCTCTCCGAGAGTGCATTGACGACCGAGATGCCGACGCCATGCAGGCCGCCCGACGTCTGATAGGCCTTCTGGCTGAACTTGCCGCCCGCATGGAGCGTCGTCATGATGACTTCGAGCGCCGATTTCTTCGGAAATTTCGGATGCGGATCAACCGGAATGCCACGCCCATTGTCGGTCACGCTGAGATGGCCCGAAGCCTCGAGCCGCACATCGATGAAGGAAGCGTGCCCGGCGACGGCCTCGTCCATGGCATTGTCGATGGCCTCGGCGAAAAGATGATGCAGCGCCGCCTCGTCGGTGCCGCCAATATACATGCCGGGCCGCCGGCGGACGGGCTCAAGCCCTTCGAGCAC
This sequence comes from Methylocella sp., assembly GCA_035503795.1. Lineage (GTDB taxonomy): Bacteria > Pseudomonadota > Alphaproteobacteria > Rhizobiales > Beijerinckiaceae > Methylocapsa. The sequence continues at coordinate 1,667 of DATJTB010000244.1, forward strand.
CTCGATCGAGGCGGCGGTATAGCCGGTCTCCCCGGCGGTTTTCGAGGGCTGGCCGAGAAGCGCCGGCGCCTCGCGGCCAGCGTGGCCCTTGGCTTTCGCAGGGTTCGGGGGAGGTGCTGTCCTGGGCAAGGCTTGGCCCTGCCTGCTTTTCGTTTGGGAAATACCCGTCTTCTTAAGGGCCTGACCGAAAAGATCGCCGCTTTTTGCCATAAAATCCGCCTTGCTGATTCGCCGAACGCGGTCTCGTTCGACAAGAAGCTTCAGGGAGAAAAGTGAAAATTTATCGTTCGATTTTTTACCGCTCGGTCTCTTCCGAGAATGTTCAGGTGAGAGTTGCCGCGCGATTTGACCGATTTTCGGCCCGGACCTTACAAAAATGTTTCACGTGAAACATTTTTGTCCGATCGAGCCTCGAAATCGGACAAAACGGCGGTGCCATTTGGCCTCACGCCGCCCGGACGAAGCTCTCCAGGACCATCTTGCGGCCGGCCTTGTCGAAATCGATCGCGAGCTTGTTGCCATCGACGTTGGCGACCGTACCGGGACCGAATTTTTCGTGAAAGACCCGCGCGCCCTTCACAAAGGCCGAGCCCGCCGAAGCACTCGCGACAAGCTCGCCCTCGATCTGCACCGTCCCCCGCCGCGCCCGGGCGCCAGCGGCGCTGGCTGGCGCGGCCTTGCTCTGGCGTTGGGCGCGTTGCCAGCCGGGCGTCGCATAGGCCGAGCCGTAATTGTCCATGTTGGCGAAGCGTGATTGCGCATAGCCGCCATAGGCCGAGCCGGTCGCGGCTTCCACAACCTCGACATGCGAGGCCGGCAGCTCATCGAGAAAGCGCGAGGGGATGGTCGTCTGCCAAAGGCCGCGAATGCGCCGGTTGGTGGCGAAAGTGATTTTCACGCGGCGCCTGGCGCGGGTGAGACCGACATAGGCGAGGCGGCGCTCTTCCTCAAGACCCGCGCGGCCATTGTCATCGAGCGAGCGCTGATGCGGGAAGAGCCCCTCCTCGAAACCCGGCAGGAACACGGTTTCGAATTCGAGCCCCTTCGCCGCATGCAGGGTCATGACCGACACCCGATCGCCTTGTTCCGTATTGGCCGCATCCATGACGAGCGAGATGTGCTCGAGGAAGGAGGCCAGATCCGGAAACTCCTCCATCGAGCGGATGAGTTCCTTGAGGTTTTCGAGCCGGCCGCTTGCCTCCGCCGTCTTCTCCTTGCGCCACATATCCGTATAGCCTGATTCCTCCAGCACCGTTTCGGCGAGCTCGCCCTGCGGCAAGGTCTCGCTGAGTTTGGACCAGCGGTCGAAATCGGTAAGGAGGCCGCGCAAAATCTGGCGCTGCTTCGGCTTCAGCTCTTCGGTATCGATCATCAGGCGCGCCGCCTCCATCAAGGGGATGCGGGCGTGGCGGGCATGGTCGTGCAACAACTGCAAGGTCGCATCGCCGAGGCCGCGCTTCGGAACATTGGCGATACGCTCGAAAGCGAGATCATCGGAGGGCTGCGCGACACAGCGCAAATAGGCGAGCGCATCGCGGATCTCGGCCCGTTCATAAAAGCGCGGCCCGCCGATGACCCGGTAGGGAAGGCCGAGCGTGATGAAGCGCTCCTCGAACTCCCGCATCTGGAAGGAGGCGCGCACCAATATGGCGATCTCCTCCAGCGCATGGCTCTGGCGCTGCAATTGCTCGATCTCCTCGCCGATGAGGCGCGCTTCCTCTTCCGAATCCCAGATGCCGGTGACGGTCGGCTTCAAGCCCGGCTCCCCATCGGTGAAGAGTGTCTTGCCGAGCCGCCCCTCATTATGGGCGATGAGGCCTGCGGCGGTTGCGAGAATATGGCCGGTCGAACGGTAATTGCGCTCGAGCCGAATGATCCTGGCGCCGGGAAAATCCTCCTCGAAGCGCAGGATATTATCGACCTCGGCACCCCGCCAGCCATAGATCGACTGATCATCATCGCCGACACAGCAGACATTGCGGCGGCCCTGCGCGATGAGCCGCAGCCACAAATATTGCGCCGTGTTGGTGTCCTGATATTCATCGACGAGCATATAGCGGAACCGCTCCTGATAGGATTTCAGGACTTCCCGATTTTCGCGAAAGAGCCGCAGGGTTTCGAGCAGCAGATCGCCGAAGTCGGCGGCGTTGAGGATTTTCAGCCGCTCCTGATAGAGCCTGTAGAGCGCCACACCCTTGCCCTCGGCGAAGGCGGCCGCCTCGCCCGCCGGCACATGCGCGACATCGAGGCCGCGATTCTTCCAGGCATCGATCTGATGGGCGAGGCCCCGCGGCGGCCAGCGCTTGTCGTCGACATTTTCGGCCTGCAAAACCTGTTTCAAGAGGCGCAGCTGGTCATCCGTGTCGAGAATGGTGAAGCCCGGTTTGAGGCCGACGAGCTCGGCATGGCGGCGAAGAATTTTTGTGGATATCGCGTGAAAAGTGCCAAGCCAGGGCATTCCCTCGGCCGCCGGCCCGATCAGCGCCACGATTCGCTCCTTCATCTCGCGCGCCGCCTTATTGGTGAAGGTCACGCTGAGGATTTCGTGCGGGCGGGCGAGATTTCGCGAAAGGATATGGGCGAGCCTGGTGGTCAGCACGCGGGTCTTGCCGGTGCCGGCGCCGGCCAGCACCAGGAGCGGCCCCTCGGTCGCCTCGACGGCCGCCCGCTGCTCGGGGTTCAGCCCGTCAAGATAACGCAACGCTCCCGCTTGAGCCCGGGCCGCGATCCCGCCGGGCACGGGCGCCGGAGCGTCAGAGGTTTTACGCGAGAGAGCTTGGGTCAAGTGAGGCGGCTCCTTGAGAGCGGATGCGCGAAAAAGGGGAGGCCGTTTTTCGCATCCGGCTCTTAATTTTAGAATCTGCAATGTAAGAGCTTGGCACGCGAAAGCGAATCAGCCAACCCCGCCATTATGACGCAGAAAGCTCCATTCCCAAGCGCGGCTTGCAACCCGAGCTTAGGTCCAGCCCCTTTCTGCGAACTTCTGGCGCAGACGCGTCAGATCGCTCCGATTAACTTTGAGCGGGATGCGGGCGCAGGGCAGAGCCCCACATCGTCAACACTCTTCGCGAGCGCCGCGACAAATATTCAGGAAGCCATCGGCTCCTATGAGCGCGAGGCCGAAAGTCTCAGGTTAGATCTGGCTCATATAAACGCCAGGCTCGCCATGTTTGAGACGGAAGCGGTAAAGGCTGAGCTCCGCGACCCCATGTCGCTCGCGAGGCTTTTCAAACGTG
>DATJTB010000245.1:0-10911 GCA_035503795.1 Methylocella sp.
ATTATTTTGACGGAGTTTATCAGCTTCAGATCCTTGTCTGCTAGGCTGTCGTCACAATTTAACTCTTCGAGCCAGAGCACAATAGCGGCAAGTTAGACAAATCCCAGCAGCGGCTATTCGAAGCCATTGCCACGGCGTGGCGCTGGTTGGCTGATTGATCGTGGGAACGGTTCCTATAGGGTGGCACTTGGCGCGCGCTGAAGCGGCTGCGCGGGTAGCTGTCCCAGGAACGAGCCGTGGCGCTCTTTCATGTGCCGGACTCGAATTGATCGGAGGGAGGTTTGTCATCCACCGCCGGTGGCGTCCCGCGGTGTTCGCAGGCGATGTCCCAGCTCCTCGTCCGAGCGCCCGACCGTGTCGCCACTCCAGGTAAAGCGGAAGTGAGTGATGTCGGTGGGGAAGAACATCCCCCAGGTCCATTCGATAAAGATGCGCAGCTTGCGGCCGAAGGTCGGCATCTGCGACAGGTCGTAGGCCCGCCAGATGAGCCAGGCGGGCAGCCCGCTGACGGGCAGTATTCGAACCGGCCTCCAGACACCGGCGGCGATTTCGACGGAAAACGAAATTTTGCGCCTGGAGACCGCCGGGCGAATCGCGCCTAAAGTCCCCAATTCTTGGGTCTTCGAGCGGCGTTTAGCAAAGAGAGAGGGGTTAAGTCCGCGAAATGTCGCAGACTAATTGTCAAGATCTCTTAAAAATCAAAGGACTGGGTGGTGGAGCCAGGCGGAATCGAACCGCCGACCTCTTCAATGCCATTGAAGCGCTCTCCCAACTGAGCTATGACCCCGACCCCGCAAGTTCTCCTTGAACGGAGACTGGACGGGAAGAAAACCTACTTTGAGACTGACGGCTCTATACAATCCCGCGGGGGCTCCGACAAGCCATACCTCCCGCGCATTTTTTGGGCGAACTGACAACTTCCTATCCCAAGCGGCGACCGATCCAAAAGAGCAAAGCCGTTTGCCGTCCCCTTCTGCAGTCCCCCTTGAGGCATTGTTCCGGGCCTCCCCGGCTGCACAGCCTCGCGATGATGAGGCCGCTAGATCACGAATGATTTTGGATCGAATCGATCCAAAATCATTCGTGATCGATTCTCGTAATTTAGAGCGGGATGCGAGCGCAAAACCGCTTCACACTTTTGCTTATCCTGCTCGAGAGCGTTTATGGAAACGGCTGTAGCTTTGATTTGTCGCATTTTCTCATCGATGTCGCTGTTGCCAAACATCGCCAGCGATATGCGAACCAGTATCCATTTCGCTGGAAAATGCTCCAGCACTACTGAGTTAGCGCTCCTCTTCCTCGCCAATCTCACCGTCGATGAGATCGCCGACATCGTCATTATCCTCTTCTTCCTCTTCGAGAAAGGGATCATCGTCGGATGGCTCGATCTCGACATCATCATCGGCCACGACCACGACTTTGTCCTCGCCGCCCTCGGCGTCCTCGAGCGGCACGAGATCGGCCGCTGGCACCGTTTCGAGCTCATCGTCATCGGCAGCGGCCACGTTTTGCGCCGCCCGGGCTAAGGGCACGGCCTGTGAGGCGGTCCCGCATTTCGGGCAAGTGGCGGGAGATTTGTTGAGATCAAAAAAACGCGTGCCACAGTTCTGGCACTGATGCTTGCTGCCAAGTTCGGGTTTGGCCACGAAACTACCTCGCGAAGACGATTCTTAAGACCCAAGACATGCGATAGGCGGAATAACGGACGCGATCCGCGTCAACTTGGATCGCACCCTAGGCCGCTTCCCGCTTTTGCTCGTCAAGCCCCCCGGAGTCCGACCCGATTCTACTGACTCCGGCGGGCTCCAGATATCTGTTTTCCATTTTCCTGGCGCGAATGGGTATTCCTTTCGCTGGAAAAAGCTCTCGGTGCGTTAGTGATGCAAAACGCGCCTGTCAAATGGAAGTTGACGGGCGGGTCTCGTTTGATAACAGGGAGCGCTTCGAGAGGCGACGCAGCCGGTCAGGAGGAGGCCAAGTTTGACGTTTCGCCGGTGGATCCATTTCTTCGCAAGGCTGCAATGACGCTCGCCAAACCGCTTTCCGCGAAGGCGGGCGGGCCGCTGCGGGGCCGGGTCTGCCCACCGGGCGACAAATCCATCTCGCACCGCGCCCTGATCCTCGGTCTTCTGTCGCTAGGCGAGACGGAAATTGAAGGCCTCCTTGAGGGCGAGGATGTGCTGCGCACGCTCGCCGCTTGCGCGGCGCTGGGCGCGAAGATCGAGCGTCGGGGCGAAGGCCAATACCGCGTCAGAGGATGCGGGATAGGTTCGCTGCTTGCGCCGCGTCAAACCCTCGATTTCGGTAATTCCGGCACCGGCCTGCGCCTGATGATGGGCGTGGTCGGCGGTCATCCATTGACTGCTTGTTTCGACGGCGACCCATCCTTGCGCAGGCGACCTATGCAGCGCATTCTCGACCCGCTTCTGCGGATGGGCGCCGAGGTCCTAGCGCAAACCTCATCCGGGCGCTGTCCGGTGCTCCTCAAGGGGACGGCTGAGCCCATCCCCGTTTGCTATTTCCCGCCCGTCGCGTCCGCGCAGGTCAAATCGGCGGTGCTGCTCGCCGGCCTCAATTCTCCCGGCCGCACGACGGTGATGGAGGCGCAGGCAACACGCGACCATACGGAAAAGATGCTGCAGCATTTCGGCGCCGACCTCACGAGTGAGCCCTATGGAGAGGCCGGCCGGAAAATCATTCTTGACGGGCGCCCCGAATTGCGCCCGGCACCGATCCGCGTGCCGGTCGATCCCTCTTCCGCCGCCTTCCCCATGGTCGCCGCGACGCTGGTGCCAGATTCCGACATCGTCATCGAAGGGATGATGATGAACCCCTTGCGCAACGGCCTTCTCGTCACGCTTCTCGAAATGGGAGCCCGAATCGAGGTTTTGGACGAGCGCTTGGCAGGCGGTGAGACGGTTGCCGATTTGCGTGTTCGTGCCGCATCTCTTAGGGGTGTCGATGTACCGGCCGAACGGGCACCGTCGATGATTGATGAATATCCAATCCTGGCGATTGCCGGAGCATTCGCCCACGGTGAGACGCGCATGCGCGGTCTTTCTGAACTGCGGGTCAAGGAATCCGACCGGCTCGTCGCCATCGCTGCGGGCTTGCAGCAAGCCGGTATCGAGGCGCATATCATGGACGACGATCTCTTGATCGATGGCCGCGCCGGCGACGTCCCGGGCGGCGGCATGGCGCTCACCCATCTCGATCATCGCATCGCCATGAGCTTTCTATGTCTCGGCCTGGCTGCGCGCCGGCCCATGGCGATCGATGATCAGCGGATGATCGCGACCAGTTTTCCGCAGTTCCAACAACTCATGGAAGGGCTTGGGGCGCGCTTTCAATGATTATTGCCATCGATGGCCCCGCCGCTTCGGGCAAGGGCACGCTTGCTCATCACCTCGCGCAGCATTACGGCCTGCCGCATCTCGATACCGGGCTCATCTACCGGGCGACGGCGCTCGCCTTGCTCGATGGGGGCCATGCGCTTGATGATCAAAACGCCGCGGTCGCCGCCGCGCGGGGCCTCTCGCTCACCGATTTCGACGAGAAACGACTGCGCGGCCGCGAGATGGCGGAGGCAGCGTCAAGGGTGGCGGCTATCCCGGAGGTGCGCGAAGCTCTGGTTAGCTTGCAGCGCGCCTTTGCCCATCGTCCCGGTGGCGCGGTTCTCGACGGCCGCGATATCGGCAGCGTGGTCTGCCCGGAAGCCCGCCCCAAGATTTTCGTCACGGCGAGCCCGGAGGCGCGCGCAACCCGCCGCGCCCTGGAGTTGAAGAGTCGCGGAGAGAAGGCTGATTACGCCACTGTGCTCGCCGAAATCCTAAGGCGCGATGCCCGCGATCAAAACCGCGCAGCGGCGCCCCTGGTCGCGGCAAAAGACGCGATCCTCCTCAATACCACCACACTCGACGCACAGGAAACCTTCAAAGCTGCCCTCGCCATTGTCGAGCGTACGCGAGCCCTTGCCGCTTCGCATGAATCAGGGAAGGCTTCAGAGCTTTGATCGGCTTCATTTTCATCAGCTCACAGCCTTGTTAGCCTACAGCTTAAAATAGTTTTCAATCTTGACCGAATATCGGCCAGAGCTATATGGTTATGCATAAGGCGTGCATAAAGGAGATGGTCCTCGCTCCCGATCAGACGGCGCGAGAGGAGAATGACCAGCCACATCGGGTGTCGCCGTTGCAGCCCTCTCTATCCGTCCACACAAATCGTCCGCTATCGCAACCACATGAGGCATATGAATCATGCTCTCGTGAGTTCCCCTAACGGCAACAATTTCCGCCTGGGGGGTAATCTGTTTCCATGTTCTTGCTACTTGGTGCATTTGAACTGGATGCACCGTTTTGGCTTCGTACACAACTACTGGACCGCGATAATCCATCGGCGCCTTATATTGCCGAGCAAGGTCGTAAAACTCCTCTATGAAGGCTTTATACTTGGGCGAATATTTATGCTCTTCCAAGTAGTTCCATACGGGGTGACGCAAACGGGTTTTTTCGTCCTTTGCACCGGCTATAAGTTGTTTCCCCACTTTCCACACCCTGACAGACCTATTTTTGACGAAGGCCGTGAGATTTCTGGGGTCCACCAAGTGCTTTTCGGCAAGCCAGACCGGGAGGTTACCTACCATCCTAGCGCAGCGACGTAAAGCTCCTGGCTTCAAACCAATATTTAGGGGCGCATCATCGATGGATGCGAGCAGGCTGACGTAGCGCCCATCCGCGGTTAATTGCCTTGCTGTCTCAAGCGCAACTATTACTCCGACTGACCACCCACCCAGCATAACGTTGCCCTCGGGTTGGGCGACCTTAATAGCTTCAGCGTGGAATTTTGCCAGTTTTTCGATGGATTGGATGTACCCGGACAGTCGTACTCTCGGCGGCACTTGTATACCGTAAAATCGTACTTGCGAATCCAGTAAAGTCGCGAGCTCGACAAAGTCTGTTACTTTGCCTGTTATCGAATGTATACAAAAAAACTTGGGACCAGTCTCTGTATCATTGAGAGGAACTATCACGTCTCCTGGCGCTCGAAACATTTCCTTGAATTTAGCGAGTCGCCCGGCTGAACTAAGAGAGAAAGGTTGTTGCCGGTTTTGTGAGAAAATAAATTTTTGCATTATTAGTCACGCAGTGATCGGGTCGTTGTTGGGGCGCATATTACTATATCGTGGCCCGGATGCTAACCCGCATTTGCGTCGCTTTGTCCGTTACGACGTGAAAACGATGATCCGGGTTCGCTTGGTTGAAGTGCCCCCTATTTTAAACCCGTCCCCTCGACCCGCAAACATATTCTCATCACCACCTCGGGCGCGACGCCGGAGCCGACACGGTGTGTCCGCACGCAAACGAAATCATCAGAAAATCAAGACATGTCGTATTCACGCCTTAACGGTCAAAGCGGTGCATAATGCGGGCTAGAGCGGGATGCGGAAAAGTAGGCGCACCGGTTTTTTCGCTGAAATCCCGCGTCTCAAGTTCTTAAGTCGATCACGTTTCATGACTTTTGGTCGATTCGACCCAAAATCATCGTGATCTAGTGTAACTTGACGAGGTCCGCGTTGAATCAGGGGCGGCTGTTTCATATGGACTTTCCGGATGATGTCGCTGGCCGAATTCGTCCGAGTAAAAGGTTTTGGTCGACAGTCGGCGATCGCCCGTTCGAGCACGGTGATGCTTCTGAGAACGCGGCGTCGAATGCGTGGCGGGATGATCTCTCCGAACCAGCTTCCGCCAGTGTTAACCAGAACGACGATGAAACGGAAGTGGGTTGGCTGCCTGGCCAGCTAATCCTTGACTTTCTGTTTCTTATGGGCCGCATAATTGTCGGCGATGCAGTGGTTCTCTCTTTTGGCGCGACCCTATCAATGGCTCGCAGGAACTTCGGAAATTCCCGATACCGGCGTTGCGGCATGAATTGGCCGATCACTTCGCCCTTCACTTGGCCGCCCAGGCTGGGTACGGACCAGCGCCTGCATTTGAGACTTCTCATCCCGAGAACCGGTCGGAGGATCGTCCATGCAGAACACCAGGGCGTGTTCGGGGGGGCATCCTCAAGCTCCTCGATGAAGTGAGGCGGCCGGACTTGGGCAGAGTGGGTAGCGCAGAGGCATGGTTCAATGAATTTTGCCAGCGACAATAGCTGCGGGGTGAGCGAGCCAATCCTTGCTGCTCTGACGGCGGCCAACAAGGGCGCGCTTCCCGCTTATGGCGCAGACCCTTTCACAGCCAAGGCCGGCCAGCTTCTGAAAGAAATCTTCGAACATGACCTCGCCTATTTCCTGGTCAGCACGGGAACCGCAGCCAACGCTCTCGCGCTCGTTACAAGCGCTCCAGCCTATGGAGCCATATTCTGTCATGTCATGGCGCATATCACGACCGATGAATGCGGTGCACCGGAGATGTTCACGGGCGGGACGAAACTCATCGGCATCCGAGGCAAGGCCGGGAAGATTGCCCCGGCCGATCTCAGATCCAGCCTCGCAGCCTTACCACGCGGCGGCGTCCATCACGTTCAGCCGGCCGTTCTGTCTCTTTCGCAAGTCACCGAATGTGGAACGGTCTATGGATGCGATGAAATTGCCGAGCTTGCCCGCCTTGCTCATGACGCAGGCTTGATCGTGCATATGGACGGCGCTCGTTTCGCCAATGCCCTCGTTTCATTGGGTTGCACGCCGGCCGAGATGAGCTGGAAGGCCGGTGTCGATGTTCTCTCCTTTGGCGCGACGAAAAATGGCGCATTGGCCTGCGAAGCGATCATCATTTTCGATCCCGCCAAAGCCTTGTCCTTGCCTTATTGGCGCAAGCGGAGCGGCCATACCCTTTCGAAAGGCCGCTATCTCGGGGCGCAAATGGCCGCCTATCTCGACCACGGCCATTGGCTTGCACTGGCAAAACAGGCCAATGGATGGGCTGGCGAGCTTGCGGCCGGTCTTGCCAAAATCTCTGGGATCCGGATGCCTTGGCCCTGCCAGGCGAACGAAGTCTTTGCGGTCCTGCCAGGCCCGGTGGACCGGGCGCTGCGTGCCTGCGGCGCCGTCTATTATTCCTGGCCGTTTCCGCAAGAAGACCCTGGCGTCGCCGCACCGGGCGAGGACGAGGTGTTCGTCCGGCTGGTTGCTTCGTTTGCGACCATCGAGTCCGAGGTCATGGATTTTTTGGCGGTTGCGCGTGAAGCCGCGGCGCGGGGGCCGCAAATTCTGTAGGCTTCATTTCAGGCGATCAACCGGACAATAAAAAAGGGCGTCTTGGAAGACGCCCTTCACCGGGCAGGATCCGGGAGGTAACCCTGCACGGGATCAAGCCGCTTTCGAAGTTGCAACCGTTGGCTTGCCGCCTTCGGTTGCAATCGGAATTTGGCGCGGCTTTTGGGTTTCCGGGAGTTCACGAAGCAAATCGACATGCAGCAAGCCGTTTTCAAGGCTGGCCCCAGTCACAACCACGTGATCTGCGAGCTGGAAGCGCCGCTCGAAGGAACGCGCGGCAATCCCCTGATAGAGAATTTCGCGTGTGGCCTTCTCGCCTTCGCCCTGAGCCTCGCGCGACCCGCGAATGGAAAGGGTGTTTTCCTTGGTATCGATGCTGAGATCCGTTGCGGCAAATCCCGCGACCGCGACCGAGATGCGATAAGCATTCTCACCGGTGCGCTCAATGTTATAAGGCGGGTAGCCCGGCACCGCCTCGATCCCTGCGGCTTGATCGATCATGTTGAACAGGCGGTCAAAACCGATGGTCGAGCGATAGAGGGGAGAAAGATCAAACTGACGCATGGCATCATCCTCCTATACTGAAGCGACAATGGTTGTCGTTCTATATGTCATCCTATATGTCATCGGTCCCGCTTGAGCCACATTCTGCGCACAAGACAGCCACCGGTGGCGCGGCCAGTGTGGCCCGCGCCCCCTGAATGTGGGGGAAGGGCTTGGCTTTACAAGGGGCCAAAAGCATTTTACCGCGAAATGAAAAAGCGCTGTGCACCAAGCCGGTCCGAAGGCCGCAACTCACAAGCCCACCCTTTATTGAAGCGACAATGAACCTCTTCTCGATCCCGGAAAATCCGGCACCTCCCGGCGGCACCGTCTTGAGCGTGAACACGCGCGACCGTTGGTCCTTGCGAAGCGCCTATTGGCGCTGCGGAAGCCAATGCGCCGGCACAATCGCCATTCTGCCCGGGCTTTCGGAATTCATCGAGAAATATTTCGAAGTCATCGGCGAAATGCTCGGGCGCAACTTCGATACCGCCATACTGGATTGGCGCGGACAGGGGCTCTCAGGACGCTATCTCTCGGATCGGCGGAAAGCCCATATCAGCGATTTTCAGGCTTATGAACGCGATGTCGAGGCCTTCATTGCGCAAGTGCTGCGCCCTTTCTGTCGGCCGCCCTGGTTTATCCTCGGTCACTCCATGGGCGGCGCGATTGCCTTGGCAAAAGCGCATGATGAACGCTGGCCTTTCGCGCGCATGGTTCTGAGCGCGCCAATGATCGATGTTCACGGCTTGCGGTTTCCGCGGCTCTCGCGCGCTTTGGCCAAAGGGGCTATACTTCTTGGCCTCGGCGGCAGCAATGTGCCCGGCGCCAGCCATAACCCCTATATGACGGCGAAGTTCGACGGCAATCTCCTGACCTCCGACCAAACCCGCTATGCCCGCAACGCGGCGATCCTCAAAGCTCACCCGGAACTCGCGATCGGCCGCCCTACGATCGCCTGGCTCAACGCAGCCTTCCGCTTCATGCGCCGGTTCGACGATGCGGATTTTCCGCGCCATCTGCGGACCCCGACTCTCATTCTAGCCGCCGGCGCCGACCGCCTCGTGGATACCGCCGCGGCAGAGCTCTTCGCAAGCCGCCTTAAAATCGGCAAGGGCCTCACCTTGCCCAACGCCCGCCATGAAATATTGATGGAAAGAGATGAGATCAGAGCGCTGTTCTTCGCTGCCTTTGACGCCTTCATCCCGGGAGAGGCAGAAAGGGATCTGGCCGAATGGGGAAGGCAGGTAACCTAATATCCTTACCTTCGGGTCATCGGATGGCACGTGGCGGACATCCATTGCCTTGCCAGGCACATTTCAGATGACGGCTTGGACCTCGCCATGAATGCGCCGCGGCTTTATTTGATCACACATGCACGGGTCGATCCCGGAACGCTCCCGCTCATGCTCGACCAAGCGGCGGCGTTCTGTGACTTGGCCTGCGTGCTTTTCCGCTTCGCAACTGAAAATTTGGCGAATGGAAATGGCCTGCTCCGCAAGCTGGCTTCACCCCTGCAGGCGCGCGGCGTTGCCTGCCTCGTCGAACGGCAAAACAGCGATCTTGTCCCCCGCCTTGGCTTCGATGGTGTCCATGTCGAAGGTGCCGAGACGGAATTGACCTTCGCTCTGTGGGCCATGAAGCCCGCCTATATCGTCGGTGCCGGCGGTTTGTCGACGCGCCATGCTGCCATGACCGCAGGCGAAGCCGGCGCCGATTATGTGATGTTCGGAGGCCCTCAATACATCGAAGCGCAATCGTACATTCTCGAGCAAATCGCCTGGTGGACGGAGCTCTTCGATGTTCCCTGCATCGGCTACGCGCAAGATTTGGCCGCAATCGAGGATTTGACTCGTGCGGGCGCCGATTTCGTCGCGCTGGGCGATGCTTATTTTGAAGATCCCTTGGCTGCCGGAGAGGCGCTGCGTGCAGCGGCGATGCTCGCGAAACGGAGGCCATGATCTTGCGTTCGTTTTGCTTGGCCGCTGTTTCAAGATGGGTTGGGGTTTTCTTACTTCTTATTCCTTGCGGTGCCTTTCCGGCTCCAACCAAGCCTGGCACGGATGGCCAGCCGCGGGCCGGGGCGCGCCCGGCTCCTGCGCCGATTGTGGCCAATCTGCCGGTTCCAGCCCGACTCGGTGGAGCGCCGGATCGCGCCTATGCCGCCTATCAGCGCGGCTATTTCCTGACCGCTATGCAGGAAGCTATGAAGCGGGTCGAAGCGGATTCCGGTGATGGGCCGGCGATGACGCTCATGGCTGAGCTTTATGCGCAGGGCCTCGGCGTTCGCCGCGATGCCGGCGAGGCGGCCCGCTGGTACAGACTTGCCGCGAGCAATGGCGATCGCCAAGCCATTTTCGCTCTGGGAATGGCCACGCTCAAAGGTGAAGGCGTTGCCGCTGGATCGGGCGGCCGCTGTTGCGCTCTTGGAAAAGGCGGCGGCGAATGATCATCCGGGCGCCCTCTATAATCTCGGCATTCTCGCCCTGGAAAACCGGAGCGAGGGCGTCGATTATCCCAGGGCGGCGCAACTCTTCAGGAAATCCGCAGAACTCGGTTCCGGGGATGCCGCTTATGCACTGGGCCTTCTTTACCGCAAGGGCATGGGTGTTGAAAGAAACGAGAAAGAGGCCGCTCTGTGGCTTGGCCAGGCCGCCAAGGACGGTTTCGTCCCGGCGCAAGTCGAATATGCGATCATGTTGTTTAATGGCAGCGGTGTCGCGAAGGATGCAAAGGCGGCCGCCCAACTCTTCCTCAAGGCTGCGGGCCGCAACAATCCGGTGGCGGAGAACCGAATCGCCCGCCTATACGCGGTGGGCGCCGGCGTTCCCAAAGACTTGCGGGAAGCGATGAGATGGCATCTTCGGGCTCGCCGTGCCGGCATTGAAGATGTTTGGCTCGATCGTGAATGGGGCAAACTCTCCGCGTCCGACCAAGCTGCCATTGAGACCCGCTTGCATCAGGAAGGGAATTGAATTTCGCAAGGCTGGCGCGGCGGACCGCCAATCGAGCCGTGTCTTGGCGAAGGAACTTGGAACTTCGCGAAGGCGTCCGGATGCTGGTGTGTGACATCAAGCATGCCATGGACAGCCTTGCTCTTGGATCTTGGCCTTGATGGCTTTGAGAAATCGGACAAAAATGTTTCACGTGAA
>DATJTB010000246.1:0-19903 GCA_035503795.1 Methylocella sp.
ATCCGACTCTCTCGAACTCTGAAATGCTCTGGCTCGCCTACAAATATTTTAAGGACAACCGCACCGGCATCGCTGAGCGCCATGACGCCTCCGCGCACCGGCAGGCCGCGAAGATGGGTGTGATCAGGCTCCTGAAGTGGGTGAGCTGAACCATAACCCATAAGTAGAATCTAGGAACGGAGCGGCACCAAGGCACTGTCACTCTCGCTGCTCTTTGCCACCTTCATTCATGAACGGGGTGCGCAGTCCACGTTTCATGATTTTGGATCAACAGCGTCCAAAATCATCGTGATGGAAGCTCATATACGCCAATCAGGCACATCTTGGCTGTCAACGCGGGAACGGGCACTTTCGTATGACCTCCATAGTTTTACTATAGATTTTGAGATATTGTGCTAGAATACCTGCGTGCGGGCGCTTTGTCTTTTTCGATCTTTGCCCTATGTGCAGGGCGCCGGCGGGAGGCCGGCCAAGAGGAGAAAACCATGAAAAACTGGGCACGCTTGGCGCTCGCGGCGGCGCTGATCACCGGCGGGACCGCAATCGCGACAAATCCGGTCCTTGCGGATGAAACCTGCCTTTCCCCCTACACCGCTTCACTCATCAAGGGCCAGGAAGCCTATTTGCAGGTCTGGACCCTCGGCGAGCCGGGCCTGGGCGATGAATCCGACAAGCTCGTCACCGTCAGCGTTGATTCCAAATCACCCCATTACGGCAAGGTCGTGAGCAGTGTCTCGGTCGGCGACCGCAGCGAGGCGCATCATTTCGGCTTCACCGACGATCGCAAATATCTCTGGGCCGGCGAACTCGACGACAGCAAGATTTTCGTCTTCGACGTCGGCACCGATCCGGCCCACCCGAAGCTCGTCAACACCCTCACCGATCTGCCCGCCAAGACGGGCTTTGCCGGGCCGCACACCTTCTATGCCATCCCCGGCCGGATGCTGATCGGCGCCTTGTCCAACGACAAGACGGGAGACGGCGTGACCGGCTTTGCCATCTATAACAATAAAGGCGAGTTTCTCTCCGCCCATCCGATCCCGACCGATAAGGGTGGCGACGGCTATGGCTATGACATCGCGATCAACCCGAAGAAGAATGTATTTCTGACTTCAAGCTTCACGGGAAAGAACAATTATTTGCGCGACCTCGGCGACCTCATCAAGGACAGCGAGGCCATGAAGCATTTCGGCAATACGGTCGTGTTGTGGAACCTGAAGTCCTTCCAGCCGGAGCAGATCCTTTCCGTGCCGGGAGCGCCGCTTGAAATCCGCTGGTCGCTGAACGAAAATGACGATTGGGCATTCGTCGTCTCGGCGCTGACCTCGAAAATCTGGCTCATCAAGCATGATGACAAGGGCCAATGGGAGGCGAAGGAGGTGGGAGTCGTCGGCGATCCGTCGAAAATCCCGCTGCCGGTCGATCTCTCCATCTCCGCCGATTCCAAGCGGCTCTGGGTCAATACCTTTCTCGACGGCACGACCCATCTCTTCGATATTTCCAACCCCGAAAAGCCGGTCGAGATCTATTCGAAAGTCACCGGCAAGCAGGTCAATATGATCTCCCAGAGCTGGGACGGCAAACGCGTCTACATCACCTCCTCGCTGCTCTCCAACTGGGACAAGAAGGGGGCGGATAATGAGCAGGTTCTGCGCGCCTATGATTGGGACGGAAAGGAGCTCCGGCAAAAATTCGAAGTGGACTTCTTCGCCGAAAAGCTCGGCCGCCCGCATCACATCAAATTCTCCGGCGAGGCGCAGAAGGCGTCTCTCGACTGGCCGACACACGCGGCGCAGAGGTGATGCAGCTTAGTTGCCGTCATTGCGAGGAGCGGAGCGACGAAGCAATCCATGCTACGGCTTCGAACTCTGCCCTCGATTGCTTCGCGGCGCTCGCAATGACGGTTAGAAGAGCATTGTATCGAGCAATACTTCTCCTCGTAGTTTTGGCTGCGGCGGGCTTTGTTGAAATTCAAAACCCGCTCGCAGCCGAGGTGCCGCGCGCTGTCGGCCTGCCAAAACCCGGCACCTACCCTCTTGACCACATCCAGAAGGTGCCTTTCGGAATCGTGCTGGAAGGCAATCGTTTTCCCCATCTGCTGTCGCACTACACAAAGGGCGCCATCACGCTGTTCAGCTTTTTCTACAGCGCCTGCGCCGACCCGAATGGCTGCCCGCTCGCCTTCGAGGCCTTCGAGCAAGTCCGCGCGGCGCTTCTGACGCGGGCCGACCTGCGGAGCCAAGTCCGTTTCGTCTTTTTGAGCCTCGATCCGATCCACGACCAGCCGGAAAAGCTGCGGTTTTTCGAAAAGCACTATGCCCAAGACGGCAATCCCGTGCCGTGGCATTTTCTCACCACCTATTCCTATCTTTTCTTGAATCCGGTGATCCGCGACATGGGTGAGGATATCGCCTTTGATGCAGAGGCGTCAGTCGGCGGCGGCTTCGTCCTGAACCATATTCTGAAAGTCTATCTCATCGACCGGGAAGGGTTCGTCCGCGAGATCTATTCCAATCAATCGCTCGACCCTGAGACCATTCTGGGCGACATCGAAACCTTGTCGATCGAGGCCGCCAAGACGCAGTGATCCAGGCCCGCCTTGGAGTGGCGCCGTGTTGACAAAGACGCTTCACAGCCGCAATCCAACGGCGAGGTGATGGGACTGGAATTGCCACCGCCCTGTCACGGCCTCGCGATGACGTCGCCGCGCCAAAGCCTCGCATCGAGCAGCCGCCTCCGGCAGCCGTCGCATCCGCAAGGGCAAGCTTATTGACCGAACCAAAATACACGGGCTTTCTGCCGGGCCCGCACTTCATTGAAGGCTATGGCTCGGGGGGGTTTCGCTTTGCCGACATGTCGCATCGCGGCTCCATCCTCGCCCTGCCGTCGGGCATTTATGCCTGGGACGCCGTGACGCCCTCGGACATCAGTGCCGCCACTCTTGAAGCCGTGTTCAAGGAAGCGCCGGGAAGCATCGAGCATCTCCTGATCGGCACGGGGATCGAGCTCGTTCCGCTTCTTCCTGATCTTCGCCGGCTCCTCAATGCCGCCGGCATAAGACCCGAGCCCATGCCGACCGGCGCGGCGGCGCGGACCTATTCCATCCTGCTCGGCGAACGGCGGCGCGTCGCCGCGGCGCTTCTCGTCGTGCCCTAGAATCAGGACCTAATTAGTGTGCCGTCATTGCGAGGAGCCAACGGGTCCGGCTTCGCCGGCCCGATGACAAGCTCCGTGACGAAGCAATCCATGCCACGGCTTCGGCGTTTGCCCTTGGATTGCTTCGCTGCGCTCGCAATGACGGTTGCCGGATGGTGGAATAACTAGGTCTTCACCCTAATGAGCCGTATTGCCAATTATGCCTATTGCGAGGATTTGTTGCGCCGCGATGACCGGGACCGCTGGCTTTCGAGCCTCTTCGTCCCACAGGCCATGCGACCGCATGTCCATGCGCTTTATGCCTTCAGCCTGGAAATCGCCCGGGTGCGGGAAGTCACCTCCGAGCCCCTGCTCGGCGAAATCCGTTTCCAATGGTGGCGGGACGCGATTAACGGACAGGATCAGACCGGCGCCGCGGCCAATCCGGTCTCGGCCGCGCTCCTTGACACACTCACGTGTTTCGGCCTGCCGAAAGCGCCGCTCCTCGAGCTGATCGAGGCGCGATTGCAGGATCTTTATAACGAGCCGATCGAAAGGACGATTGCGCTCGAAACCTATGCCGAGGCGACCACGGCCACCCTCTTCCGCCTCGCTATGCAGATCCTCGAACCGCAGGAAGCGGTCGCGGGTCTTAGCCTCGCGAGACATGCCGGCATCGCCTACAGCCTGACCGGCCTGTTGCGCGCCCTGCCCTGGCATTGCGCTCGCGGCCAGCTTTTCGTGCCGGCCGAAATTTTTCGGAAGGCTGGGCTCGATGCGCGGGTTTTTCTGGAGGGGCGCAACGCACCGACCGTTCAAGGCGCGCTCGCCGAGCTACGCGCGCTTGCGCGAACGCATCTCGAAACTTTCCATTCGCTTTTGCCTGGTCTTTCGCCGAGATGCCGCCCGGCGCTTCTGCCCGCCTGCCTCTGCGAGCCCTATCTCCGGCAGATGGAGAAATCCGGCTATGATCCGTTCAAAAGCGTGATTGAGCTGGCGCAATGGCGACGGCAATGGATTTTGTGGCGGACAGCGCGGCGTTGGGGATGATTTGTAAGATCGCGGCTGAGGGAGCGTCTTCTCCAATTGGGAGAAGGTGTCGTGCGAAGCATGACGGATGGGGGGCGCCGCCCTAATGAAATGACCCTCATCCGACCCACGCGAAAGCGAGGGCCACCTTCTCCCACTTCGTGACACTTCGTGGGAGAAGGAAGAGGCGTCAGCGCTTCGAGAATTGGAAGCTGCGGCGGGCTTTCTTCTTGCCGTATTTCTTGCGCTCGACGACGCGCGGATCGCGGGTCAGAAACCCCTCTTTCTTGAGCGCGGGGCGCAGCTCCGGCTCATAATTAACGAGCGCCTTGGCCAGGCCATGACGTACCGCGCCCGCCTGCCCCGAAAGGCCTCCGCCGGCCACGCTGATCGTCAGATCATATTGATCCGCGCGCTTGGCGACAGCCAAGGGCTGCTGAAGGATCATCCGCAGCACGGGACGCGCGAAATAATGGTCGAGCGGCCGGCCGTTCACCGTGACCTTGCCAGGGCCCGGCTTGATCCAGACCCGCGCCACCGCGTCCTTGCGCTTTCCGGTCGCATAGGCCCGGCCATACGGATCAAGCGTTTGGGCGTAGCGCGGAGCGGCCTCCGGCGGCGGCGCCACCGCGCTCTGCAAATCCTGAAGCGAAGATAAAATTTCACCCATGATCAACCGAGCCTCGCATTCTTGCGGTTGAGGCTCGCCACATCGAGCGTCACCGGCTGCTGAGCGGCATGCGGATGCTCGCTCCCCTTATAGACCCGCAGATTGGCGAGCTGCCGGCGCCCTAGGGGCCCGCGCGGCAGCATGCGCTCCACCGCCTTCTCGACGATCCGCTCCGGGAAGCGGCTTTCCAGAATGAACTTGGCCGAGCGTTCCTTGAGGCCGCCCTGATAGCCCGAGTAATAATGATAGACCTTCTGCTCGCGCTTGTGGCCGGTCAGAACCACCTTCTCGGCATTGATGACGATGATATTGTCGCCATCGTCCATATGCGGCGTGAAGGTCGCCTTATGCTTGCCGCGCAGCCGCAGGGCGATGAGCGAGGCGAGCCGCCCGACGACAAGCCCCTTGGCGTCGATCAGCACCCATTTCTTTTCGATTTCCGCCGCCTTGGCGGAATAGGTCTTTGCGAACATTCAAATTTCCATGGGGGAAAGGCGCAAGGCCTCGTCGGCTTCGCGCGAATGAGCGCCCCTTTTATTTTGCCTTAGGCCAAGGGTCAAGGCTTCAATTCGTCCGCTTTTGCAACTCCGCAGAAGGGCGGGAAAGCCTTGCCGCGACACTCACGGCGCGTCGGGATGATTGCCGCCGTTAAACCTGCCGAAGCGGCGCGCAAGGATGAGGCCTAACAAAAGACCACCAAGACCCAGGGCCAGCATATCCCCGGTTGCGCGCCAATCGAAATCCCCTGCACGGCTAAGCAAAGCATAGCCAGCGGCCAGGTTGATGAAGCCCCAAAGCAGATTAACAGTCGAAGAGGAAAGCCCTTGGCCAGGTGGCTTGGCAAAAGGCGACTGAAAGGGTCTTCCCATCACGCCACTCACGACATGCGGAACGGCATTGGTGAGAAAAGCCCCGCCCAGAAAATAAGCCGCATAAAATGCCCATTCCATGCCGGTTGACCTTTCGCTTGAGTTGAAAGCCGTGCAGCCGGTTCAGAGAACCAACAATTGGACAGTTTTCCGGCGGATCGGGCGAATAAGTAATTTAGAATACTCAATCCAGCGACCGAAGCAGGATCGACGATATGGCTTTCAATATCATTTGCCTCGAGCGATCGATGGACCCAGAAGCCATCGAGGCCGGCTCTTGGATGACCACAACATTGAGTGACCCACCGACGAGCTGCTCGGCTTTTCGGAGCATGCGGGCCAGCAAGGCAAGTCATTTGGGGGCCTCACCCGCGGCAATCGTGTATTTCGACGTCTCGTCGCTGTTCGGCGACAGCGAGGTCACAAGCCAACTCGATCGGCTTAACTCCGGCGACACATATAGAGTTGAATGATCTCCTTGACTACGGGCCCGATCCCGGTTGCGGGTTTGATCGGTAGGCATCGGATTCCTCCTTGCGATGCACTCAATGATACCCCGCATCCTAATAAGGCCAAAACCCAGGCCGGAGGGGTCGATACCTTCATGATCTTTACCACGCATGACCGTGATCCACTACCCGAGATTGACCTTTCGCTTTGGGAGGAAACCGGAAGCTCCGTCTCATGGGTGCGGATGTTGGACAATCGCGTTTCAGATGGCCGAGGTCGCCATTCCCAAAAATCTCTTCGCCAACATCCTGCGAATGATCGCCGAACTTCGACCGCCGCCCGATACCGCGCCCGCGTGAAATGCTCGGTCGTCATGCGTTCGAGGCAACTTACGGGAGAGATGCGTCTTGATCACAATCAATCCGACAATTTCCGGCACGCTGTGGAACCTTACGGACCGCAAAGGGGTTAAGGCGGGGGAAGCGCCCAAACGGCCAAGCAGAGCAATTCGACGGTCAATCCCTCGTAATCTGGCGAATGTCGGCTCACTCCGTTTTTCAAATGACATAACAGAACAAAGCGTAAGCCACTCAATTACAATCTTCTGTCTGTTCAATTGATCTGGAGAATCTTCATGCGGCTTCCCTTGATACCGCCCGCCGGCCTTTCGGCTGAGCAGCGCCCTCTTTACGAGGATATGCGGGAGGGGATTGGCAAGAGCTTTCATGGGTTTGCCGCGATCCGCGAGGATGGCGCCCTGATAGGTCCGTGGAACCCGTGGATCCATGAGCCACACATCGGCAAGCCGATTTGGGACCTCACCAAGGCCTTGTCCCAGCAATCAAAGGTGCCCGACCGCGCCCGCCAGGTCGCCATTCTCGTGACCGGCGCGCATTTCCGGGCGGCATACGAAATCTATGCCCATGTCGCGATCGCCGAGCATGACAAGCTCCCGGATGCGAAACTTGCCACCATCATCGCTGGCCAGCGCCCGGCCGATCTCACCCGCGATGAGGCCGTAGCCTATGATATCGCTGCCGCGCTCACGAGCGGCGGTGTGCTGCCGGAGCTGACCTACAAGGCTGCAGTCGATGCCTTCGGCGCGCATGGCGCGGCCGAGCTTTGCTATCTTGTCGGCCTCTATTGCCTGGTTTCGGTGACCCTGAATGGCTTCGATGTTCCGGTACCCGAATCCCCTCAAGCGGGGGTCTGACGGGTACTCGGCCACGCACATACGCCCGACCATGATCGCTCCAAGGCGATTACATCGGCAGCGAACACCGATTGCTAGGAATTAGTGGCAAAAGGAGCCCCCTAAATCGTGATCCTCTCAACCTCATCGAGCATGATCTCGTTGCCGGTGCGATCATGGAGTTTCGTCGTGCGCGGGCTTTCATGCGCGGCCATGGCCTGCGCGTTCTCCAGCGTGCCGCCGGCTTCAAGATAGGCGGTGATGCCCGTGGCGCGAAAGGTGTGGCAGCCGATCCTGGCGCGCGTGCCGAGCTCGGCGGCGCGGCGCTGGATCATGCGCCAAGCGTCGACCCGGTTCATGGCCGTGGATGTGAGCGTGCCGGTACGGCCGGCGGCGGAGCGAAAGAGGGGAGCCTTGCCGCCATCACGGATTCCGGCCGCTTCAATATAAGCGTCGAGATAGGCTTCAAGATTATGATTGCCGGCATCTCACGGCGCTTACCGCCTTTTTCATGCAGACGCACCCAGCGGCGCTTGCCCTTGGGGTAATAATCCTCGACATGCATGCCAACGACCTCGCCAATGCGGGCGAAGGCAAAGGTCATCACGGAAATCAGCGCCCGGTCACGCAGTCTGACCAAGGTTGAAATATCGATGCTGTCAAGGAGTTCGCGGGCCTGTTCTCTCGTGAGTGCCCTCTTGACGACGGGCTTCGGGCCGCGCACCGCGTGGGCCGGATTGGTGGCAATGACCTGGCCGATGACGAGCCAATCGAACAGCATGCGGATGGCGGCGAGGTGTTGCTTGACCGTCGGTTTTTCAAAATCCTTGCCGAGCGCTTCGATAAGGGCGGCGACATGCAGCGGCTCGATATCGGCGAGTTGGCCGAGTTTGTGGTGATCGCACCGGTCGAGGAGCCGCGCAACGGCCCGGTAATAGGCCTGCCGCGTTATCTTGTTGCGGATGGTGACGGCGAAGAACTCCAAAAAGCGGCGACTGGCATGCTCGCCGGCGGCGGCGATCACCCGCGGCGCGACAATGCCGGCGACTCGGGTCAGCGGTCGTTGGTCGGCCACCACGAGAGCCCTTGATTCGCTATCCGATTCCACGCCGGTTAGTTGCACTAAAATTTCAAAAGCTCGATTGCGGTTCTTCCTGTCGCGGAGTCGCGAACAACGACTCGTAAAGCCGATCGACA
The DNA here is from genome assembly GCA_035503795.1 of Methylocella sp. GTDB lineage: Bacteria > Pseudomonadota > Alphaproteobacteria > Rhizobiales > Beijerinckiaceae > Methylocapsa. The sequence continues at coordinate 8,543 of DATJTB010000246.1, forward strand.
TGCGCGGTGCGCAATGCCTCATGGACGAAATTGTCATCATCCTTAGGCGCGGGTTCGATACGCCGATCCTCGCCAAGGGTGAAGAGCTCGGGACGCTCCCATGCGAGCCGCAGCAGCCGCTTGGTTGGCGCGGACGGTTGAATCTCGCCGCTTTCGTATTTCTCGAAGGACTTCTCGCCGGTGCCGAACAACAAACCGGCTTCGCGTTGCGTGAGGCCGCAGCGTTGGCGGATGGCGCGGATCACCACGGGGACGAACACCCTTTCGCCGTGTGCCAAAACTTTCGCCGTGCGGCGCGCCATTTCGGCAATCTGGTTATCCTCATCGACCAAGTGCCCTTCCATATCGTCAGGATCGGTCAACGAGCACCACCAACCAGGTTGCAAATAGGTGAAGCTTTGTCCAGCGATCTTGAAGGAAACCAGTTTCTCGCCGCGCGTCATGAGGCGACCCGATTCCGCGCTCGGCATCGTGTCGGGATAGTCTCTTGGATTTTTGCTCATCCTCGTGCCTCCTTGAAGCTAATCAAAAACAGCGCGCCGCGTGCATCGAGCGTGAATTTCACATACAGAGCCCGACCCCCAACATTGGGCTTGTAGACATCCTGCCAAATCTTGTGATCGGCGATCGAGGTCATCGATTTCTCAAAATCCGCGTGCGTCAAAGCCTGAATAACCGCCACCACATCGGAATCATCCATGTCTAAATCGTCCGCGCCCTGCTTCGATACGAAGGAACGATTGAGACAGGCCGGATCGCTGAACGCCGCTTTGATATCCGCTAGCGCGAAGTGTCGCTTAAGCTTTTGCATCCGCGCATTATACCCCCATTATGGGGGATAACTCCAGACTTTGCAATAGCCCCCATAATGGGGGAGCAAATCTGCGACAACCGCATGAATCGGCTGCAACTTTTTCGATGCGCAGCGAATTCGTCACGGGTAGGGGCTAAAGACGGAGGGTTACCGCGCCATGGCGGCGAGCACGCCGACTGTCACGTGCCTGCTTCTGACGCTGGTGCCAACGTGGCTTCGAGCGCTTGCGCCTCAAGGGGCTCGCAGCTGCTAAGCTGAGACCGCATCGGACGCAAAAAGGTGTCGATCTGACACAATCAAGGGAGAGCCCCGTCTTGCCACTTGTAAGGTTTTCGGCTCCGACCTTACCAAAATGTTTCACGTGAAACATTTTTGTCCGATTGCGCCTCTCAATCGGCAACTCACTCCGCCGCCTTCTGATAATCCTTGATGTCGGAAAAGCCCACCTCCGGAAAGCGGTCCTGCTCATATTTGAGGTCGAAGGCGGAAGCCGCGAGAAAGACCGGCGCGCCGTCGAGATCGCGCGCCATGGAGGCGGGATGGGCGACAATGAATTTTTCCGTCTCGCTTGGATTTTTGGCCGTAATCCAGCGGGCGAATTCGAAGCGGCTCGTCTCGAAGCTGACGGGTAGCCCATATTCGGCCTTGAGCCTCTCCGCCAGCACATCGAGCTGCAAGGCCCCCACCACACCGGCGATCGCGCCGGAGCCGTCCTGCGGCAGGAAGAGCTGAACGACGCCCTCTTCCGCCATCTGCCCCAAGGCCTCGCGCAGCTTCTTGGCCTTCATCGCGTCGCTCGTCTTGACGCGGCGCAGGATCTCCGGGGCAAAGCTCGGCACGCCGCGAAAGATCAAATCCTCGCCCTCGGTCAGCGTGTCGCCGATCCGCAGCGCGCCATGGTTCGGCAGGCCGACCACATCCCCCGCATAGGCCTCCTCGGCGAGCTGGCGATCCTGGGCGAAGAAGAATTGCGGCGCATTGAGCGGAATGAGCTTGCCGGTGCGCACGAGCTTGGCCTTCATGCCGCGCGTCAGGCGGCCGGAGCAGACCCGCAGAAAGGCGATCCGGTCGCGGTGGTTTGGATCCATATTCGCCTGGATCTTGAACACGAAGCCGCTCATCTTCTCCTCGCGCGCATCGACGAAGCGGGTCTGCGCGGGAAGCCCATGCGGCGGCGGCGAGAATTCGGCGAGCGCATCGATCACGTCGCGCACGCCGAAATTGCGCAAGGCGCTGCCGAAATAAACCGGCGTCAGATGACCTTGCAGATAGGCTTTGCGATCGAACGTCTTGAGTCCGCCCAGAGCGAGCTCGATCTCACCCCTGGTTTCGGCGAGATCGGTGGCATCCAGGAGCTTTTCGAGAAACGAGGAATCCGGCCCATTGACCGCGACGGGCTCGCCGTCGCGATCGATCTGGCGGACGAGATTGTGGCGCAGATCATAGGTGCCGGCAAAGGATCGGCCGCGCCCGAGCGGCCAGGTCATCGGCGCCACATCGAGCGCCAGCACGCGTTCGATCTCGTCGAGCAGCTCGAACAGGTCGCGAGTCTCGCGGTCGAGCTTGTTGATGAAGGTCAGGATCGGGATGTCGCGCAGCCGGCAAACCTCGAAGAGTTTTCGGGTGCGCGCCTCGATGCCCTTGGCCGCGTCGATCACCATCACGGCGGAATCGACCGCCGTCAGCGTGCGGTAGGTGTCCTCGGAGAAATCCTCATGGCCGGGCGTGTCGAGCAGGTTGAAGACGCAGTCTTGATATTCGAAGGTCATCACCGAGGTGACGACCGAGATCCCGCGCTCGCGCTCGATGCCCATCCAGTCGGAACGGGTCTGCCTTCGGTTCGCCTTGGCGCGCACTTCGCCGGCGAGCTGGATCGCGCCGCCGAAGAGCAGCAGCTTTTCGGTCAGCGTCGTCTTGCCCGCATCGGGGTGGGAGATGATGGCGAAAGTCCGCCGCCTTGCGACGGGATCAAGTGCATTCATGCCGCGGCTTCGTAGGGGAGAGGAAAGAGGTTTGAAAAGCTTGAGTGTCAATGATGGTCGGGATTTCAGCTCGGCTTAATCCATTCAAGATAAATCCTATTCGGCGGCACGGCGTTCGCCGAACGCGCGCTCGGAAAACCGGCCGCTCGGCTGGACTTTCGCCCGGTCCGCCTTGGCTCCCTGGCGATCGCGCGCCACCAGCGTATAGATCGCCGGCGTCACGAACAGGGTGAAGATCGTGCCGATGCTCATGCCGGCGGCAATCACCATGCCGATCGCGACGCGGCTTTGCGCGCCAGCCCCGCTGGCGAAGATCAGCGGGATCATGCCCGCCACCATGGCGGCCGTCGTCATGAGGATCGGACGCAGCCGCACGGCGGCTGCATGCTCGATGGCCGCGCGCCGGCCAAAGCCTTCCGTCTCCTGGAGCTTGTTGGCGAATTCGACCATCAGGATCCCGTGCTTGGAGATGAGGCCGATCAAGGTGACAAGCCCGATCTGCGAATAGATATTCATGCTCGCAAGGCCAAAGACGCCGAGCAGGTTGAGCGGCAGGAGCGCGCCGAACATCGAGGTGGGCAAGGCGATGAGGATGATGAACGGGTCACGGTAGCTTTCAAACTGCGCGGCGAGCACGAGAAAAATGACGATCAGCGCGAAGACGAAGGTGATGGCAAGCGTATTGCCCTCCTGGACATATTGACGGCTGTCGCCGAGATAGTCGACGCTGTAGCCTTCCGGCAATATCTCCTTGGCTTTGTCCTGCAGGAAGGAGATGGCCTCGCCGAGCGTGCGGCCGGGAAAGGGTACGCCTTGCAGGGTCGCGGCATTCAATTGCTGAAATGTCGGCAAGCCATTCGGCTGGACGCTCGTCTCGGGCGTCGCCACCGTTCCAAGCGAGACCAAAGCGCCGGAGGCGGTGCGCAATTGATAGCGGGTGAGCCAATCCGGCGTCAGGCGGAAATCGCGCGGCGCCTGCGGGATGACCTCGTAGCTGCGGCCGAGCATGTTGAAACGATTGACATAGTTGCCACCGAGCAGAGTGGCGAGCGAAGTGCCGATTTCCGACATGCGGATGCCGAGCGCATTGGCCTTGTCCGCATCGATCTTGAAGTCGATCTGGGGCATATCGAATTTGAGATCGCTGTTGGCGAAAAGAAACAGCCCGCTCTCGTTCGCCGCCTTCTCGACCTTGGCCATGACATCGACGAGCTGGCGATAATCGGCGATGGTGCGGATCACGAACTGCACCGGCGGGCCGCCCGTCGAACCTGGCAGCGAGGGTGGGCTGAAAGCCAGAATGTCGCCCCCGGTTACCGCCGCGAGCTGCGGCTGCAACGCCCGGACGATCGCCTTCTGGCTGCGGCTTCGCTCTTCCCAGGTCTTCAGGATGACGCCGCCAAAACCCTGGTGCACGTCGCCATTCCCGTTGATCATGAAGACATGATCTTTTTCCGGAAGCGCCATGAAGGCATCGCCAACCTTGCCGTTCGTCTTCTCCATATAGTTGAGATTGGCATATTGCGGCGTCTTGATCAGGGCGAAAATCGTGCCCTGATCCTCCTCCGGCGCGAGTTCCTTCGGCGTCGAGGCAAACATGATGGCGGTCAACGCCAGCACGCCGACGAGAACCAGAACGGTCAAGGCACGGAATTCAAGCGCTTTATGCAGCCGAGTCTGATAGCTGTTACGTAGGACATTGAAGATCTTGTCGATCAGCGAGGAAAAGCCGCGCGCTTCCGCCTGCGGCGGCTTCAACAGGCGCGAGCACATCATCGGCGAAAGCGTGAGCGCGATGACGCCAGACACAATCACCGAACCCGCCAGAGTGAAGGCAAATTCGCGGAACAGCGAGCCGGTGAGCCCGGACACGAAGCCGATCGGCGCATAGACGGCGGCGAGCGTGATCGTCATCGAAATCACCGGTGTCGCGATCTCGCGGGCGCCCTTCAAAGCCGCCTCCTTCGGCGTCATCCCCTCTTCCATGTGCCGGTAGATGTTCTCGACGACGACAATGGCATCATCGACGACAAGTCCGATCGCCAGAACGAGAGCAAGCAGGGTCAAAAGATTGATCGAATAGCCGAGTGCAAACAGAACCGTCATGACACCGATGAGCGATAGGGGAATCGTCACGATCGGTATGATGGTCGAGCGGAAATTGCCAAGAAACAGAAAGATCACCACGATCACGATGAACGCCGCTTCGCCTAATGTCTTCTCGACTTCATGAATCGAGGCGCGGATGAATTTGGTCGCGTCATAGGCGATCGAGGCATCGAGACCGGCGGGAAGCTGCGCTTGAATCTCGGGAAAGCTCCGGCGGACGTCATTGATCACACTGAGCGGATTGGCCGTCGGTGTCGTGTAAATGCCGATGAAAACCGCTTTCTGGCCGTCGAAGAATGAAGAGGAATCCGCCGATTCCGGACCAAGCTCGATATCGGCGATATCGCCGAGCCTGGTCAAGGCGTCGCCGCGCGCCGAGACGACGAGCTGTCCGAAAGCTCTCGCCGTGTTGAGTGAAGTCTGCGCATTGATGCTGGTCTGAACGAAATCTCCCTTGATCTGGCCGGCTGCGGTTGTGAAATTATTGGCAGCGAGCGCCACCGAGACATCCGAAGCCGTTACGCCGCGCGCCGCCATCCGATCCGGATTGAGCCAGACCCGCATCGCGAAGGTCTGGCCGCCGATGATCTGGACATTGGCGACCCCATCGATCGTTTGCAGCCGTGGTTGCACCACGCGGTTCAGATAATCGGTGATCTGCGCGGCCGACAGGGTGTTCGAATTGAATGACATATAGAGCACGGCGGTCGGATCGCCGGTCTGCTTGACGACCACCGGATCGAAAGCCTCGCGCGGCAACAGATATTTGACCTGGTTGACCTTGGCCAAAACATCGGCGACCGCCCGGTCGGCATTGGCGTTCAGCAGCAGATTGAGCGTGATGGTTGAAGTGTTCTGCTGCGAATTGGTGACGAGCGTGTCGATGCCTTCGGCGCTCGCCACCGCCTGGGCAAGAGGCGTCGTGATGAAGCCCTTGACCAAATCCGCATTAGCGCCCGGATAGGAGGTGGTGATCGTAATGGTCGAAGAGGCGATCGTCGGATATTGGCGAACCTGCAGCTTGAAGGCGGACTGAAGTCCGGCAAGAAGGATCAACAGGCTCACGACGCTCGCCAAGACCGGCCGCTTGACGAAAATATCCGTGTAGGACATGCGCTATTCCCTTGGCCGGACCCGGGCGTGCTCAAGCTGCGCATCCGGATCGACCTGCACGCGTGCACCGGACCGCAGTTTCAGCTGGCCTTGAGCGACGACCATTTCGCCTTCATCGAGACCGTCGAGAATGGCGACTCTGTCCTCGCGCACCTCGCCAAGCCGCACGGCGCGCCGTTCGACGATAAGCGGCGGATCCGTTTGGGCCGGCGCCGCCTCAGCCGAACCGGGTGAGAGCCCCGAAGTGGCCGATGGGGGCGCCGGCTTGACGACGAAGACGCTATCCCCATAAAGCGAATAATCGATGGCCGTGCGCGGCAGGGTCAGCACTTTCAACGGGCTTCCCGCAACAACATTCACATTGGCGAACATGCCCGGCCAGAGCAGCTTCTTTGCATTGCTGAGCTCGCCGCGGAGCAGGACATTGCGGCTATCCTGTGACACCCGCGCATCGATCGTCTTCACCTGCCCATGAAAGATTTGGCCGGGATAGGCATCGAAGACGACCTCGATTTCCTGCCCCGCTTTGAGAACGCCGAGCGATCGTTCGGGCAACGGGAAATCGACATAGATCGGATCAAGCTGCTGCAAGGTGATGAGGCTCGTTCCCGGCGAAGCATATCGGCCAAGATCGACTTTGCGAATGCCAACCCGACCGGCAAAAGGAGCGACCAGCATTTTTTGCGCGATGATCGCGCGGACCCGCTCGACGGCGGCCGCGGCCTGATCGCGGGCCGCTTCGGCCGCATCGAAATTCGCCTTGGCTGTATTGCCGCCCTGTATCAGCTGACGCTGGCGCTCAAGGACCAGGCCGGCGTTCCGCAAAACAGCAAGATTGTTTTTCAGATCCGCCTGCTCGACGGTCGTGTCGATCTCAAAGAGTGGCGCGCCCTTTTCCACATCCTGGCCCGATTCGACCCGCACTGCAGTCACTACGCCGCCGATTTGCGGCGCGACATCAATCTCCTGGACCGCCCGCAAAGTGCCGATCGCCGGCAACCGCGGCTTCCAGACCTCCACTTTCGGCCTTGCCATTGCGACGGAGGCGGGCGGCGGCGGAGAGGCCAGAATGAAGGCTTTCATCATGCCCGGTTTGTAGACGAATTGGAAATAGGCCAAGCTTCCGCACAATGCCGCAAAACCCAGAAAAACGAGGATGAAGAGAAGGAGGCGGTTCGCTTTCAAATCAACCGCCGCAGATGAGGGTTTTTTCAGCATCTTGCCATCGGACAATTGTTCTAGGCTCCCAATTTCCGGCTTTTCTTCAGTCAAAGGAGGCTCTAGCCGATCGGCTTCCATCCATTGAATGAAATTATTGTCATGTCATGACTCTTGTTTAGGTCCGGCCTCAATCACGAGAGCCTCTTGTGCTGCAAGCCATTGGCACAAAATGCCGTGACACTTTGCAGACCGGCGCTGCCCGTCGTCGAAGTGCGGCGGTGCTGTTTTTCAAGAAACTGGACCAGTTTCGGCTCCCCAACCGTTCGGATCACTCGGCTACGTCGTACTGATAATTCCAGGGGCAAGCTTGGACTCTTCCCTTGAAATGGATTGCGTATCTCCAAGTACACTTAGCGGCACACAATCCGCCAAATGTGTGGCCACGATATTTTCTGTGGCAAGTTTAGCCAGCTTAGCTTCATGAAAACAGGCGTTTCCATTTTATTTCGGCAGACCATGTCGCGTTTTGATGGCGGCGACCGTCAGCTAGACGGTGAAATCAGCGACCAAGAAATGCGATTACGCCCGGCGAAACGGACGCCGCGGCTCGATGCGTCACGGATAAGGAACAGATAAAGGAAAGAGGGAAAATCAACATGCGATCGTACGGATTTGCTCGAAAAACTCTGGTCCCACTGGCCTCCGCGATCGCCATGGCTGCGGCGACCGCCGACGGCGCCTTGGCCGCTCCGAAAGAGACGGTGCTGCACTTTTTCCACTTGGGAGAGAGCGACGGGCAAACTCCCGATGCCGGCCTTGCCATGGACAGCAAGGGCAATCTTTATGGCACGACCGAAATTGGCGGCGCGTTGAATGCGGGCGCGGTGTTCAAGATCTCGCCCGGCGGGAAGGAGACGCTGCTGCACTCCTTCGTGGGCGGCGACCACGACGGAGCTGGTCCGCTAGGCAGCCTGCTAGTTGACAAGGAGGGCATTCTCTTTGGAACCACGGCCGCCGGCGGCAAATCGGGAAAAGGCGTGGTGTTCAAGCTCGCGCCGCCGTCCGTTTCGGCGATCAGCTGGACCGAGACGCTGCTGCATTCCTTCACGGGCGGCAGCGACGGCAATCAACCCGCAGGCGCCCTGCTTCTCGACAAAGACGGCAATCTCTATGGCGCGGCACCCCTGGGTGGCGACGACAAGACGTGCGACGTAAACGGCTTCGGACCGAATTCAGGATGCGGCACGGTGTTCAAGATCGCACCCGACGGGGCCTTTTCCGTGCTTTACGCCTTCAAGGACCTTCGGGACGGAGATACTCCCAATGGCTTCCTGATCGCCGGCGCGAAGGGCGATCTTTATGGCATGGCGAACACCGGCGGCGACGGCACGCCCTGCCCGGCAGATGCGTTCGAAAAAGGATGCGGCACGGTCTTCAAACTCACGCCGCTGTCCGGCTCGGCGACCGGTTGGACCAAAACGACGCTGTACACCTTTAAGGGCGGCAGTGATGGGGGTTTGCCCTATGCCGGGCTGATCGCCGACGAAGAAGGCAATCTCTATGGCACGACATTCGAGGGCGGAAAGCCGGGTTGCGACGCCGGCGAGTACGGGAAAGGATGCGGCACCGTGTTCAAGCTCACGCCGCGGGGGACCCTTACGACGCTGCACGCCTTTACGGGCGGCAGCGACGGGGGTGGACCCACGAGCAGCTTGATCGCCGACTGCAAGGGCAATCTTTACGGCACGGCCACCATCGGGGGCGACCTCAAGACATGCCCCGCGGCGGTTTTCGGCGCCCCAGGATGCGGCACGGTGTTCAAGATCACGCCGGACGGGACCTTTTCGGTGCTTTACGCCTTCAAGGGCGCTCCCAGCGACGGGGCTCTTCCCGAGTTGGCCGGCGTGATCGCCGATAGCGAAGGCAATCTCTATGGCACGACCCAAGGGGGCGGAGTGACCGGCGGCCAGAACGGCGCGTTTGGAAACGGCACGGTCTACAAGCTGACGGACACGGGCTTCGCCACGGGGAAGGCGTGTTCGTCGAAACTGTGACCCCACCGGGAAACGTCCACGTTTTTTGTCCACCCTCGTCCTAGGGGAAAGCAAATGTCCGTCGCCAAGACGCTCGGGCTTCCCCTCGCGGGGTTCGCTCTCGTTTCCTCCGTATGGGTCCCACTGCAGCCGGCATCGGCGCAAAGCGCGCCGAATGACCCACTGTGGTGGGCGCCAGCCGCCATCGCGCACGCGCAGAAGATGCGCGTGTTCAAAGACGCCGACAACGCCGCGCAGTCGACGCCGAGCACCATCCCGGTGTTCGAAGCCGGGCCCGACCCCAGCGGGATGATTGCCACCTACCAGCCGCGCGGCCCCACGACGACGTCATCAAACGCGTTCTTCCAGAACTTGGGGACGAATGGACGCAGTTGTTTCACCTGCCATCAGCCGCAGACGGGATGGGGCGTCAGCGCGGCGGACGTTCAGGCCCGCTTCACGGCCACTTCGGGCGCGGATCCGATCTTTCGCGTGTTCGACGGCGCCACTTGTCCGAGCGATAAGGTCACGACTCTCGCGGAAAAGCGCGTGGCTTATGAACTTCTAACGGGCAGGGGGCTCATCCGGATCGGGCTGCCGATGCCGCCGAACGCGCAGTTCGAAATAACACATGTGGACGATCCGTATAAATGCTCGAACAACCGCTCCATTGGAACGGCCGGAATATACTCCTTTTATAGGCGCCCGCTTCCCGCTTCCAATGCTCGCTTCCTTACCGATCTCCAGTGGGACGGACGCCAGCCCAACCTCAAGAGCCAGGCGATCATGGCGACTCTCGTCCACGAGCAGGCCACCATCGCTCCCACGGAGACCCAACTAAGCCAGATCATCAGCTTCGAGTCGGGCATTTACACTGCGCAAGACTTTGACGCCAATGCAAACTCTCTTTACGCGCTGTCTGCGACGGGCGGTCCTCGCGCACTGTCGAAGCAGGCATTCCTAGAGTCGAGCGAGACCTTCGACCTTTACTCTCCGTGGGCGAAGCTCACGGGAAGGGATAGGGTGACGCAAGCCCGCCTGTCGGTCGCGCGTGGTCAGCAACTGTTCAACGCAAATTGCAATAGCTGTCACGACGTCCACAATGTCGGCGATAATTTTTATGCCGCGTTCTTCAATACCAACGTCGCCTATGCGGGCAATGCAAACTCAGCCACCCCTGCGCCTCCGGTGCTGGACATTTCCGGCTTGCCCATATTCACCGTCCAATGCAAGCTGAACGGAGTGACTTATTTTGTGACCGATCTCGGTCGAGCCATGATTACGGGACAGTGCGAAGACATCGCAAATTTCAAAGTCCATACCTTACGGGGGCTGGCCGCGCGCGCGCCCTATTTCCACAACGGCTCCGCGGCCACTCTGGTCGATGTGGTGTCCTTCTACAACGCATTCTTGGCGCTCCATTTGACGGAGCAACAAAAGAGTGACTTGATCAATTTCCTAAAGACGCTCTGAGCCCGACATTTCTTTTCCTGAGAGCCTCTTGCACAAAGCCTGAAGCGAGCGATTATTGGGGCGCCGGCGGGAGGGTCTGCGCCCACAGCCTTCATTGGGCGTGCACCGGATGGATTGGTATTCGAAGCCCGAAATCCGCGACGATCGGAGGCGAGCATTGGATCTTCGGATTTCTAACAACGGAATCGAACTCCAAGGCAATGCTGGTGATCCTCACGAACGAGGATGAATTCGAGTTTGATTGTCCTTGTATGGTTCCCCATTGGGAATTGAGGCTTTGAGCTCGACCGCGCCGGGATCATGATGGAACCATTCGAATATATAGCGGGCAGCCTCGCGGCGGGCGTTCTCTTCGTTTGCGATCATGCCTCGAATGTTTTGCCGCAAGGCTATGGCACACTGGGCTTGGGCCAAGACCAGCTCGAACGCCACATCGCTTATGATATCGGCGCGGCCGCTCTCACCCGGACGCTCGCCGCTTGCTTCAAGGCTCCGGCCATACTGGCGGGCTTTTCCAGGCTCCTCATTGACCCCAATCGCGGTGCTGACGATCCAACGCTTGTGATGCGTCTGTCGGACGGGGCAATCATCCCCGGCAATGCCCGCGCCGACGAGAAGGAAATTGCCTTTCGCCTCGTCCATTATTGGCAGCCTTATCGCCAAGCAATCCGGACGA
>DATJTB010000247.1:0-38175 GCA_035503795.1 Methylocella sp.
CCGGTTTGGCTGTCGTCAGTGTGTTTCCGGCATCACGCCAGCCTTCAGCGCCGTCGGGATACCAATCGATTTTGCAATAGCCGTAGCTCATCGCGCGCTTGGCGGCATTCCAGCTCGCCAGAATTGGGGATGGCGATAGGAGACAATCGGCTGATGGAGATTCCCGCCGGTCAGAACAGCGAGTCGATCGCGGAAATAGGCTTCGACATTTGACTCGATCTGGACTTCGCCGGTGCCGGGAATCCAGACACTGCCGGGATATTTTGATGCGGCAGGTTCCCACACCGCGCCAGGATCGACGTTGGCGGGCTTGTGGGGGAAGCCCGCGGCATCGATCAGAACCAAATGGGTGGCGGCGCGACGGGCAGCGAGTTCATCCGTATGCAGAACTTTGGCGCCGGTGATTTTCCGGGAATTTACTGGTCGAAGTCGAATATGTCCATCAGATCGCCGATGGCGGGTGAGTTCACCGGAATATAAGGGTTGGTTCCCGTCAGGGGATTCGGGAGATTGTCGCGGCTGCGCCCGGTGATCGGCGGGAGCCGCCAATTGGCCTCAACGAATTTGGCGATCGAGACATGGTCCGTGTAGCTATGCGAGATATGACCACCGGTGCTGAATTTCGAAACCACGAGCAAGGGAGTCCGGGTCCCGTCACCAAAGAAGTCGAGCGGCTGCACATAGCCGGAATCCCAATAGCCGCCACCTTCGTCGAAAGTGATGAGGATGGCGGTGTCCGCCCAGAGCGTGCTATTGGCCTTCACTTCGTCGACGATCTTCTTCACAAAGCCTTCGAAGAGGATGAGCTTGGAAGTGGCCGGGTGGCCGTCCAAAAGACCGTCCGGCTTGACGAAGGACACCGCGGGGATATTACTTGCCGCGATACCGGCGTGGAGATCGCTCGTATCCTTGAGGTGCTCCTTGCGCTGCGCCGGATCGGCCATGATCGCCGTCGCATATTGCTCGAAATTGCAGATGTTGCAGTATAGGTTCGTTTTTGCGTATTTATTCTCAAGATACTTATTCCAGCCGCCGCCATAATAGGCCCAGGATATCTGGTAGTTATTCAACAGCTCCCCGATGGTGCGCACATTCGAAGGCGGAATGGTAAACACAGTGTTGTTCGAGTTCTGGTCCGTATAGGCATCGGTGCCGTCGCCGAAATAGCCGGGCTTATAGTTGTTGACGAGGTAATAACGCCCATTCTCGCAGCGCAGCGGCACCTTGTTGTGAAGTGCATTGAGATAGTCCAGAATAGCCGAGACGCCGGGCTGGGACGCGTCCGCGCAATTGACGTAAGAGCCGCCGCCGTAATTGGCGCTGGGCGATGTTGCCGTGGGCGAGCCCTTGGTGGTGGTGCCGCCGTAGCCGTCCTCGATGTAGTAATTGTTCGTGCCGGGCTGAGGGTTTGGATTTTCAATTTCTTGCAGCGCATCGGTATAGACTGGGGCTGGTGGCGTGCCGGGGGCGTTGGGGTTGAGCGGGTGTTCCGGCGGTTTCTCAGGATGACCCTTGCCGTCGCTGAACCAGATCGCGTCGCCCGTGCCGAGCATGATGTGGTTGGCGCCGGTGCCGCCGTTCATCGCCTGATGATAATTGTCGCTCAGCGTATAGGTGTCGGCGAGCTCCTTGAAATAGGGCGCATCGCCTTGCAGGACGTTAAAGAAGCCCAGAGCGGCGGAGCCCTCGCCTGTTGAATCGTCATTAAAGCCAACCGGCAGAGCCTTGCCGTTAGAACCCGCGCCTACGCTCACTTCCACCCAGGCGAATTGGTCGCTGTGGCAGCCGAAGCCATTGCTCCGATCGGCAGTGTCGGCATCACAGTCGAGCTGCTGCCACATTTGGAAGAAGCGGTGCACGGGGCTTTGGGTGTAAGAGTCATAGGGAAGTGTTTGGGAGGAGAGCTGATAGGGGCCGGGAGGCAGATGGCTGGCGTCCTGATAGTTATAATTGATCCGCTTATCCGGCGTTCCTGATGTTTGACCCGTCCCGCCGGTCAGAAGATATGGCTGATAATCCGCGGCCAGGTCGGTTTCGAATTTCGTGGTCGCCGCAATATTCGCGGGGGTGACGCAGGATGTGCCGGTTGTGATGCCGAGGATCTGACAGCCATAGGGCGTTGAAGGACCGCCGACGAGAGCCGGTGGCAGTGTCTCATAGCGCGTCTTTGGGGGGGTCAGTTGGTAGGTGTCGGAATCATTACCTTGATATTGGACCGCCTCGGCGTAATTCGGGCCCGGCGTTCCATCCTCGTTGACAATTTTCTTCGAGAGGAGGTTCAAAACCTGCTCGCCCTTATTCAGCGGCTTGTAAGTGGCGAAGACATGATCGAAGCTGCGATTTTCGCCGATGATGACGATCACGTGCTTGATCGGTGTTACGGTCGTGGCCGCCAGAAGGGGCGTGGGGATTCCGGTGGACGCCAACAAAAGCGCGGTCAAGCCTGCGGTGACCCGATAGGCTTTTGTGCCGCGCCGACAGAGAGACAGCATGGTTGACTCCGCGCTAAATGTCGACACGGCGCGACCTTAGTGCGGCCATATTTAAGCAATGCTTAAGTTGCATGAATATCCCGTGAAATGAGTTGGATAAGCTGTTGTTTTAGAGCTAGTTCAGCAAAACCAAAACAGCCTAAAGTTTCGCATGGCTACGTCGGCATTTAGTCCGAAATATTATGCCAAGGCTTCAATAATTTTATAATTTATCAGCGTTCTATCGCGTTTTTTATGGAACTTCCACGACGCCCACCACTGCCTCATTGAGGGACAGATTCCGGTTGGGCTGTTGTCAGTGTGTTGCCGGCATCACGCCAGCCTTCAGCGCCATCGGGATACCAATGGATTTTGCGATAGCCGTAGCTCTGGGCGCGCTTGGCCGCATTCCAGCTCGCCCAGCATTGGAGATGGCAATAGAAGACGATCGGCTGATCGAGGTTACCTGCGGTCAGAACAGCGAGCCGATCACGAAAATAGGCTTCGACATTTGTCTCGATGTGGCCTTCGCCGATGCCGGGAATCCAGACACTTCCGGGAATGTTTTGATGCGGGACGGGCTTCCACACTGCGCCTGGATCGAGATTGGCAGGCTTATGGGGGAAGCTTGCAGCATCGATCAGGACCAAATGGGTGGAGGCGAGAAGGGCGGCGAGTTCGTCCGTATGCAGAACTTTGGCGCCAGTGAGTGTCTGTGGTACCTCCCCATGCAGCGCGCCCGTCCAGTAATCTTGCGGTTCCGGAACTTCCGCCAGCGCGAGACCGGCGAAAAGAAATAAGACGAGGCCGCAGAGGGTGAAATTCGACGCGAAGCGACGCGCAATTTTTCTGCGCATCAGCTGCGGCTCTCGGTGAGAGCGAACTCGCGTTTGAAGGTCTGGGCGTCGCTGTCTTTCGCTTCGACGGCTAGCTTGCCATTGGGCTGCGCCTTGAAGGCAAAGCCGATCGCCGGGTCGGCGGCGAGGGAAATATCGCTGTCGAGATGCAAAACCGTCTCGCCATTGAGCCGGATATCCACGGTCTTGAGAAAGCGGGCCGGCGTATAGCCCTGTGTTTGCGGATCCCTTTGCATGCCGTTGAAGTTCGGGTGACGGATCAGGAGCTGGGCTTCCCGCACCGGGCCGGTGGTTTGCGGCTCGCCCAAGAGGCGCAGCTTCATCTCGCCGATCTGGGCGAGCGCGGCTTCATCATAGGCGCCGGAAGGCGCCGAGCAGCCGCCCGAAGCCTTGACGAAGCGATGGGTCTCATAGAGCGCACCGTCCTGGGTTTCCTCGACGGCGTGCATATAAGTGTAGTCATTGACCCGCACACGCAGCTTCAGGCTTTGCGGATCGCCGGCTGGACCATAGCTGACATGTGCGGCAATGGGCGCCGGATTGTCATCGATGATGAGATAGAGGCTTTTCACCTCTTGCGGATTTTGCACGCGGATCGACACCGGGACGAGCGCCGCGTCAAGCGCCCGGTCGGGCGCCTCGAGGACGATCTTGGCTGTGCCATCAAGAAGAGGTTGCGCGCCAAAAATCTCATTGGCCAGATCCTGCCAGCGGGCTTTGCGGGCCGCCTCATCCTCTTGCGCCATGGCTGCGCCAGCGTTCAGTACGGCGGCGACGCCTGCCATTAGAAAGAACCTCCGGTTCGAACAGAACATGGCTTCCTCCTATCCTTCGACTTCATTCCCATTCAACTTCATTCCCATTCGAGCTCGCGATAGGCCTCGGCGGCGTTCCTGGGGTTGTAGTCTTCGAAGAGCTTCCATTCCTGAGCCTCGCTGGCGGCGATCGTCAGTATGGCCGCTTCAAGGCTGATCCCTTGGGCAATCGCGGCGCGTGCGTCTTCTGCCAGGGTTTCGAGATAGCGGGTGAGGGCCGTCGATGCGAAGGGCCAATCCACGCGGCTCGGGCCATGGCCGGGGACAGCCCGTGCGGCCTTGATTTTCCCGAGCGTCTCGAGCGTCTTGAGCCAGCCGCGCAAGCTCCCGTCGAGTGAGGGTATGCGTGAAACGAATAGCAGGTCGGCCGGCAGCAGCGTGCCCGTGTTCTTGTCGAAAAGGCTCAGGTCGCAGAGCGTGTGAGCCGGCTCATGGGCGGTGAGCTGGATTTGCCGGTCGCCCAGATCGAGCTCCGCCTTGTCGCGAATCGCCAGGGTGGGCTCGGCAATGTGCCCCGCACGCTCGGCGCCGAGGAGCGCGCTCAATTGGTCGCGGTAATAGGGGCCACGCTGGCGCAGCATCTCTGCGAGCCGCCAATGACCGATGAAGATGGGATGATCGGGCAAGAACGCGCCGGCGCCGAAAATATGGTCGGGATGGACATGGCTCATCACGACATATTTAACCGGTAGTTGCGTCACATGGGCGATGGCTGAGCGCAGTCGCTCGCCATCCGTGCGGCTGCCGCCGGGATCGGTGACGAGCACGGACTCCTTGCCCACGATGAAGCCGATGTTGGCGAGCGCATTGTCATTGGCCGGGGAGGCTTCTTCATCGAGCCCGCGTCGGATGTGCAGGCCACCTGCCACTTCTTCCACCGCGAGGGGGCCGCTTTCGCTCGCGCGGAGGGATTGAGGCCGGCAGCAAAGGCAGAAGCCACCGAGAAGAACGTTTCGTCTGGTCGGCGGATCAAGGCCTGGAGAGGCCTGGCCCTGCCACTTGTCCTTAGGCATCAAGGCTCTGCGCTCCTCTTTTCTTCCTATCCCCAATTGATTTACGACCCTATTCCGCGCGGCTCGTCAAGGTGAGTGGATCACGCTCAAGAGTAAGCGTTGACGGGAGCGGCGCAAACTGGTCTTAATCGCCCGATTCGGGGCCGTTCGTCTGCCGGAGGTTCAAGCTGGCTTCGCACAAAGTCCATAGAATGGCGGCGCCGATGAACGTGCTGACGCCTTTCGCCAATGCTTGGCACTATCGGGAATTGATCCGGGCCGTCGTGCGGCGTGAATTGGCGGTGCGCTTTCGCGGGACGATTATGGGCTGGCTTTGGGCCATTTTTGGCCCGCTTGTCATGCTGACCGCCTATACGGTGATTTTTTCTCATGCCGTGGGCGTGCCGGCTTCGGCTCGCAACGGCGGCACCGGCAGTTACGCTTTGTCAATCTTTACCGGCTTGATTATCTTCAATCTGTTCAGCGAGGTCGCCTATCGCGCACCAGGGCTTCTGCATGAACATGCCGGGGTCATCAAAAAGTCCATTTTTCCAAGCGAGACACTGGCTTGGACGGCAACGATCCGGGCCGGCGTCTATGCGGCCATCAGCTTGGGCGTGCTGATCGTTTTCGAACTTGTCTTGACGTTTCGCATCCCGGCAGCGAGTTTGCTCTTGCCCTTGATCATCGTGCCCTTCTTCCTGCTTCTTTTGGGGACGTGCTGGTTCCTGATGGCGCTTGGCTCTTTTACCCGGGATGTCGCTCATCTGATGATTTCGATCGTGCCGGTCTTCATGTTCGCCACGCCGATCTTTTATACGATCGAGGATGTGCCGCCCCATTTGCGGCTCTATCTGCATTTGAACCCAATCGGGAATTATGTCGAGATGTGCCGAGACTTGCTCATGGCCGGCCACTTTCCCGGCTTGATGCTCTATGCCGGCACCGTTGCCGGCTCGCTGCTGATCTTCTATTTCGCCTATCGCTTCTTCATGCAATATAAGGCCGTGTTCGTCGATGTCATCTGAGTTCGTCATCAGCTGCGATCGTGTCGGCAAGGCATTCCAGCTCTATATCCGGCGCAATGACCAGCTCATGCAGGCGATCTTCGGTCATTGGAAGCAGTTCTATCGCCAGCACTGGGTGCTGCGCGACATCAGTTTCAATATCCGACGCGGCGAGCGGATCGGCATCATCGGCCGCAACGGCGCCGGCAAGACCACGCTCTTGCAGGTCATCTGCGGCATCACCTTGCCGACTTATGGCAGCGTGCAGGTGAAGGGCCGTGTAGCGCCCATTCTGGCGCTCGGCGCCGGCTTCGATCATGAGCTCACCGGGCGCGAGAACGCCCTGATCGGCGGTGCCATCCTCGGCATGCGGCGCTCGGCGGTCGAGGCACGCCTTCCTGCGATCGCCGCTTTCGCCGACATCGGCGATTTCTTTTATCAGCCCATAAAGCTTTATTCGAGCGGCATGACGGCGCGGCTCGCCTTCGCGGTCTGCGCTCATGCAGATGCCGACATATTGATCGTCGACGAGGCACTTTCGGTGGGTGATGAGGCGTTTGGCGCCAAATGCGACGCCTTCATCAAGGATTTTGCAAAGAAAGGGACGATCCTCGTCGTATCGCATGATCTCCCGACGTTGGAATCGATCTGCGATCGCGTGCTCTGGCTCGAGGAGGGCAGGGTGTGCTGCGTCGGCCCCGCTAAGGACGTCATCGCCCTCTACCGAGAAGCGATGGGGGAAAAGCCGCAGAAAGCCATAGCTGCCGGCTTTTGAGACGCCGGGGGGTGCCCGCAAACCTTACCAAAATGTTTCACGTGAAACATTTTTGTCCGGTCGGGACCAAAAATCTTACAAACTCGAGGACAGGGATCGCCCATCAAATGAGTGGGTTCGGCGAGAAGGAACGTCCTTTGGCGCCGGTTGAGTATTTCTTTCCCGCCGCCGAGGTCTTGACAACCAGATTTGGGACAGGGGGGTTAAAACAACCCGACCAGTTCCCCGTTCTCTTCGCGGAAAGCGAGGGTCGAGCCCCACGATTGGCTGCTCGAGGAGCGATCACGAAAATGACAAGGAGCGCGGCGTCATCCGGCAGTTTGTTCAATGGCTTCCATATCGGCGTCGGAGAGGCCGAAGTGATGGCCGATCTCATGCACAAGAACATGGGTGATGATGGCGTTGAGCGTTTCCTCATGCTCGGACCAATAGTCGAGGATCGGTCTCCGGTAGAGCCAGATCCGATTGGGAAATTGCCCGGTAATGGGGCTGGCGCCGGACTGGGCCAGACCCTGACCACGGAAGAGTCCCAGGAGGTCGAACGCGCTTGCGCAGTTCAATTCATCGAGCACGTCCTCTTCTGGAAAGTCCTCGACTTGGATCATAAGATCGGCGCAGAGGGACCGGAACGGCTCCGGCAGAGCGGCAAAAGCCGACTGGGCCAGGTCGTCGAGTTCGGCGAGCGAGGGAGCGAAGACGCCGGACCAGCGTAAAGGCGTCTCGCTCAAGGCGCGCTTGTCCGGCGGGCGGCGACGCGGTCGCGGCGCCTGAGGTGGACGTAAAAGGCACCGGTGCCGCCATGCGGACGCTGCGCGGCCTCGAAGCCCGCGATGAGCGGCTGGAAGAAGGGCTCGCGCAGCCAGCGCGGCACGCTTTGCCGCAAGATGCCCGGAACGTTGCTCTCCCCGCAATCATTCCCAACGGGGAGCCGCTCTCCCTTTCCGGTCACGACCAGCACAAGCCTTGCGCCTTCACCTTGCGCACGGGCCAGGAAGGCCCGCAAGGCGGAATAGGCTTCCTGCCGGCGAAAGCCATGGAGATCGATCACCGCATCGGGTGCGGTGCGGCCACGAGCGAGCTTTTGGCGCAAATGACGATCGAGAGGCGCGAGGGTGCTTCCTTTGCGGGATGTGTGAAGCAGGCCGTTCTGCGCGGCGAGATCGGTGCGCTCGCCGGATATCGAAGGGCGCGCCTCGGCTTTCTCAAGGGACGGCGCCAGCGATTCCGCGCCGCCCGGCTGGGATGGCGGCAGACGGCTGCCGGGCCTCGGCTTGACGCTTTTCGTGACCTGCAGCCAAAGCTCGATTTCTTCGGCACTGAGCTGGCGAAGCCGCAATCTTTGGGAAGCGGGGCGGTTCTCATTCACCTTCGACGACATCCATCAGCGGCCAGGGTTCTCCTGCGGGGAGCAGGACGGCCATACGACCCTCGTGCCTTATATCACCGGCTCGCGCCCCCGCGTCATCCCCTCGCCCGAAGAAAATATCAGCGCGGGTCGCACCCACGATAGCCGAGCCGGTGTCCTGTGCAATCATCAGCCTCTGGAATTTGGCCGGGACGGCTTGGCCGAAGGGCAGCGCCGCATCGATCCAGAAGGGCAGTCCATAAGGCCAAAGCGCGCGGTCGATGGCAATTGAGCGCAGGGCTGTCAACCCGAGCCCTTGGCCGCCAATCGGGCCAAGCGCCGGATCGCCTTCCTCCTGAAGCACGAAAAAAACATAAGACGGATTGTGCTGCAAGAGCGCGAGGCCGGCCTCGCCCGGATTTTGGCCATGCGCGCGGACCCAGGCTTTCAGAGCCGCGAGCGACATATTGGCTGCGCTCATTTCGCCGCGCTCGATCAAGAGCCGGCCGATCGAGACGTAGGGCGCGCCATTGCGGCCGGCATAGACAAGCTTCAGCATTTGGCCATCGGCCAGACGCACACGCGCCGAGCCCTGCACTTGGACCATGAACACTTCGACCGCATCCTTCAGCCAGACGAGCGGCCGCGTGTGGGCATCGATGGCACCCGCCTCGATCAGGGCCCGGACGGGATAAGGAAAAAGGCTGTCGAGATTGTCTGGGCGGGCGAGAATCGGCGCGGTGAAACCCGGGGATCGGGAAAGCGATCCTTCGACCAATGGCTCATAATAGCCGGTGAGGAAGGCCCTCGCCTCGGCGCCCCCGGGTTCATGGATCCGATAAGGCCGGAAATGGGTTTGAAAGAAACGCCGCGCTTCGAAGAGGGTACGGGGCGGCCGGGCCAAGGCCTCCCGCGCGGTATTTTTCAAACCGGCCCATGGTGGGATCGCCCGGCGCAATGGCGGGGTCTCGTCCATGATGGCATCGCAGGATCGGCGAAACACGTCGAAAGCGGCGAGAAGATCATCCGTGTCAAAGCCCGCCAGATCCTCATAAGCCAAGGGTGCGAGCCGCAAGGAAAGGCCAACTTCGTCGGTTCGCTCGACCACGGACATCGGACTGGCGCGGCAAATCGCGGCAAAGCGCTCAATGCGCCGCCGGCCCGGTTGCCGCAAGTTTCCAGTTCGGATCGCGCGAATCCGCCTCCCGGACAAAAGTCCAGAGATCCTCGACCTGGATAACGCGATCGGGGTTTCCGTCGATCACTTCTCCCTGCTTGTCGCGGGTCGCAGTGATCATCTGGCTGGAGAACTGCAGCTTTATCTCCGCGGTTCTGCCACGCAGCGCCGCTTCCTCCAGGGTAATCTTGTCGATCGAGACGAAAGTGGTCGTGATCTTCTCGCCTTTTTTCTCGCGTTCGTCGAGCGCCGTGGCGAAACTGTCGAAGACAGAGGAGGTCAAGAGATTACGCAACACATCGCGGTTGCCGGATGCAAAAGCGGTGATGATCATCTCATAGGCCGCCTTGGCACCGTCAAGGAACCGCTTTATGCTGAAGCTTGGATCCGCCTCAGCAATGGCGTCGAGTCCGGCCCAATTCGGCGTGTCGCGTTCGGCGTAGGGTTTCCAGCGTTCGGTCTTGTCGGGCAAGGGCGCTGCCGTTTGGGGAGCGGCGCCTGGCAGAGTGATGACCTTGTTTCCCCCCTCTCGTGCTGGCTCGCCCGGTCGCGGCCCGAGGCTACCCTGCGTCTGCGTCCGGCTCGCAAAAGGATTGCTTGGCGGCCTTTCGGTTCCGCTGCGCGTGCCGAGAACCGAGCGTAATTTCCACACCACGAAAGCGGCAAGGAGCGCAAAGATGATTGTCGTCATATCCATGGAGTCCTGCATCGGTTGCCTGTTGCTGGTCTGGAGTGAAAGCGCTGCGCAAAACGCAGGGCTGGATAGGTCTAGCGCTGCTTGTTCTTTTAACATATAATTCACTTGTGATCTATTTGGTGGATAGTAAAGCGGATATCCAGGGGGCCATAATGCTTCGCCTTCGAGGGAATGACACGCGGTCATCATTTGTCCGCCTGCCGATTTTGATCCTTTTCTATCTGTCGCTTTGGCTGGCGGCGGAATTCGCCGCTTTCGTTTATGTCGTATATCTGATCGGCTGGGTCGGCGCCCTATCGGTTTGCGTTCTCTCCAGCTTGGCTGGGCTTGCGACTTTGCGCCGCCTGGGGCTCTCAGCCGCCTTGCGGCTGCGGCGGTCGATAGCGGCCCGCTCCAAGGGGCAAAAGTTTCTGTCGCGTGAGGTCATCCTCGACGGCACCTTGGCGGGTGTCGGTGCCGTTTTGCTGATCCTGCCGGGCTTCGTCTCGGATCTTTTGGGCCTGGCGCTTGCTGCGCCTTCCTTTCGCATTTGGGTGATGGAACGGCTGCAGCTTCTTCCTTCCTTTCAAGCCCATCGGAGGACGCCCCTGCTGATTGAACTCGCGCCGCGGGATTGGTCTCGGCAGGAAGGGCCCGGAACGGTGCCTTAGATCACGAATGATTTTGGATCGATTCGATCCAAAATCATGAAACGTGATCGCTTCTCATAATTTAGAGCGGGATGCGAGCGCAAAACCGCTTCACACTTTTGCTCATCCCGCTCCAGGTAAGTATCCCCCGGCAAAGCCGGGGGCTTTATGATTGGAGCCGCTCGAAGCGGCAAAAGGGGTCACTGACGCGGCTCCTTAAGCACGGAAGCCCCGAAGGGGCATAATCAACGCCAGAGGCTCATCGAAAGACCTCTCCCAGATGCCGGCGCAATTCCACAACGTGATATTTGCACTCCCAGGTCGCGTGGCTTAGACTTTCATACTCGTCCATCGGTGGATTTCCTTTCGTGGCGTGGCTGCTCACGTTGGAAATTCGTCGGTGGACCGCCGAAAACGTCAAACTATGACTGCCTCCCCGGCAACGCCGGGGGATCTCCCGAGTATGTTAGTTCGCCACCGTGCCCCCGTGAATGAAACTAATGGGGTCGCCGTCGGCAGGAAGGTCGGATATTCTAAACACGTTTCTTTCTAGTCAACTGGGGGGCGAAAAGGCCACTTTCGTCTGGCTGCCAATGGATTCCTGGCTCCAACGGCCCGACGACACACGTCCGGCATCGTCATCCCATCCTGTCGTTGTGGGACTTGTCCTTGCGAAGGGGGCTTGCGTGGTCTCTGCGGGTGGGCCGGCCTTCGAATAGAGAGCGGGCGACCATGAACAAGGGCGAGACGAGGCGGCTCACATCCTCGGCCCGTGCGATGAATTGGCCACCCCTGGTCAACTCGCGGTCAAGCGCGGCCATGGTTGAAGCCAAGCCCGGGTCATCATCCTGCAACCAGACGCGGAGAATCCGACCCCAGGCCAATGTCAATCCTTGCAGTTTGAGAGCGCCAACCGCTCCTTCGGACTCGATCCCTGCCGCTTCCAGCATGAAGCGCATGGAATTGACGACAACCCGGTTAAGGGCGCTTGCCCCCAAAGGGTCGCGGCGGGCCCCGTCCGAGATGGCTTCAATGGCAAGTTTATAGGGCGTGAGGGCGTCAAGACGGCGCATCAGAACGTCGAACAAACGCTCCTTCTGCGGTTCGCCGGAAAGATCCTCCCGCCCGACGGCTTCCAGGACCGTACAATCAATGCGGCGTGAGAAGCCGGCAAGCACCGCTCCCTTCGAAGGATAGTGGTCGCGAAAAGTTGCGAGCGAGAGGCCGGCACGGTCCGCTATGTCGGAGATCGTAATGTCTTCCCAGCTGCGTTCACTGGCAAGCTCCATCAGCGCATCGATGATAGCTTCGCGTGGGCTTTTCGGCGCAGCCGCCAGAGCCTGCCCCAGTCCCGGTTCGGACGTGTTTTCGGTCTTTTCATCCGCCATCTACATCTCCGCCATCATTTCATCTCGATGTCGATATCAAATCTAGTGCGGCGATCGTGCCATTCCAAGGCAATGGCTTTTTGACG
Source organism: Methylocella sp. (assembly GCA_035503795.1). Taxonomy (GTDB): domain Bacteria; phylum Pseudomonadota; class Alphaproteobacteria; order Rhizobiales; family Beijerinckiaceae; genus Methylocapsa. Next base: position 12,240 of record DATJTB010000247.1, read on the forward strand.
CGTGGGAATATAGGTACTTGGGAATATAGATTCTGTCGGCCATCAGCCAGAGAGCTCTTCGGCGCGCTGCCTGGCGGCTGCGGCGGCCCTTGCGATCAACGGAGCCAGCCCATCCTTGGCCGTCAATATGGCAAGCGCCGCCGCCGTCATGCCGCCACGCGAGGTCACGCTCTCGCGCAATTGCGCCGGGGATTGCTCCCTGCTTTGGAAGAGGAGCTCGCCGGCGCCTTCGATCGTGGCGCGGGCGAGGGTGCGCGCGACGGCATCCGGCAAACCGAGTTCGGCGCCTGCGCTCGCCAAAGCCTCGGCGAGATAGAACACATAGGCCGGCCCGCAGCCTGAGATCGCCGCTGCCGCATCGATCAGCGACTCAGGGGTAAGCCAAAGGGTCTCGCCCGCGGCCGCGAGCAAGGTCTCGGCTAAAGCCCGTTCTGCCTCGGTCGCGGCGGCATTGGCGGAAAGAACCGTAATGCCGCGCAAGATCGCGGCGGGCAAGCTCGGCATCGCCCGGACAACGGCCCGGATCCGTGGAAATTGTGCCGATAGATTGGCGATGGTCTTGCCGGCGAGGATGGAGACCAGCAATGTATCGGGACCGGCAAGGGATCGAAGTTCCGCCGCTGCCGCCTCAAGCGTCTGCGGCTTGATGCCCAGCACGAGGATTTCAGGCGGCTCTGAGGGGGTTCCAAGAACGACCCCGCAGGCCTGCGCGACACGAAGTTCGCCCGAGGGGTGCGGGTCGAGCACATGGATCCTGGCCGGATCATAGCCTTTGGCCAGCCAAGCCCGCAGCAAGGCGCCGCCCATCTTGCCCGCGCCGGCCAGAAGGATGGTTTGGCGAAAGCGCGCCATTGTCGGAATTGTCATGTCAGGCTTGGCCTTGCGTCTCGATCATAAGAGAGCCCAATGCCTCCTCACCGGACTTACCGGCCCAGATGACGAATTGAAACGCCTGATAATAGCGCTCGCAGGCCCGCACTGCGCTTTGGAGAATGGTTTGGCACTGGTGGCCGTTGAGTTCGGCGCCGCCGGCGAGTAGCATGGCATGCCGGAACATGATCACTCCCTCGCTCGGCCAGACGTCGAAATGCCCGATCCAGAGCTGCTCGTTGATGCGGGCGACGAGGGCTGTGGTTTCGGTGAGGCGAGAGGCCGGCACCTTGAGGTCGAAGGCGCAAGCGACATGGAGAGCCTCGACGTCGGCAAGCCAAGTGAAGGCAATGTTGTAATCGGTCCAGCCGCCGCTGACCGAAATCGAAATCTCATCCCTCTCATCACGGGCAAACGACCAATGATTATGCGCGGCAATTCGTTCGATGATATCGACCGGATGTTCGTTGCGATCTAGGTCGAGTTGCAAGTGCGGCATTTGGCGTCTCGGTTTTGGTCATTGAAAGGCGGACATTAACCGTCCGCAGGTTCGTTTTCTTCTTGGCCGAGGGCGCGACTCAAATTGGCTTTCGGCTTAACGTTGTTAAGGGATCACAAGCCGACGGGCGATGGCAACAGGCTAAAGAGCGGTTGTCCCCGGGACGAACACTCACGAACGGCCGGAAATTCCGTAAAGCTGATTGTTTACCTTGGGCGGACGGGTATGTGGCAGGCTGCGGAAAACAGTCGGCAACGCTCTGGATATTTGTGCATAAGCCGTCGGTCGCTCGTTCCCGTCTGGTGACCTGGACCGTTTAGATACAAATCGTTAAGCATGATCGATTCTTGAAACGTGCGATGCGATTGAATGCGAAAAACTGATGCCCCTTTTCGCATCAACGATTCCAGTTCATCGAGACTTGAACCGTGCTTCCGGATCGCCACGGCCACTGACCTGCGAAGCCGGGCCTATTGGCGGCCTCGCATCGCTGGCGATCTATCACGACAGCGAGATCGCGACGGCTTCTGCGCGGACCGTTGGCTTTAAAATCCGTTTGACGAAAGGCTGACGGAAGGGCAGGTGAGAAGACCGGTCCACCAAGATCAGATCGGACGATCCAGCAAGCGAGCGTTGGCATGAAAATGGTCAGTCCGACGGCGATATCGATCGGGACGATCGCCGTCATTCTCCTGATGACCATTTTGCTGCATGCGGTCCTCCTGCCTTTCGTGGCAGGCCTCATCCTCGCATATTTGCTGGCTCCGGTCGTTCAGCGGCTTGAGGCTTTGGGCCTCAACCGCAGATTGGCCGCGGCCGGCCTTGTCGGCCTCTTCATCACGGGAGTCGGCGGCGTCGTTTTCCTGGCGACGCCGATCCTGGGTTCCGAGCTCGCCTCTTTCATCGACCATGTCCCCGGCTACATCGGGCAATTGCAGGCCTTTGCCAATGATCCCAGCCGTCCGTGGCTGCGCAAGATCATCGGCCAGGGACTGACCGAGGCCGAGCAATCGGCGGGCGAGCTGACTTCGATGGGCGCTCAATGGATTGCGTCCTTTCTGAGTTCGATCTGGACGAGCAGCGGGGCCGTGCTCTCGCTCCTTTCGCTGTGCATCGTCACTCCGATCGTGACCATCTATCTGTTGATCGATTGGAACGAGTTGATTGCCACCGTCGAGCGGGCGATCCCCCCCGCCAGCCGGGCGACCGTGCTTGCGCTTGCTCGCGACATCGACAGCTCGATTGGCGGCTTTTTGCACGGGCAGGGGACGATCTGCCTCATCCTCGCCTTCTATTACGCGCTGGCGCTGAGCCTTGCCGGCTTGAACCACGGGATTCTGATCGGCCTTAGCGCCGGACTCATCAGCTTTGTTCCCTATCTCGGATTCTTCACTGGGCTTATTCTGTCGGTTTGCATGGTGGTGCTGCAAGTCGGGCCGGACTGGGCACTTATCCTTGTCGTGGTGGTGATTTTCTTCCTCGGCCAGTCCCTCGCCGATTATGGGCTGGCTCCTTATCTCATTGCCTCGCGCATCCATCTCAATCCGGTCTTCGTGATGTTCGCCATTGCCGCCTTCGGCTATCTGTTCGGCTTCGTCGGGCTTCTCATCGCGGTGCCGGTCGCCGCGGCGATCGGTGTCGTCGTCCGCTCCCTTTTTCATGAATATCTGCTGCTGGAGGCAGAGGGGACGGCGATGAAGGAAGCCTCATCCGTGATGCCGGGCGTGAACGCGCCGTCTTCCACCCGCCGATGACAAGGCGGGGCATCCAAGGCTGGAACGGCGGGCCTTTCATTCTTCGAATGGATCTCGGCCGCGGATCAACCAGGCGCATCGATCCGTTAAGAAAAAGTGATTGAGCTTGTTTCGAGTCGGCCCGGCGCCAAGAACCTGGTCTTGGCCAGATTCGCGCCTTGGAGTCGAAACCTTTGCCCTTCTTCTACGTTGTCATGGGACTTCGACTGCCATCCAAGATGCAAGGTTGACGGAACGGTCGCCTCGCGCTCATTGGATCGATCCAGGCCCTGCGAAGTTTCCGCCTTCTTCGGAAACGGCGCCACAATCCAAGGTTTGGCTAGCCGTGAAAAGGCAGGGAGAAGCCGGGATGTTTCGACGCTGTTGCGGATGAGGTGCCTTGGCGAGCTTGGTGCGGGAGAGCAAGTAGGACGAGTTGCGAGGTCCGCAGCGGCGCGAGGCGGTCCCGAGCTTTGCGCAGAGCGCTTTCACTTAAGTTCTACAATCCCCTCCAAGTCATGAGAATTGATCTGATGATTTTGGATCGAATCGGTCCCAAATCGATTGGCAAACATGTGATGGAGTTACGGATAATGGCGGGTTTGGGGGAGCTGGTCGATGATATCGCGGTTCGGTTTGGCCTGGGTGTCAAGGATGTCCGGCTGATCATGCAGGAGGTGTTCGACCTCATCGAATTCGAACCGGATGGGCTAGATGGCTTCCTTGCTAAAATCGATGGTGTCGATCTTGAGGCCAAGGAAGCTTTCTGGTTTCGGCGGCCCTTTTTCAAGATGCTTTCCGCAGCCGAGGTGAGAAGGGCCGTGGGTATCGACGCCATCCGGCGTATCTCCCAAACTGCTGGCCTGTCTGAGCACCGCGCCATCGAGGTTTTGGGTTACGTCATTCCGAAGACCATTTTCCTTTTGACGCAGAGCCGGAAACTGCCGGCTTCCTTGCGGCCTGCACCGACTTCGGCCGGTGCGCCATGGGAACCGCTGGGCGAAGCGTCGTTTTCATTCGAAAGTGAGGAACGAGCAATGTTGAGCAAGAAAGTCGTCCCGCATCGGAGGATGGCGGGTGGTTCAAACGGCGACTCTCGCTTGATCGTGCCCGGCGCGGCTTTGCTGCTGACGCTTGGCGTGATCGGCTATGCGGTGTTTTCCGGTACAAGCAGTGATGACTCGACTTTTACGCCTGTAGGTGAGGGAAGGTCGGCGACCGCCGCCGTGGATTTGCCCGCCAGGTCCGAAGAGGCCTTGGTCGAGAATGCCCAATCGCTGGCGGATGAATTGGCTGTCAAGTCGTCCGGCGGGGCGTTGAATGAGGCTTTGAGCCGAGGCCATATCGCCCCGGCTCTCGCCTTTGCAATCTCCCGGATCGAGACGTTCGGTGACGCCTTTGGTGGCTTTGGCGGATCGAGCAGCGCAAAGCTCCTGGCGGGCCACGACCATGAAGTCGCGCAGGCGGGCGATGCCCGGGCGTTTCTGCTGACGCCCTTGGGGCCATCCGAGGTCAAGGCCGGCAAAACCCCCCAGGGTTTGCGGAAAACCGCGTCGGCCAACAATCCGGTCGTCGTGCAAGCCGAGACGCAGCCAGCGGCTGGTCCAGAAACGTTGGCGCCGAAAACGGCCATCGACTTCCCCGTCATCGTCTTTCGCCCTGATAGCGCTTGGCTGTCATCCGATAGCCGGCCGGCTTTGCGGCGGCTTGCGGCAGAGTTGAAGCTTTTGCCACCGGGAACGGTCGTGGAGCTCAATGGCTATACCTTTGGCCGACACAACTCACCGGGCGGGACCGCCCTTTCCCTGCGTCGGGCGGAAGTGGTGCGTGAGTTCCTCATCGAGGAGGGGATGAGCCCGTCCCTGCTGCAAGCCAAGGGGCACGGCAGCGCCCTGTTGGCCGCGCTCGCCAATGACACGCTCGAAGGCCGTTCCAGCACGGTCGACCGGATCGCGGCGAGCCATGACCGACGCGTGGAATTTCGTCTCGTCCCAGAGGAGTTGCACTAAGGGAGGGCCTTGAAACGCGAGTAGGAAGGGCAAAGCCGCTTTACACTTTGCTCCTCCCGCTCTGAGAACGCGTGATCGACGACGCGACGACCGCCAGCCGATTGACCACTCCTTCTGGAGAAACGGGATCATCCGCGACGTCGATTATGCCGGCGACGTGGCGAATAACGTTCTCGCGCCGGGATTTTGCTCCGGCCCTTGAGACCATCTAAAGCGCCTTGGCCGCTTCGAGCACCGCCTCGGCATGACCCGGCACTTTCACCTTGTGCCAAACGCTGGCGATGCGGCCGTCCTTGCCGATCAGGAAGGTCGTGCGCTCGACTCCCATATATTTGCGCCCATACATGCTTTTCTCGACCCACACGCCATAGGCTCCGAGAACGGATTTCGCTTCATCGGATGCCAATTGGAAATCAAGCTTATGCTTCATCTTGAATTTCACATGAGCCGCCGCCGAATCCGGTGAAACACCGAGGATGACAGTGCCAGCCTTCTTGAAGGCGTCACGTAGGCCGTTGAAGTCGATGGCCTCCTTGGTGCAGCCGGAGGTGTCGTCCTTCGGATAGAAGTAAAGCACCAGCTTGCTGCCGGCAAAGCTCGAGAGCGAGACATTCTTGCCTAAATCGCTTGGCAGATCGAATTCGGGCGCTCGATCGCCGGGACCCAATGTTTTGGCGAGCGGAAGGCTGGCCGCCTTGCCACGCTCTGGCTTGGAGGCATTCTTAGGCTCGGATTTTGGCTTTGTACCGGTGGGGTTCGGTGACGGGTTTTTGACCATGAGCCTTCCTTTCGTCACATTGAAGGACCAGTTTGCGGGGCCTTGCCTGCCACAGTAGGGGCCGCGCGCCTGACGGCGATTTGTTTCACAGAGAAGCTATGCTTTTTTCGTGGATGCGTACAGGTGGGAGACTGCAACTTTCCAAGATCAAGCTTGTTTTGAAAGGCCGCGAGCGGTTGGTCGGACAGGATGGGGAAAATCCGGCCAAGCCGGAGGTGGAAGGGCCGCGTCGCTGGGTGGAAACGGTGGCCCGCCTGTTACACTCGAAACAATCCGGGATCGGGGGCCGATATGCGCTCCGGTTGGCCGGCATCTCCTGCAAGCTTGTTTTCGGCCTGCTGCTGCTCGCCGTCGCCTCTGCGGCCGTCCTGGCCGTCCGGCTGGCGGTCGGGCCTCTCTCGGTCAATGCCCTCGCGCCACAGATTGCCGACGTGCTTGATGAGCGGCTCGGCCATCGCTACGAAATCGGCTTCGGCGATACGGTCCTCGTCAGAGATGGCTTTATGCCGGCGCTCAGCATCGAGAAGCTGTCGATCAAGGAGCGTTCCGGATCAACCGCCTTGACGGTCCCACGCGCCGAGGTTGCGATCGATCCCCTCGGCCTGATTTTCGGGTGGGTCACACCGAAGCGGCTCGAAGTTGTCGGTGTCGAAGTCCATCTTTCCTTGCGGCCGGATGGATCGGTGGCCATGCCGGCCCTTCCGCAAGGCGCGGAGACGCCGCAGGCCACCTTGCCAAGTGGCGCTTTCATGAGCGCCGGGGCCGCGCCCGCTTCGCCATCGGCTGTTGCCGAGGCGCGGGGTGAAGATGGAGGCCCGGCCCAAGCCGATCGTCCGCCGCGAGCTCGCCTCGTCAAGAGAATGGCCGCCACACTCCGGCAAATCATCGGCCTTTTGACCGATCCGGAAAGCCCGGCGGCCGCCGTCAAAGAGGTCGGTATTTCGCGGGGCAGGATCATCATTGATGATGAAACGAGCGGCCAGGCGCTGAATTTCAATGGGGTCGATCTCGCTTTTGACAAAGCCTTGCGGACCACCAAATTCGTTCTTTCCGTCGATGGTCCGAATGGGCGCTGGTCGGCCGCCGGTAGAGCGGATGGGGTGCCCGGCTCTCAGCGGTCGCTGAAACTGTCCTTTGCCAACCTTTCGCTCGATGAAATCCGGCTCGCCGCCGGAACGCGCAAGGTCGGCGCCGATTTCGACACGCCTCTGTCCGGCAAGCTCAAGCTAACGCTTGAGGGAGACGGCGCCTTTTCCGAGGCGGCGGTCCAATATGAGTTCGGTGCTGGCTATTTGCGGTTCGATGATCCCGACGATGAGCCGTTGATGGTCGACAGGATCAATGGCGAGGTTCATTGGAATGCATCTTCCCGCTTGATTGTCCTTGGCCGGTCGCAGCTCATTGCAGGGTCCACGCATTTCGCGATTTCGGGTTCGGTGACGCCGCCGGTCCTTGAAGGGGATCCCTGGTTGATCGGGCTCCGCAATGCGGAACAGGCCGTGGCCGGACCCGAGCGGCCCGGTGAGAAGCCCGTCCTCATCGATCGGGTCGGTTTGACGGCACGGCTCTTTCTTGATGAAAAAAAACTCGTACTCGATCGGTTTGCCTTGAGCGGTCCGCAATGCGGGCTGGCCATGGCCGGAAGCCTGGATTGGCTCAACGGACCGCATATCCGGCTGGGCGCGGCGATCTCGCCGACCCCGGTCGTCACGGCGCTCCGGCTGTGGCCATCTCTTGTCGCCGCGCCCGTCAGGAGTTTTCTGCTCGCGCGGGCGCACGACGGCATTCTGCAAAACGGCACAATGCAGATCGATTACGACGCGGATGATCTGAGGGCGATGTCGTTCCAGCACGCGCCGCCCGATGAGAAATCAAGGATTGATTTCACCCTCTCCCGGGCGACCCTCGAATTCCTGCCGGGCGTGCCGCCGTTGCGCGGGATCGAAGGGGTTGGCCATATAACGGGCCGAACCGCCGATGTCACTGTCACAAGCGCGACCGTCGAGGCGGCCGACGGTCAGGTGCTGAGCCTTTCCAATGCCCGTTTCCATATGCCCAACACCGATCTGAATCCCAAGCCGGCGGTGGTCGAGGCGAGAGTCGTGGGCAGTGTCGAAGCGATCGGCAAGCTACTTTCCTATGAGGCCATCCGTCCCTTTGCCAGCTTGCCGTTGGATCCCTCCACTCTGCACGGACAGGCCGATGGCCGGCTTGAGATCGGCATGAAGATCGGTCCGGAAGCGGGCCCGGGCGACACGACCATCAAGATCGATGCGCTCGTCACCGATTTCAGCGCCGAACGGCTCATCGGCAACGAAAAGCTTGAAGCAGCGACCCTGACCATCAATGATGACCCAACGGGCCTGCGGGCGAATGGCCAGGGGATGATGTTGGGCGTTCCGGTCATGGTTGCCATGACGCGGCTGCCGGGCAAGCCCGGCGAGGCGACAATCAGCCTGATCCTGGATGACGCGCTACGGGCGCGGCAGGGGCTCGGGGCCCTCCCAGGGCTCAGTGGCCCGATCGGGGCCAAGATCAGCGCGCCGATCGGCACGGGCGAAAAACTCAAGGCCCGCATCGAACTGGATCTGAGCAGGGCCGAGATTGACATCGCCGGCATATCAAAGCCGGCCGGCCGGCCGGGCAAGGTCACATTCGGACTTGCCATGAACGATACGGGCATGACGCTCGATCAGATCATCGTCGATGCCGGAACCGTCCAGGCCCGGGGCAGCGCGGATCTCGGTCCCGACCTCTCCCTGATCGCGGCGAAGTTTCCACAGGCCAAACTCTCGCCGGGCGATGACATGAAAATCGATCTGTTGCGAGCCGGCGAGACTTTGAAGGTGATCGTGCAAGGTAGCGTGATTGATGCGCGGCCCTTTCTCAAATCCCTGATCTTCACCCCGACCGAACAGAACGCGCTTTTGGCCGGCAATGGACCAAATGTGGTGGCGGCCGCGCTGCCCGCCGCTAGCGAAGAGCAGAGAAACGCCAAATCGATCAAGGAGGTCGAATTTGATGTGACATCCGCCCTCCTGAGCGGCTTCAACAAGGCGATGATCACGGGTGTTGAATTGCGCTTTGCCAAGCGGGGCGAGCAGATTCAGCAATTTTCCTTTTCTGGTTTCTTCGGAAGTCGGCCCATTTCCTGCAACTTGACGAGCTATGGATCGGCGCCGCAGCTCAATCTAGTCAGCGAGGAAGCCGGAACGCTCCTAACCTTCCTCGATCTTTACAAGCATATGGAGCGGGGGCGGCTCACGGTCGGAATGCGGCTTTCGTCCGACACGCTGGCCGGTGTCCTGGTGATCGATGACTTCGTTCTGCATAACGAGCCCGCCTTGCAACGCCTCGTGCTGGAGGGCGCGCCGCCGCGCGGCCCGGATGGCAAGGAACGGATCGATGCGAGCGAGATCGCCTTTAACAAACTGCAGGTGCGCTTCCATCGCGAGGGCAGCCGTCTCGATCTAAGTGACGGCACCATGCATGGCGAGGCGATCGGCCTCACCGTGCAAGGCAGTTTCGATCTCGTCCATGACCGGGTCGATATGAGCGGCACTTTCGTTCCGGTCTATGCCTTCAACAATCTCTTCGCCAAAATCCCGGTCTTCGGCCAGATTCTGGGTGGAGGCTCGAATGAAGGGCTGATCGGGGTCAATTATCGGATCACCGGCCAGGCGAGCGCGCCGACCCTCAACATCAATCCGCTGTCTGCCATCGCGCCGGGCATTTTCCGCCAGATTTTCGGAGTCGCCGATTTCGATCCGATGCGGCCGCAGTGAGGCGAGTGACTTCGCCCGCGTCAAACCTAACACCGGCACGGCGCCGATCTTCCGAACCAGGTGCGATGCGGCATTGACGACGGCGATCTATGGCCGTCTACCGGTTCTCGTGGACCGCTCGACTGGATCAGAGCTGAAAGCATGGCCAGTCAAATATCTCCGCATGTTCGATATGACCAACGACTCCGCCCTGTTCCGCACACGCGAGGAACTGGAGGAGAACGAAGGCGCCTATCCGATCGGCGGCCTTCGCTTCCGCAGCGCCGCAGGCGATTGGGTGCCGCTGTACGAGGGCAAGATGGTACAGGCCTTCGATCATCGCGCCGCGGAGTGTCGTCGTCAATTTAGAGAATCAACACCGTCCCGCCCAACCGCAACCTGCGACCCTAGATCAGCATGAGAATCCGGGCTGGCTTCCAGACCCGCAGTTTTGGGTGGAGGCATCCAGATGTGGTTGGACATCAGAGGGAGGCTGGTACTTGGCTTTAAGGAAATTACCGCGCCCACAAACGTTAGGACGTTCATTTCGGCGTTATTTCCGACTGTCGCTTTCGGCAACAAGGTTCCACTTTTGAAAGCGGAAGGGGAGGACCGTCGGGAGTGGCATCGGGGAGCCAACTTTAATACGACGGTTTTTGATTTTGTAACACGACAGAAAACTCAAGGGCAGACACTGAATTTATTTATCTTGGAGCAGCTTCCCGTGGTGCCGCCCAACCGCTACGAGGCTGTCCGCTTTGGCAAGAAGACGGCTGCGAAGATTGTCCGCGAAGCCGTGCTGGAATTGACCTACACCGCGCATGACATGACTCCCTTCGCCCGCGACATGGGCTATGTGGACAAGGAAGGCGAGGTCAAGCCGCCGTTCGTCTGGGATGACGAGCGCCGCCTAACGGGCGAAGCTCGATGCCATCTATTTCCACCTTTACGGCATCACCGATCGCGGTGATGTGCGCTACATCTACTCGACCTTCCCGATCGTTGAGCGAGAGGAAACAGCCGCCGATGGCCGCTATCGTTCCCGCGAGCTTTGCCTTGCTTATATGAGCGCGCTGGCCGCCGGTGATCCCGACGCGGAAATCAAATTATGATGCGGCTTCGACGCCAGGTCGCGGCAATGGGTTGATCTTTATATCAATCGATTTTGGATATAGGATTATTAGCGTCTGGTTCGGTGGACGGCGGATTCAGCCACGTCATACGCCCGTGGGGAATGCGGATGTTCATCGCATGAAGGTGCGTGAGGCGATCCGTCTTATCGAGCAAGACGGCGGGTTTCTGATCGCCACGCGCGGCTCGCACCGGCAATACAAGCATCCAATCAAGCCAGGCCGCATTACGGTTGCCGGCAAACCATCGGACGATTTGGCGCCCGGCGCGTTGAATAGCATGCTCAAGCAAGCTCAACTGAAAGACTAAAACTGATGCGCTACGCAGTAGTGATCGAAAAGGCCGAAGGCAATTATTCGGCTTACGTGCCAGACCTGCCCGGATGCGTCGCAACTGGGGCGACGATTTCCGAAGTGGAGGCGGAAATCCGGGAGGCGATCCGGTTTCATATCGAAGGTCTGAAGGCCGATGGCCTCACCGCGCCGGCGGCGACGAGCATCGCGGAATATATCGAGGCGTGAGAGGCGGCGCGCGTCCGGTCCCATTCCGACATGACGACCCCCTATATCATTGTCCTTTATGCCTCCGGGGGAGCGTGGAAATCGTGACGATCTTTCACGCCTCATGAAAATGGCCGGAAAGCTTTCCCTGAAAACCCTTCGTCCCCATACCTGGGTCATTTCTCTGCGTTGATGGCATGATCTTCAGGCGATTTTCAGCAGCACATGGCGCTTGCGGCCGAGCGAGAGTTTGACGGCGCCCTCATGAAAATCATGGGCAACAAGCTGCCGACGCTCATCAGTGACGGCGTCGTCATTGAGCCTCAGCCCGCCTGCTTTGATCTGGCGACGCGCCTCGCTGGTTGACGCGACGAGCCCGGCCTTGACGAAAGCCGCCAGCACCCCGAGACCCGCTTCAATCTCGGCTAAGGGGACGACGACAAAGGGCAGATCTTCGGCGAGATTCTGCAATTCAAAGGTCTGCCTAGCGGCTTCCGCGGCGAGCAGCGCCTTTTCGCGGCCATGCACCATGGCGGTGGCTTCGGTCGCGAGGATTTTCTTCGCCTCGTTGATTTCGGCACCGCCCAAAGATTCAAGCCGGCCGATTTCATCGAGCGGCAATTCGGTGAAGAGGCGCAGGAACCGGCCGGTGTCGCCATCCTCGCAGTTGCGCCAATATTGCCAATAATCGAAGGGCGCGAGCAGGCTTTCGTCGAGCCAGACCGCGCCTTGCGCCGTCTTGCCCATTTTCGCCCCGGAGGCAGTCGTCAAAAGCGGGGAGGTCAAGCCATGGAGCTGCGGCGTGCCCATCCTTCGGCCGAGATCGATCCCGGTGACGATATTGCCCCATTGGTCGGAGCCGCCCATTTGCAGGATGCAGCCCTGCCGCTTGAAGAGCTCGACGAAATCATAAGCCTGGAGGCACATATAGTTGAATTCGAGGAAGGAGAGCTCCTGATCGCGTTCGAGCCGCAGCTTGACGGAGTCCATCGCGAGCATGCGGTTGACCGAGAAATGCCGGCCGATGTCGCGCAGAAAATCGATGTAGTTGAGGGAAGAAAGCCACTCTGCGTTGTCGAGAAGAACCGCATCAGTGGGCCCATCGCCGAACGTCAGGAACTGGCTGAAGACGCGCTTGATGTTCGCCTGGTTTTCGGCAATCGTCTCAAGCGGAAGCAATTGTCGGCTGGCATCCTTGCCGGAAGGATCGCCGACCCGCGTCGTGCCCCCGCCCATCAGCACAACCGGCTTGCCGCCCGTCTTTTGCAACCAGCGCAGCAGGTGAATCTGGACGAGAGAACCGGCATGCAGCGACGGCGCCGTGCAATCGAAGCCGATATAGGCGATGAGCTCGCCTCTTTTCGCTTTCTCATCAAGCCCTTCGGGATCCGAGAGCTGATGCAGAAAGCCGCGCTGCGAGAGGGCATTTAGGAAATCGGATCGAGGATGAAAATTGCCGGTCACTGGAAGCCTGGGGTGCCATTTTGGGTCAGGACCTAATTACAGCACCGTCATTGCGAGCGATCCATGCTTCGGCGTCTGCCTGGATGGCTTCGCGTAGCCGGACCCGTTGGCTCTCATGACAGTTACCAGAAGGTACTTTAATGAGGTCCCGACCCTCGTTCTGATCTGAGGTCCGCACACATAAGGGGAATGGTCTGCGGATGCAACGGCGGGTGGTTACCCTCAGGCTGAGGAGTGGGCGCCATGATTGGTGGCTCGGGGTGCCAAGGAAGCCTATGCGCCAGCGCAAAATATTAGTCGGGAGGCGTGTGGCGTTCTCTGCCAACCGTTCACTGAAACGAAGGCCGAAACCGCCCGCGAAGGATTCGAAACCTTTGGCTGTTTTTACATCCCTTGACTTAAGGTTATACATTAAGATTAATATATTGATTTATTGAATTGTTATAATTGGATATATTTTTTTAAAATTAAAGTATCAAATTAACTGGCAGCAGCTGCAAAATTGAGGCGGGCAGACACGGATCTAGTTGCCGAAACGGTTGTAAAGCTACCATGCCGAAAGATTGGAAACCTTGCGGGAAAAGTGGGGAAACAGGCGACCCGCCTTTATTCGGGCAAGGATTTTACAGACGATGAGGCAGGCTCGTCGGAAATCAATGCGGGTCGTGATTGAGTTGATCCGGCCATCCAACCCAGCGGGCAATCGGGATGCGCGCGGTTCAAATCCACAACCAGGTCCGCCAGCTGAAGGCAGCTTCATGAAAACTGGTCAAGCCGACCGGTTGACCCGCGCGATCGGTCTGATGAGCGGCACTTCGATGGATGGGGTCGATGTCGCCTTGATCGAGACAGATGGCGAAGAGGCCATCATTCTTGGGCCTTCGCGGTCCTATCCCTATTCGGATAAAGACAGGACCCTGCTGCGTGAAGCGGTCAAAATTTCAGTCTCGCTTTCGGATCGTCGCGCGCGGCCCGACGACCTTGCCAGAGCCGAAGCGCTGGTTACGCGGCGCCATGCCGAAGCGGTTGAGGATTTCCTTATCGAGGAAAGTATCAGTCGGGCCACGATCGATCTCATTGGCTTCCATGGACAGACCGTCTTGCATCGCCCAGAAAAGCACTTGACCGTCCAAATCGGCGATGGTGTGGGACTCGCGTGCCGGCTCAAAATTCCGGTCGCATTCGATTTTCGGGCGGCGGATGTCGCCGAGGGAGGGCAGGGGGCGCCTTTGGTCCCGGTCTTCCATCGGGCGCTTGTCACGGCTGCGGGTTTCACGGAACCTGTGGTGGTGATCAATATCGGTGGGGTTGCCAATCTGACTTTCGTTGCGCCTGGCGAGCCGCCGTTGGCTTTTGACACTGGGCCTGGCAATGCGCTGATCGATGATTTGATGCAGGAGCGGCTTGGTCTGGCTTTTGACCCGGACGGCGTGACGGCCTTGCAGGGCATGATACACAACCAAATTTTGGAAGAGCTTCTTGCCCACCCCTATTTTGCGGCGCCGCCGCCAAAATCGCTCGACCGCAATGATTTTTCACGACACCCGGTCGCGGCTCTGTCAGCTGAGGATGCGGCAGCGACGTTGACGGCCTTTACCGCGGCGAGTCTGGCCCGCGCCTTCGTCTATCTGCCGGAGAGCCCCTCGGCCGCCGTTCTTTGCGGTGGAGGCGCTTGCAACAAGGCCTTGCTCCGGGAATTGGCGAATCGCTTACCTTGCCGCCTTGTTTTAGCGGAGACGCTCGGCTGGTCGAGCGAGGCGATGGAGGCGCAGGCCTTTGCCTATCTCGGGGTGCGCCGGCTCAAGAAACTGCCGATTACCTTTCCGACGACGACGGGGGTCGATCAGCCGCTTCCTGGCGGGATTCTGGCTGAGGTTGCTTGATCTTTTTGACGCGACGAGGAGAGGAAGTAGCTTTGCGCTCGTCAAGTGCGCTGGTCTTGATCAGGACGAAGACTCTTGCACCAGCCACGAGACCGAGTTCATCCAGCGCATGCCGAGTCGTGATGGCGTAGATAAGCCCATCTCCGTCGAGATGAATCTGAATGACGGCCAAAGGTCCATTCTTCTCGATATGGCCGGCATGACCGGCAAGCGCGCTGCGCACGCTGAGATCTTGAGGCGGTGCCACGGAAAGCACAATGTCCGTGGCTTTGATGAGGATCCGAATCTGTTCGCCTGGGGATCCGGCGTGGCCAGCAAGCCAGATCGTCCCCGCCGAATGATGAAGCTCGGTCAGATCATAGGGGGCATTGAAACCCTTGACCGTCATGGTGAGAACGGAAGTCCGTTCGAAACGAGACTGGCCGCTTTCCTCGCCGAGCTCGCCGAAGACCTCCTCGGGCGAACCGGTCCGCATCACATGGCCGGCCTTGAGAACGACGACGAAATTGGCAAGCCGCGCGACTTCCTCGACCGCATGTGACACATAGACGATCGGCATCGCGAAGTCCTGATGCAGCCGTTCGATGAGCGGCAGAATTTCAAGCTTGCGCTCTTGGTCGAGCGCGGCGAAAGGCTCATCGAATAGGAGAAGCCTCGGACCGCACAAAAGCGCCCGGCCGATCGCGACCCTTTGCCTTTCCCCGCCGGAGAGTTTGGCCGGATAGCGGGCGAGCAGCGCTCCGATCCCTAAGGTTTCGATCACCGCGTCGAAATCGATCCGCCTTTCCCCTTGCGGCGCAAACCAGTGGCCGAAGCGCAGGTTCTGCCCTACCGTTAGATGCGGGAAGAGAAAGGAATCCTGAAAGACAAAGCCGATCCGTCTTTTATGGGGTGCGACGAAAATGCGCCTCTCGACATCGTTGAGAACGCGCCCATCGAGAACGATGGTCCCGCGGTCGGGACGAATCAGACCCGCGATCAATTGCAGGGTCAGGGATTTGCCGGAGCCCGAATGGCCGAAAAGCCCGGTGATGCCACCGCCATTTCCAAACGCCACATCGAGGCTGAAGCTGCCGAGCTTCAGGGCAACGTCAAGCTCGATCATTCCAATCTCGCAAGACGCTTTTCCGCCAGTTTCTGCACGAGTTCGGAGGCGAGCAAAGCGAGGAGGGAAATGGCGATCGAGACGAAGGTCAGTCGCAGGGCGTTTGCGTCGCCACCTGGAACCTGGGTGTAAGTATAGATGGCCGCTGCGATCGTTTGTGTTTCACCCGGTATGTTCGAAACGAAGGTGATCGTGGCGCCGAATTCGCCGAGCGCCTTGGCAAAGGAGAGAATAGTTCCGGCGATGATGCCAGGCGTCGCGAGCGGTAGGCTGACGAGGAAGAAGGTCCAGACAGGGTTCGCGCCGAGAGTCTTTGCGGCCTGTTCGAGATGCGGGTCGATGGCCTCGAAGGAGAGCCGCATAGCACGCACCATGAGTGGAAACCCCATCACGGCGGCGGCCACCGCCGCGCCTGTCCAGCGGAAGGAGAGGACAATGCCGATACTGGCCAGGGTAGGGCCAAGCAGGCCCCGTCGGCCAAGCAGAATGAGAAGCAGGTAACCCGTCACGACAGGCGGCAGCACCAAAGGCAGGTGGACGGCGCCGTTCAACAGCGACTTGCCAGGAAAATCCCAGCGGGCCAGCGCATAGGCGATGAAAATACCGAATGGCAGGCTCACAATGGTCGCGGTGACCGCAATCCTCAAAGAGAGGAAAATTGCTGTCCATTCATCCGGCGAGAAATCCGCCACGCCCGCTGCTCCATGGATTCAAATGGCGAAGGATTGCGGATTTTACTCAAGGAGGACATAAAAACCCTGTTCTGTAAAGATTTTGGCGGCCGCCTTCGAACCCAGATAGGCGAGGAAGGAAGGCGCGTCGGGATTGGTGGAGGAATCGACGAGCGCCGCCGGATAGACGATCGGGCTGTGGGAGGAGGCAGGAAAGGTTCCGATGACCTTCACCTTAGGTTCCGCTTTGGCGTCTGAGGCGTAGACGATGCCGAACTTGGCCTCGCCGCGGGCGACGAAACTGAGCGCGCCTCGGATATTTTGGGCCTGCGCGAGCTTGCCTTTGACCTTGGAGAACACACCGAGCGATTCGAGCGCTTCCTTTGCATAAATACCTCCCGGACAAGAAGCAATCGTGCAGACGGCGATTTTACCATCACCCGTTGCGCCGGCCAGATCAAAGCCTTTCTTGATCTCGATTGTCTCCGTGGCATCGGCCGGCTCGATGAGGACAAGCTGGTTGCCAAGGAGATTGCGGTGCGATTTCACCTGAATGAGCTTGGCATGTTCAAGATAGTCCATCCATTTGATGTCGGCCGAAATGAAAATATCCGCCGGGGACTCGCCGGTCTTGATCTGATTGGCCAGCGTGTCAGAGGATTGATAGACGATCGAGACCGACTTGCCGGAATGCGCCTTCCAATCCGCTGCAATGGCATCCAGCGCCGTTTTCAAACTCGCCGCGGCGAAAACGACGACAGGCTTTTCTTCGGTTTGGGCGGCTGGGGCCTGCGCCGGTTGGGGCGCCTCGGCATGTGCGGAAAAGGCCAAAGCCGCGCATGCCGCGAGATTGGCTGCCAGAATGTTGATGAAACTGCGACGTGTAAGCCAGTTCAATCGCATCTGAGGTTACCCTCGGGATCTGATCTTCGCTATATAGATGTCATCTATATTGAAGAATCCGACAAGGCAACCGTAGGGCGCAGTGCGCACTTCCTCGAAAAGATCCACCACGTAAATGGGACGAGGAAAAACATCGTAGGCAAACCCCAGGGAGCGTTCGCCTACGCCAAAAGCGTCCAACTAGGAAGGAGGAATGGTGACTACACCGCAAAGCTCGATCCGCATCCGCAAGAGGCAGTCGCGGCGGGATTTTCGATCTTGAACATGCGGCCGAGTAGATTGTCGATGAAGTCGATCCGGCAGCCCCGCAGAATATCGAGGGAGATGGGATCGATCACCACCTTGGCCCCGTCACGCTCAATCACGAGGTCCTCGTCTGTCTGTTCGGTCGTGAGATTGTAGGTATAAGTGAAACCGGAGCAGCCGCCGCCGTCGACCCCGACCCGCAGGAAGGATCCCGCCGGTTCACTTGTCAAAATTTCCGCGACCCGCCGCGCCGCGCGCTCGGTGAGTTCGACGGTGGATTCAACCGCGGTTTCGCTCATCTGGAATACCCCATGGAACAGCTCGAACGGAGACGTATAATGGATATAAACAGTAGTCGACACAGAGCTGCAAGGAGAAAGCGCTTGCGCGCCTGATCGGAACAAACCTATGTCAGCAAGGGCACAGCCACAACCGGCTAAGCCGCATCTTCAAGCTATATATGCAAGAATCCTGCCCCTCGCCAGCTTGGCGGCCGCCTGCTCGGGCGGCCTATGCCGCCGATCCATGGCAAAGCCGCGGCCGGCTCATCGATGAGCCTTCGTCCCCGACGCGTACCGAATTCCAGCGCGACCGCGACCGCATCCTCCATTCGACAGCCTTCCGGCGGCTCGCCCATAAGACCCAGGTCTTCGTCCCGCATGAGGGGGATCATTTCCGCACCAGGCTGACTCATTCGCTGGAGGTCGGCCAAATCGCCCGCTCGACCGCCCGTGCACTGGGGCTTGACGATGATCTCGCCGAGGCCTTGGCGCTCGCCCACGATCTCGGTCACACGCCGTTTGGCCACACGGGGGAAGAGGCGCTCGACGAGCTGATGGCGCCCTATGGCGGCTTTGATCACAATGCCCAGGCCTTGCGCCTCGTCACCAAGCTCGAGAAGCGTTATGCGGGTTTCGACGGACTCAATTTGACCTGGGAGACGCTCGAAGGGCTCGTCAAGCACAACGGCCCGCTTCTCGGAGCGGATGGCCAACCTGGCCCGCGCTACGGCAAGCGGGGCCTGCCGGGCGCGATTTTGGAATATAATGCCTGCCAGAATCTGGCCCTTGCGGATTTCGCCTCGGCCGAAGCGCAGGCGGCGGCTCTCGCCGATGATATTGCCTATAATGCGCACGACCTTGATGACGGCTTGCGCAGCGGGCTCATTGATTTGACCGAGCTCGACGAGATCGCCGAACTTGCCGTCATGAAGGCGGAGATCGCGGCGCTTTATCCGGGCCTCGAACCGGCCCGCACGATCCACGAGGTCACCCGTAGGCTGATCACGAGCCTCATCGAGGATGCAATAGGCGAGAGCCGCCGGCGGCTGACGCAAACGGCCGTCACGAGTGTCGCGGAGGTGCGAAGCCAAAAGGCGCCGCTCGTTGGCTTTTCGCCTGACATGGTGAGCGCCTGCGCCTCGGTGGCCACCTTTCTCTTCGAGCGCATCTACCGCCATCCCCGGCTGCTCGAGATCCGGGACCGGGCCCGCCTAATCGTGCAGGATCTTTTTGTAAGCTTCATGCAGTCCTATGAGCGTCTGCCGCCGGATTGGGCGCGGGCGGCGGCCGCCGCCGATCCTCAGCGCAGAGCCCGGCTCATCTGTGATTACATCGCCGGCATGACCGATCTTTATGCGATCGCCGAGCATCAGCGGCTTTTCGCCAAGACGCCGGAACTGCGCCTAAGGAAGGACGATTTCTCTCGATTAGGCGGATGCGTCTCGCGATAAGCTCTTGTTCCGGACACGCCTTCTGTGGCATCCGGCCAGCCTTGCCCTTTGGCTCCCGTTTGGTGAATGATGAATATTTTTCACGCTTTTCACGAACTCATCGCCTCCATCCTCGAAGGGATCGCAAAGAGCGGCCGCCTACCGCAGCCGCTCACTTACGACCGTTTCGTGGTCGAGCCGCCACGCGACCCGGCCCATGGCGACCTCGCCACCAATGCCGCTATGGTTTTCGCCAAGGAAGCTTCTCGATCCTTCTCGGGTCCGCGCCAGCTCGCCGTCGAGATCGCGACGGGTTTGGCCGGAGATCCGCGAGTCGCTCAAGCGGAAGTCGCGGGGCCGGGCTTCATTAACATCCGGTTGAAGCCGGCGGTGTTCGCTGAACTCCTTCACCGGATTCTCGAATTGGGCGAACACTTCGGACAACCGGTTCGCGATGGCATTCCAAAGCCCAAAGTGAATGTCGAGTATGTTTCGGCTAATCCGACCGGTCCCATGCATGTGGGGCATTGCCGGGGGGCGGTCTTTGGCGACGCGCTCGCCAATCTCCTTTCATTTGCAGGCTATGAGGTTACCCGCGAATATTACATCAATGATGCCGGAGCGCAGGTTGATGTGCTCGCCCGCTCCGCCTTTTTGCGCTACCGGGAAGCGCTCGGGGAGACGGTCGGCGTCATTCCTGAAGGGCTCTACCCGGGCGCCTATCTGGTTCCGGTCGGCCATCGGCTCGCGGAAACCTACGGCAAGAACCTGTTGGGACGGCCGGAGTCTGAATGGCTTGAGGCGGTGCGCCAGGTTTCGATCGATGCCATGATGACCATGATCAAGGCGGATCTCGCCGCGCTCAACATCACCCATGAAGTGTTTTTTTCCGAGCGCTCTCTGACCCGCGGCCCGGATGGCGATCTCGTCGCCAACGCGATAGAGGAACTGACCCGCCGCGGGCTTGTCTATCAAGGAAGGCTGCCGCCGCCCAAAGGGCAGCCCGTCGAGGATTGGGAGGATCGCGATCAGACCTTGTTCCGCTCCACCGATTATGGCGACGACAGCGACCGGCCTTTGCGGAAATCGGACGGCTCCTACACTTATTTCGCCGCCGACATCGCCTATCACAAAGCCAAGATCGACCGCTCCTATCTGCTTCTGATCGATATTTGGGGCGCCGATCACGGCGGCTACGTGAAGCGCCTGCAGGCCGCTGTCGCGGCGCTGTCAGAAGGCGGCGTCGAGCTCGATGTCAAGCTTTGCCAGCTGGTGCGCCTGTTGCGTAACGGCGAGCCGGTTAAAATGTCGAAACGGGCCGGCGATTTCGTCACGCTGCGCGAGGTGGTCGATGAAGTCGGCGTCGATGCCGTCCGCTTCATGATGCTCTTTCGCAAGAATGACGCGCCCTTGGATTTCGATCTGGCGAAAGTCATCGAACAATCCAAAGACAATCCGGTCTTTTATGTTCAATATGCCCATGCGCGGGCTAAATCGGCTCTGCGCCAGGCCGTCGCGGTCATTCCCAATATCGATGTGTCGATCGAGGCGCTGCAAAGGGCGGACTTCAATCTGTTGAAGGATGAAGGGGAAATCGGACTGATCAAAGAACTCGCTCTCTTTCCACGTATTGTGGAGGCGGCGGCGCTGAGCCATGAGCCGCATCGGATCGCCTTCTATCTCTATGAACTTGCGGCTCGTCTGCATGGCCACTGGACCCGTGGCAAAGATCGGCCACAATTACGGTTTCTTAATGAAGAAAGAACAGATTTAACTATGGCTCGGCTGGCGTTGGTCACGGCGCTCGGAACCGTACTCTCGACGGGACTTGGCATTTTGGGCGTGCGTGCACCTGACGAGATGCGTTAAGATGAGATGCGTTAAAAGGCGGGCGCAAGCCTGTCGTTCGAAGAACCGCCAAGTTAAGGGATGCAGAGCCATAATTAAAAATTGACATTCATAGCGATTGTTTAGGTCGTAGCAAAAATAAAGGGCAAAGAGTGGAATGCCCGACTGGAAGTGAGAATCCCGTTTGCAAGTACAGCCGCAAAAAGCGGTTGGAGTCGACGGTAAAATGACCGGATGACCCGTGTGCGTAGGACCCAAAGTGAACGCGCAATCACCAAAATGGCCGTCCGGCCGGTGGTTGCGACAGGAGGGTGAGTCAATGAGCGAGCAAATCGTTAAACGGCGACCAATGATTGATCTTGATGAGTTTGAACGGCGGTTGCGGCAACCGCTTGCCGCAAATCAGAAAGATGCGGATCCGTTGGCGGAACTCGCCCGCAGCTTTGCCGGGGTTGAAGAAGACCCCTATAAGACGATTTTCGAGCCACTGAATCGCCAAAACGAGGCGGCTTGGGACGGCAGCCACGTGAACGACTTCGAGAGCAAGCCACAAAGCGCCCACCCGCCGCTTATCGGCGGTGATTTCGCTGCCATTGAGGCGGGGCTCCTTGGCGCCGGCCGGGGAGCTGATGAGTGCGGCTTTGGTAAGGACGAAGAGACTCTTTACGCGCAGGCGGACGAGGCGTCCTGGGTAAACCGACAAGCTGTTCCGGATCCGGACCCGGCCTATGAGGAGGTTCGATCGCGCCGACCGCTCTATATTATGGCGGCAATGATCATTGCCGGTCTCGTCGGCATAGGCGCCAGCTTCGGATTCAAGAGCACGGTCAACAATCCCAATGAAATTGCAACGATCCGGGCGGCCGATGGCCCGGTCAAGATTCATCCGGATAGCTCAGAGGGCACGGAAGTGGCCGATCAGGACGCCTCTGTTCTGGGCGGCGCACCTCAGCCGCCGCCGGTTGCTGTGGTCAACAATATGGAACAGCCGACTGATCTCAGCACGCAAGCGAATCCCGGCCTAGCAGCAACGGTCGTGGCTGGCCTAAATGACGGTGGGGCCGCGAGCATTCCTGTCCCAGCACCACCGGCTCGCGAAGAGGTTCAGGCGCCGTCTTCACCCGATGCCATAGCCGCTCTGATAGAACCGAAAAAAGTCAAAACCGTCATGGTTCGGCCGGATGGGACTATTCTGCCGAACAACTCTGTTTCTCCTAATTCGGCGGCGACCCAGGCCGCGCATCTACCGGCGAATGTTCCGGCTAAAGTGGTAGCAACGCCCAAATCCACGGTCCGTGTAGTAACGACGACAAAAACCGCGCATGCTCAAAACCCGACAGACAAAGCTCCGCCAGCCAGGACCCTTGCGCCCGCCAAAGCCCAGCAAATGGCGGATGCGGGTACCGCTGCCGCAGCGGGTGCCGGCGTTGTGGCGACGCCAAGCTCCTTCTCCGTGCAGCTTGCGGCACCGGGAACGGAACAGGAGGCACGGGAAGCCCAGGGCAAATTGATCAAGAAGTTTGGCGCGGAGCTGGCAGGCTTCCATTCCTCGATCCGAAAAGTCGAGGTAGGCGGCAAAGCTGTCTATCGTGTCCGGTTCGGCGATCTGGCTTCTCGCGAGGAAGCCGTTGCGCTTTGCCAAAAGGTGCAAAGCAGCGGCGGGCAATGTTTCGTCGCCAAAAATTGAGGCCGGTGTGCAGGAAAGACATTCTTTTGGCCGCGTCGAATCTGTGGATGGAAGGGCAGGCTTCGAAAGGGAACTTGCTCGCGGGGCGGGGGCGCGGCAAAGTCAGCAGCATCAGTCAGGGTTGGGGAGCAGTTGAGGTTGGGGTTGCCATTTGATCAAGACCGCGCGGAAGGGCAGGAAAGCGAGTCTTTTGTCGTCGACGTGGAGGGGTTTGAAGGACCGCTCGATCTTCTCCTTGATCTCGCTCGCCGCCAAAAGGTCGATTTGAGTAGGATCTCCGTCCTGGCGTTGGTCGAGCAATATCTTGAATTTATCGCTGCGGCCCGCCGCTTGCGGCTCGAGCTCGCCGCAGATTACCTAGTCATGGCAGCTTGGCTTGCGTATTTGAAGTCGCGCCTTCTACTGCCGAAGACTGAAAACGGGAAGAAGGCCGAGCCTGAAGCCGCCGATCTCGCTGAAGCGCTGCAGTTCAGGCTGCGACGCCTGGAAGCGATCCGCGCCGCGGCTGAAAACCTCGTGAACCGCCCGCGTCTCGGCCGGGACATGTTCTTGCGCGGCCAACCAGAGACACCTCTGACGCCTGGCGCTTCGCAATGGCGGGCGAGTCTCTATGAGCTTTTGTCTGCCTATGCCGAGCGGCGGCAAAAGCAGAGCGTGAGCCGGGTCACGCTCAAGCAGCGTTTCGTCTGGTCGTTGGCCCATGCCCGCGGCGCGATCGAAAAACTCGCATGCCAAGCCCTCGATTGGACTTTGATCGACAGCTTTATCATAGCTTATTGCGTTTCGCCCGAGACCACGCGCACGGTGCGTGCTTCGACTCTTTCGGCCACGCTTGAAATGGCTCGGGAAGGGGCGATCACTCTCCGCCAGGACGCACCTTTTGCGCCGCTCTGGATCAAGCAAAAATCGCAACAGGGCGGCGTTTTGCGGCTAGTCAGCGGCTGATGGATCGTGCCACAGACGATCCTTTAAAGTGAAATGGTAACCTTGGCGCATGAAACAAAGAGCGGGATCGGCTTGCGCGATTTGCAATTTGTTGATCCTGATACGTTTCTTTAGGGGGGCGATGCAAGACAGCGCATCAGAGACCTCGATGAGACGATGTGCACACGAGCGGGCGGTTCAAAGGGCACTGGACTCGGCTCTCCATGAAAGGAATTGGCATTGGTCGAACTTGCGCAACTCATCGCCCAAATAGCCCCAAGTCCACATTCCGAACGGGAAGAGTGTTTGGCCGAGGCGATGCGAATCGCGGAGGCTTTACTGTTTGCCGCTCCTGAGCCTTTGGATGAGAAGGCTGTCGAAAAGCGCATGCCGCGCGGGGTTGAAACTCGGCTTGTGCTCGAAGCGCTCAAGGCGGAGTACGCCGCTCGTGGCGTCAATCTTGTGCTTGCCGGAACGAAATGGATGTTTCGCACCGCCGCGGATTTGGCGTGGCTTCTGGCGGGCGGGGAGGGGGAGACCAAACGGCTCTCCAGAGCGGCGCTTGAAACGCTCGCCATCGTTGCCTACCACCAACCGGTGACGCGCGCTGAAATCGAGGATATACGCGGCGTTGCCATTTCCAAGGGCACGCTTGATCTTCTGCTGGAGACGGGCTGGGTGCGGCTGCGCGGCCGAAGGCGCGTACCCGGGCGGCCGGTCACCTATGGAACGACAGAGGAATTCCTCATCCATTTCGGGCTTGAGGCGATCAGCGATCTACCCGGCCTCGAGGAGCTTCGCGGGGCGGGTCTGTTCGACGGCCGTTTGCCCGAGGGTTTTGCCGTGCCGCAGCCCAATGACTCAGGTGATCTTGCCGAAGATGAGGATCCATTGGAACAAGAAGGCGACTCCAAGCCCGGAGCAGATGGCTTCGGCGCTGATCAATCTTCGCAATCACATTCCGAAGCGGATCCGGCGGAAGCGTCGCGTGGAACTGAGCCTGACAGCTGAGCGCTGCCATATGGGCACGCCATAGCAAACACCTCCCGTGGGTTATGAACTATTTACCGCGAAGCGGACCAAGCCTGCTTGTTTTTGCCCACTTGAAAGCCTAGGTTTTTGCGTGACCGGACACGGGCTCGGCGCAAGAACTCGTTCACAATTTAGAGGATATTTCCCATGGGCAGTCTGTCGATCTGGCATTGGCTCATTGTCGGAGCCGTCGTCCTGATCGTTTTCGGCGGCAAGGGCAAGATTTCCGATATCATGGGTGATGTCGCCAAGGGGATCAAGGCCTTCAAGAAAGGCCTTGCGGAAGATGAGGCCAAGCCGGAACGGACACATCCAGCCGACGCACCCTTGCACAGTCTTGATCATCAGCCTAGTGCGGAGCCTGCGAAAATCCCTGAGACCCGCAACCTTGGCTGAAGAACTCGGATGGCTTGAGTCACGGTTAGCCCATGTTTGATTTTGATCCCGGCAAGCTCATCATCATCGGCGTCGTTGCGCTCATCGTGATCGGGCCAAAGGATCTGCCCCGCGTCCTGCGCCAGCTCGGCCAGCTTACGGGCAGGATGAGCCGCATGGCGGCCGAATTTCGCGGCCAGTTCCTCGAGGCCATACGCGAGGCCGAGCTTGAGGATCTCAAGGTAGAAGCTGGAAAGCTTGAGGAAATCGCCAAGATCGAGCCGCCCTTCAATCCGCTCGCCGAGATCAAGGCTTCCATCACCAGCGCGTTGCAAGAGGGAGACGGGGCCCCGGCAATCCCCGGTCATGAAGGATCGGCGCGGAATGCCCCGGGGTTGATACAGACGCCGAATGGCCATGCAGAAGGAGAGGGAACATCCGTCTCGTCCATACCGGCTTCGCCAGAGCGGGAGGGTATGGCTTTACTGAACGGAAAGTCGTCCGCGCTGGATCGAAGCGAGATGCAAGCGCTGACTGAGGGCTTGACCGCTGAAATCAACATGGAGGCTAGCGGGAGGCGCCGCGAGATCGAACAAGGCCGCGAGACCGGATAATAAAGTCTGATCGTCCGTGAAAGTCCGACTATTCCAGCCGCTTTGATTCGTCTACAAGCTGCCGCAGGAATGGAGCGGGATGCGAATAAGCGCTTGCCCTCTTTAGCGCGCCAATTCCGCGTCTCCAGTTATGGAATCTGCGAGCCATGACCGACGCCGATATCGAGGCGACAAAAGCCCCTCTCATTG
>DATJTB010000248.1:0-7642 GCA_035503795.1 Methylocella sp.
TGATCTTGTTACGCTTGAGCCATTCATCCAGTTTCATACGCCCTTCCCGGGCCACAGAGGTTTAGCATGACTAAACTAAGAGGCCTCCAGGAGATTGACAAGGCGGAACAAAAAGGCGGCGTGCTGTTTTCAAGGCGAAAATGGCCATTTAGCGCTTGCCCCAATCTGCGCGCGGTGGCGCAGGAACTGGTCGGCCAAAACGCAGGCCACCATGGCCTCGCCCACCGGGACGGCCCGAATCCCGACACAAGGGTCATGGCGGCCTTTTGTGATGATTTCCGTCTCGGCCCCATACCGGTCGACCGTGGCGCGCGGCTGCAGGATCGAGGAAGTGGGCTTTACGGCAAAACGCGCGATGACCGGCTGCCCGGTCGAGATGCCGCCCAATATTCCGCCGGCACGGTTGGAGAGAAATTGCAGACCGCCATCGGTGCCCCGGCGCATTTCATCCGCATTTGCCTCACCGGAAAGTTCAGCCGCGGCAAACCCGTCGCCGATTTCGACACCCTTCACCGCATTGATCGACATGAGGGCGCTCGCAATCTCTGCATCAAGCTTGCCATAGAGGGGTGCACCCCAGCCGGCCGGCACACCTTCTGCGACGATTTCGATCACCGCGCCGATCGATGAACCCGCCTTCCGGATCCCGTCAAGATAGGTCTCGAAAAAAACCGCTGCTTCGGCGTCCGGGCAGAAGAATGAATTTTGAGCGACCTGCTCCCAATCCCAATGGCTTCGGTCGATCTTATGCGGTCCCATTTGCACAAGCACCCCGCGTACAAGCACGGATGGAATGATTTTGCGAGCGATCGCGCCGGCTGCCACCCGCGTGGCGGTTTCGCGCGCCGAGGATCGGCCGCCGCCACGATAATCGCGGATCCCGTATTTGGCGTCATAGGTGAAATCAGCGTGGCCCGGACGGTAGATGTCCTTGATCGCCTCATAATCCTTCGAGCGCTGATCGGCGTTTTCGATCAGCAGCGCGATCGGCGTGCCGGTCGTGAGCATTTGCCCGCTCTTTTCATCTTGCCAAACGCCGGAGAGGATTTTGACCCGGTCTTCTTCCTGCCGCTGGGTGGTGAAGCGCGAGGTGCCGGGACGGCGCAAATCCAGGAAGGATTGGATCTCTTTTTCCTGGAGCGGGATTTTTGGCGGGCAGCCATCCACCACACAGCCGATCGCCGGCCCATGGCTCTCGCCGAAGGTCGTGACACGAAAGAGATGGCCGAAGCTGTTGTGGGACATGGGTTCATATGACTCTAGTTTTTAGCGTAGAGTCAAAGATTTCAAAGCTGTCAGTGAGTCACTAAGCTTACTAAGTATTTCCATAGTCTTTTTTGCGTGTTCTTGATGAACTACTGCCGTTAGCTTAATTGTGAGAGCGTCTCTGACCCACAACGTCATTGAAAAAGTTAGCTTCTACTTCAGCAGTCTCAAAATCGTCAGAAACAATTTTCGCAGCGACGAAATCGCCAGAAGTACTGCAGGCCTTTATGATTGGTTTTGTAAAACTGATTTCCACTTTTTCACCCATCTCAGAAGGGCTGATCGAACGACATGGATGATAGTGCTGGCAATATAAGTACCATAATACAGCCGGGGAACGCGTCATCTTGTTTGTCTGTCGACTTCGCCATATTGGGTGTTATCGTTGCGCAGCGTGTTATAGATAACGAGATGATTCGTTAGATGACAACGATCAAGTCAACCATGAGCAGCATGACCACGCAATCTCGATCCGGTGATTTGGTCATTCATAGAGACCGAAGCAAGGGGCATTCTTCGGGTGGCTATGAGCGGCTCCGAACATTAAGAAAAGACCGAACTCGGCTTTAGGTGGCGTTGATGTCAATCTGCCCGCGCGCAAACCTCCTCGTGAGCCACCCCACTTCGTCAGAGGTTCAACCTGGCAACCACCTTGCCCTTGGCGGTCATGGTCGCGAGCCCGACGGCAACGATTGAACCAATGATCGCCGCCTGCCGGAAGCAAGGGCCATCAACCGCAACGCCGCAGATTTCGTGGTCAGGCTCATCAATCCATGGAAGAAAATGCCCCCGTCAAAGCGGAAGCTCCATGATGCGAGCCGCTTGAATCGGTCCAAGGGCAGGAGCCCTTGCTGGCGACCGTGCTACCACCCCCAGCCGGAATAAGGATAGGGATAGGGATAGGGATAGCCGTAATAGGGGTAAGTATAACCCCAAGCCGGATAGCCATAGTAGCCGCGGCCGTAGCCCTGCCCGTAAAAGCCGCCGCCGTAGTAGCCGCCCCGCCCGTAGCCGCCCCGCCCGTAAACGCCTCGGCCGTAGGCGCCTCGGCCGTAACCCCGGCCCCGGGTCGCGCCCCCGCGATAGACCACATCAATTTGGCTTGACACGGCAACTCGAACGCCGGCCGTTCCAAATGCGGTCGGCGCGGCCTGCAGCGGGGTCGGCTCAGCGATCATGAGGACGACTGCGCCAGCGAGTGCGTAAGCGGCAGCACCCGCCACCCCAATCTTCATCGTCTTTCGGCTCATGGCCTGTCCTTTCGCTTGGGCATATTCAAACATTGGGCTGCCGACATTTGTACAACCCTCCAACGCAAAGCACCAATGAAGTGTCTGTTAGGTTAACTAACCATCGAGCCAGCAAGCCAACCTTGGCCGTTTTCGTTAGGCGCATCCTTGGAGACAACGCAATCAGAGTCGGTCGTTGATGTCAGGAAAGGTCGTACAGATATTTTTCCGGTCCCCCCGGGGAGGGTCACCGGGCCCCCGAGTCTGCATCCGGCGCGGCCTGGCCTCTGTCAGCAGCCTCGCCATCCGAAGAATGAAGCTGACGATCGGCTCTTATGATTTAGCCCTTGGCGGACTCCATGCCTTTTCTTGTCTCTTCGACGGCCGCAGCGAAAAGATGATCCCGCTCCTTGTGGATTTCCGCATCCAGGACCTTCAGTCCGGCACGATCGAAATCGGCGCGAATTGTCTTCAGAATCTGATCGTGAGTCGCTTCATTGACATCGGCAGAGACGAGCCGGCTCGCGTAGGCATCGGCCTCAGCCCCGGTTTTGCCCAGCTTTGCCGCCGCCCAGAGGCCAAGCAGCTTGTCGCTTCGAGCCCGTGCCCTGAATCGCAATTCCTCGTCATGAGCAAGCTTGGCTTCAAAGGCTCGTTCCCGCTCGTCAAACGTCGTCATCAGGCCGCATCTCCCCATGATGGATGAAACGAGCCCATTTGTAGCAGCGATCGCCCCCGCAACAAAGCTTCATTTGACCGTCACGTTCAACAAAGCTGAGATCCAGCTCTATTTCTCCTGTATTCGGCCTCGAATCTCTGCTAAAGGTGCTTATCTATCTGATCAGGGAGGGCTAATTCAGCGCGTTTCCCGGTTAATCCTTCAATGGATATGCTCCGGCGGCTTGCCCCATCCTTGGACTGGGCCATGTGGACCATGGTGTTGTACTCAATATCACTTTCGGATAGGGTGGGTTCTTAAAGCCTGCTGAACAGCGGCCCCGCCAGAGTGATGATCAAGTGCGACATCTCGGCTTGCCTTTTTCCCTCGGGTGGCAATCAGGGCTCGGAACATAGAATTCAAAGGAGCCACGCCCCCATCATGGACCACCTCAAGCCACGGTTAATCCCCATGAATCGCCGCCGGCGCATTTACGAAGGCAAGGCAAAGGTTCTCTACGAAGGCCCTGAGCCCGGCACCTTGATCCAGCACTTCAAGGACGATGCCACGGCTTTCAACGCCAAAAAACATGAGGTGATCGACGGAAAAGGCGTGCTGAACAACCGAATCTCGGAGTTCTTGTTCCAGAATCTCAATGACATTGGCGTACCAACCCATTTCATCCGCCGTCTCAACATGCGTGAGCAGTTGATTCGCGAGGTGGAGATCATTCCGCTCGAAGTGGTGATCCGCAATGTCGCGGCGGGTTCGCTTTCGACCCGTCTCGGCATAGAGGAAGGCACTCAGTTGCCGCGTTCGATCATTGAATTCTACTATAAGAACGACGAACTCAATGATCCGATGGTATCCGAAGAGCATATCACCGCCTTCGGTTGGGCGACTCCGCAGGAAATCGATGATGTGATGTCGCTCGCGATCCGGGTGAACGACTTCCTGACCGGGCTGTTCCTGGGTGTCGGCATAAGGCTCGTCGATTTCAAGATGGAATGTGGAAGGCTGTGGGAAGGCGACATGATGCGCATTGTCGTCGCCGATGAGATCTCACCGGACAGCTGCCGGTTGTGGGACATCAAGTCGAATGACAAGCTCGACAAGGACCGTTTCCGTCGCGATCTCGGCGGGCTCGTCGAGGCCTATACGGAAGTGGCGCGGCGGCTCGGCATATTGCAGGAGAACGAGGCCCCACGCGGCAAGGGCCCCAAGCTCATCCAGTGATTCCTTTTGAAGATCTCAACACATCAAGCGAGCTAAACGAGGGATGCGCGAAGTGAAGGCGCGGGTTTCTGTGACTCTCAAGGATGGCATTCTAGATCCGCAGGGCAAAGCCATCGAAGCCGCGCTGAAGTCACTTGGCATCGAGGGCATCGAAAGCGTGCGGCAAGGCAAACTATTCGAGCTGGAACTTTCGACGGAAGACCGGGCGCAGGTCTCGGGACTTCTGGCAACCGCCTGTAGGAAACTGCTCGCCAATCCCGTGATTGAGACTTTTGACGTGGAGCTGCTTTAGCGCCTCCCCGGTGGCCTCTGGAATTTTGGTGGGGCGGCTCACATCCTTCGAGCCTCCCACATCGTTCCGGTATGAGCTGAGGGGGGCAAGCAGCGCTTCGATACAGCGCTTCCTTGATTTTGCAGATCATTCACGACCATGCACGCCGTCGTTGTTTGTTTTCCTGGCTCCAATCGTGAGCGAGATGCGATCCGCGCCCTTGAGACCGTGACCGGTCAAAAACCGGCCGTCGTCTGGCATGGCGAACGAACTCTGCCGACCGGCACAGATCTTGTTCTTCTGCCTGGCGGTTTCTCCTATGGCGATTATCTGCGCTGCGGGGCGATTGCCGCCCGAGCGCCGGTCATGGAAGCGGTGCGCGGCCATGCCATGCGCGGCGGATTGATTCTCGGCATCTGCAACGGCTTTCAAATCCTCGTCGAAGCGGGTCTTCTGCCGGGCGTCCTCATGCGCAATGCCCATTTGCGCTTCATCTGCCGCATGCAGCATCTCGTGGTGGAACGAGCTGATACGCCTTTCACCACAACCTATCACGAGGGCCAAGTCATCAAGGTCGCGGTTGCGCATGGGGAAGGCAATTTCGCTGCGGACGCCGAGACCCTTGCGCGTCTTGAAGGCGAAGGCCGAATAGCCTTCCGCTATTGCGACGCTTTGGGAACCGTTGGCGGACCAGCCAATCCGAATGGATCGATGCATGACATCGCCGGGATCTATTCGGAGAATTTCCGCGTGCTCGGACTGATGCCGCATCCGGAAAATCTGATTGATCCGCTGGTCGGCGGAACCGATGGCTACGGTCTGTTTGAGAGCTTAGCGGCTTTCGAGACAGCGGCTTGAAATTTTTCTTATTGGTTTAAGTACAGGTAACTCGCGTGATTTCGCAATTGGACCGCAGAATCTGCCCTCGCCTCATTTCCGTCATGAAATGATCTAACAATTCTTTTGAAAATTCCATATTCTCTTAATTTTCAGAGCGGGATGATGCGCGCGCAAAACCGCCTCACACTTTTGCTCATCCCGCTCCAAGGAATACTACTTTCCCCGTTCCATTTTAGAAGTAGAGGGCGGGAGCCTTGATATTCGAAAGAATTCGTTCGCTTGTAAGCCGAGGTGACGCCGCGCGCGATGCCAAGGGTTGGCGCTTGGCAAGTGAGGCTTACGCTAAAACGCTTCGGCGCAAGCTATCACTTGCCCACATATGGGTCCGCTACGGACACCTTCTCAAGGAGCGCGGCGCCTTTGCCAGGGCCGAGAGTGCCTACCGCCGCGCGATCGCTCTGCAGCATGATTTGGCGGACACGCATTACCACCTCGCGAGCTTGCTGAATAAGCTCGGCCGTTCGAATGAGGCCAGTGAGGCTTTTGCCCACGCCGTTACTCTCGACGCCTTTGTTGATGGCTCTCGAAGTAAGCAAGTCCGAAAGTTCGTCCGCAAGGGTGACATCGGGCGCGACATGCGGAACTGGCGCATCGCCTCAGAGGCCTATGCGCAAGCGCTCCAAAGAAACCCGTCGCTTGCCCATATCTGGGTCCAATACGGGCATGTGCTCAAGGAGAGTGGCGATATCGCCCAAGCCGAGGATGCCTATCGCCGTGCGATCGCCTTGCAACCCAATGTGGCTGACACGCATTATCATCTCGGTAGCCTTTTGAACAGGCTCGGCCGATTCGATGCGGGGAACGAGGCGTTTGCGCGCGCCTTGGCTCTGGACACATGCGGCGATGGCTCTCGGATCGAGCAAGTTCGGATGCTCGTGCGGAAGGGCGACATCGGACGCGACATGCGAAATTGGCAGGTCGCCTGTGAAGCCTATGCGCAGGCCCTCCAAAGGGACCCATCGCTTGCCGATATTTGGGTCCAGTACGGACATGCTCTCAAGGAGAGTGGCGACCTTGCGGGCGCCGAGGTCGCCTACCGCCGCGCGATCGCCTCAAAGCCCAATGTGCTGGAGCCTCATTTTCATCTTGCCAGCTTGCTGAACAGACTCAACCGATTTCGTGAAGCAAAGCAGGTGATGGATCAGGCCGCTGTGATCCATCGTGCCAAGCAGGGATCACGGAGCGGAACCGGAATTGTCGCACGCAAACATCTCACGGTCAGGCCCTCGTCGCTCGACTTGCCCCAATGCCTCCGCTTTGTCATCATTGGTTCGACGGGGCTATGCAATGCCTCGTGCATTCATTGCCCGACCGGAAAGGCGGAGACCGCGGACGCACCGCGCATGCCGATGTCGATGAAACTGTTCGAGCATATCTTTGAGACGATCGTAGACCTCGATCTACCCATCACCGACCAGATTAGCCTAGGCCTTTTCGGCGATGCCCTGGTCGATCCGTGGGTTGTTCAACGGGTCGCGTTCCTGCGATCGCTCCTGCCTTTCACGCGTATCTCGGTGAACACGAATGGGGCCGCATTCAACCCGCAACGGCACAAAGAGCTGGCCGAACATGTTTCCTGCATCGCATTGCACGTTGAATCGCTGGTCCCGGAGACCTATGATTTCCTGATGCAACCGTTGCGGCTCAACAATGTACTCCCGAAATTTGAAGCGATCCTGGAGATGTTTCCGGGAAAAGTGGTTGTCTCCGTGCCGGCCAGTCGACGGAACTTCGCGGAATTGCCAGCGATCAAAGCGTTCTTTTTGGAGCACGGCGCGGCCGAAGTTGTCTTCGACGCGTTGTTCAGCCGATGCAACGAGGACCTCACGCTTTTCAACTCACTCGCACTCAACCCCCAGTTGGTGCGTTGCCTTCCGGAGGTACTCGACGACCTCATCATAGACTGTGACGGCCTTGTCCTGGCTTGCTGCCAGGACTTCCGGCGACTAGAACCGATCGGTGACCTGGCAAAAGAGTCTCTCTCCGAAGTCCTGGCGAATGCGCAGCGGCGAAAGGTTCGTGAGCTATTCACCCATGGCCGTCACGCCGAGAGGACGACCTGCAGCCGTTGCTACGCTGACG
>DATJTB010000249.1:0-8491 GCA_035503795.1 Methylocella sp.
CTCCGACTATAGCGACCCCGAGGAGGAACGCCGCCTTGCCTATGTCGCTCTCACCCGTGCGATGCGACGCATCACAATCACATCCAGCGCCTTCCGTCGTGGCCCAGCCCTGCCATCCCCCTTTATCGAAGACATTCCTGAAAATTGTCGGGTCAATGGATGGCTCAACGCAAATCCCTACAATGTGAGGCGGCCGCTCTCCCTTCCCTCGCGAACGCCCGCATTCGTGAGGCGAGCCAAAGGCAACTGATGAAGGCGAGAACGTTCATGACCGACCTTCCGCAAAACATGCCCCAAGTCCGGCTCAAATTCATCAGTTATGATGCGCGCCGGCAACCCAAGACCTCGCGCTGGTGCATCTGCTGCCAACGCGATCTCAAGCCCAATGAAACGTCGAGACTCGTCTATGTGACGGGCGATTACCAGGCCATTCATCCCTGTGATCTCAACGATCGCGAGCCCCAACCTTCCGACATCGGCTGGAAGCTGCTCGGACTCTCCTGCGCGCGCCGGCTGGGTCTCGCATGGACGATCAAGAGCGAAGAAACTGGCGCACAAGACACGAGCGGCCAGAAACAAATGCCGCATGCGTCTGCATCGCCGCAAGGGTTCGTCGCGCAAGCGCTCCCGGGCGAAGCCCGCCCTTGCCCCGCCGCAGCCGAAGCGGCCCGGGATGAAAGAAATATCCCGAAACTCGAAAGGCCGACGCGGAGATTCGCATGAACACCATGCCCTTCACGCTGGCAGCACCGATCTACGATCGACTGCCACCCATATCCAGGCAGATCTGGAATGATAAATACCGCCTCAAACATCCCGACGGGACACCCATCGACCTCACGATCGAGGACACCTGGCAGCGGGTTGCCAGGGCGCTCGCAGGCGCCGAGGCCGAAGAAAAACAGGACCAATGGCAACGGATCTTCTATTCCGCCCTCGAAAATTTCAAAGTCATTCCCGCCGGCCGCATCATCGCCGGCGCCGGGGCCTATCGAGCCGTCACCCTCTTTAATTGCTTCGTGATGGGTGAAATTCCGGACGACCTCAACGGAATCTTTCACTCCCTGCGTGAAAGCGCACTGACGATGCAACAAGGAGGCGGCATCGGCAACGTCTTCTCCTCATTGAGACCCCGCGGCGCCCTCGTCAAACGCGTCGGCGCCGACGCCTCCGGCCCTGTCTCCTTCATGCGCGTCTGGGACGCCGCGTGCCACACCATCAAATCCGCCGGACAGCGGCATGGAGCCATGATGGGGATGCTGCGCTGCGATCATCCCGACATCGAGGAATTCATCGACGCCAAACGACAAAAAGGACAGCTCACAAACTTCAATCTCTCCGTTCTAGTGACCGACGCGTTCATGGATGCCGTCTATGCTAACGCGGAATGGCCGCTTGTTTTCGGCGGTGTCACATATCGTACAGTCAACGCCCGATATCTCTGGAACAAGATCATGCGGGCAAATTACGAATATGCCGAACCTGGCGTCATCTACATCGACCGCATCAATGCAAAAAACAATCTCTTTTACTGCGAGCATATCCCTGGTGTGAATCCTTGCGGCGAGCAACCGCTTCCTCATTACGGCGCTTGCGATCTTGGTGGGATGAATCTCGCCGCCCTCGTCCATGACCCCTTCACCCCCGATGCCCATATCAAACGGGACGAATTGATATCCCTGACCAAAACAGCCGTTCGAATGCTCGATAATGTCATCGATGTCTCCGGCTATCCACTCGAGGCTCAGAAAGAAGAGGCCCTCAATAAGCGCCGGATTGGAGTCTGGATGACGGGCCTTGCTGACGCTCTTATCATGTGCGGCTGCAATTATGGATCCGAAGAGGGTGTACGTGTCGCCGCGACATGGCAAACAATCATTAGTCGCGCCGCTTACCAAGCCTCAGTCGAGCTCGCCCGCGAGAAAGGCGCGTTCCCTCTTTTCGACAAAGATCAATATTTATCGAATCTCTCAAACACCGAACTTGAAGCTCGAGGAATCGACTCGGACCTTCGTAATCAAATTTATCGTCACGGCATTCGAAACCCACTCTTGACCACAGATGCACCAGCGGGAACGACCTCGCTATTCGCAGGTAATATCTCGTCCGGTATCGAGCCCGTTTTTGATTTTTGCTTCAAGCGCAACGTCCGCCAGCAGGACGGGTCCATAGCAACCGAGGTGGTCACCGATTACGCTGTCGCCCTCTTTCGTGAAAAATTTGGTCCCGACACCCCCCTCCCCGACACCTTTGTCACGGCACAAACCCTCAAGCCCGAAGATCATATCCGGATGCAAGCGGCGCTTCAGCGAATCGTCGACAGTTCGATCTCCAAAACCGTCAATTGCCCAGAGGACATTCCCTTCGAGGATTTCAAGAAAATCTATCTCTCAGCCTATGAGCAGGGCTGCAAAGGCTGCACCACCTATCGGCCAAATCAGATCGTCGGCTCAATCCTTGAATCAAACTCTCCCGCCCCCTCAACTGAGACAAGCACGATCCCAAATCCCGTTCCCCCGCCGGCCCCTCCACCATCAGCGCCCCTCCCCCGCCCGGAGGTTCTGGATGGCAGCACCTACAAGCTGAAATGGCCCCACAGCCCCGATGCCTTTTACATCACCATCACCGACATTGAGATCAACGGGGCCTATAGACCTTTTGAGATTTTTATAAATACGATTATGTGGAATCCGCTTAAAAGCGGAATCGGCTGGCAATCACTCATCTGGATAAGTAGCGGCCTTTATTTCTCGCGGAGTCGAGCCAGCGGGAGTCGGTGTGTCCAGTAATCGTTCAAGCAGTTTGTCGAGGGCACGCTGGTCGAGCTCGATGGCAGCGCGCTCGCCGTCAGTCAATGGGATTTGCACAAGCCTTCGATCCACAGCTGCTTTGGCTTCGAGTATATGCGCTTTGCTGCTCTGCTTCGGAATGTAGAAATCGCAACGCGCGCATGCCATCCGGTGAGGGCATTGCTCGAAAAACGTGTAGCTACAGTAGCCGTGCCCCAGATCATAATGCTGCCAGGGTTCTCCGGCAGCGGCAGCGCCGCTCAACACTGCCTCACGGTCAATCAGCACTTCGATCGTGCGCACATTTCTGGCAAAGTAGCCTGCATCGCTATAGGCCCTGGTAAGGGCGTTCGGTGTGATCTGCGCGTAATACTGCGTCGTCGTCGGTGACTTATGCCCGAGCCAAGCCTGCAATTCGAACAATGTCATTGGTTCTTTGGCGTTGTAGAGCTGGCTCGCAATAGTCGCGCGCGCACGATGGCTCGTGATCCGTCCGCGAACGTCGGTGGGCGAGACGCCTGCCTTGCGGCAAAGGATTGGAATGATGGCCCGATTGATATAGGTCTTCGAGACCGGCTGACCGCGAATTGCGAACAGCAAGTTGACCGCCTCGCCGGTCTTGCGATCAAACAGCAATGGCTGGATTGGGCGCACGGCTTCCCAGGCCTCAACGGCCCTTCCGACCAACGGATCAACTGGCTTGGTGAACGCGGCCCCTGTTTTGTGCACGGGAATGTCCAACAGACAGATCGATGATTCTGAGCCGGAGTCAGCAGCTTTTTGCCAACGGATGCAGCCAACGCGCAGCCGCATGATCTCGTCGCTTCTCTGACCAGCAAACAGCCAGATTAGCGCGATCGCGCGCGTAAGTTCGAGCGGATAGGAGTGGTTGCCCTCCACGAGATCCTTGGTTTCGAGGTTCAGGCCCGCCCATAAAATCTTCGCCCACCAGTCATCGGCAATCACCCGAGGCTTAGGGCCGAGCATTCCGCTAACATTTCGTGGCATCCTAAGCGCGGTGGCAGGATTTAACCGCCTGGCGCACCATCCCCATTCTTGACAGTCCCGCAAGAAAGTTCTGGGCGCTTCGAGATACTGGACCATCGTGGCCGGAGCGATACGACGCCCGATCTGTGCAGCGACACCGACCTTGCGCTGTGTAAATTCCCCGGTTTCCATCCGTAGCACTCGTCCCACCCAAGAAGCACAGATCTCCCTCGTCCAATCCTCGGGACCGGTAACCGCAGGGTGGGTGACAGCAAGCCAGCGTCCAATTTTGAACAGGATACTTCGGTGGCTTCGCCGAGTGGATAGGGAGAGCGTCGAGGTATCTGACCAACGCTTGACCCATTCCATCCACTCAACCGACGCCCCTTCCACTACCATCGGTGCACATCCACCTGGCCTCCGGATCGGATCGGCTATCCCCAGTTCAGCAAGAACGCGATGGACGGAATAAAACAAGTTCCGACGCCAACCCATATTGCGGGCGTCGTAAATCCGTTGCAGCGCCGCGCTATCGAGATCCTCCAGGCGAGCGCTCCGGTTCGACAGCAGCATTTGCGCGACGACGTTGCCCAGTCGCTGTTCTGCGATCGGCGATCGGTAGCCCCATTTCATAAGGACCTCCAATATGCGTCCTAGCGCGGATCCGACCGCTTCGCGCCCGAACACCCGCTCCGCGAGGGCTCGCCGATCGAAAAGCCCGATCTTCTCGAAAGCGGAAAAGCCGCAAAGTAAATAGGCATAGGCGGCAATGTTCGGGCGTACACTGTTGTAAACGTTACCCGTCCAATTTTTGACGAAAGCATTTTGGTCCTTGCCAATCAACCTTGCCCAATCGTCGTCTGACCACCCCCAGTAAGGAAGGCCGAGTTCAGCACA
Source organism: Methylocella sp. (assembly GCA_035503795.1). Taxonomy (GTDB): domain Bacteria; phylum Pseudomonadota; class Alphaproteobacteria; order Rhizobiales; family Beijerinckiaceae; genus Methylocapsa. The sequence continues at coordinate 4,674 of DATJTB010000249.1, forward strand.
TTGAATTAGCACGAGTAGAATGGCTTTATCTCTCGCATTCTGATGGCGAGCCACGTCCGCTGGATCGCTTATGGCATCTGCCGCCGCCTGGAGCGGCGCGAACAAGCGACCCGCTTTAGAATGCAGCTCGGTTAGTTTCTGGCTCGCTAGATTGCCGCGGCCGGTGCGGTCCAGGGAGGCAAGCGCTTTCCGTTCCCTTGCGGAGAGTTTCGGAGTGCGATCGAACGCCGCAGTGTCTAAGGGAGCTTGCTCGGGTCGATCGATCATGACCACACCCTCGCCCGTCACGCATGACCCGCAGCTTGGCTCCCGGCGAGCATCGCCATCCGCCAGTCATGAATGTGGGTCATGCCCTTGGCTAATTTGTCGGCAAGCTCGCGGCCAGAGAGATGAACATACTGTAGCGTCGTTGCCGGATCGCGGTGTCCCGCAAAAGTGGCGATTGCATGCAATTCCCAACCCGCTCGGGCAAGATCGGTGAGACAGAGGTGTCGCAGCGTGTGCGTGCTGAATCGAGGCACGCCTGCAGCAAGCGCGATTCGCCGTACTACCTTAGACCATGTCCATGGCGTCAAGGGCTGAGCGTGATTACGGTGCGACTCGGACAGAAATAACGGACCGCGCGAACGGCTGATTTCGGCTCGGTGAGCAAGATAGGCGCGCAATAGCTCGCTGCCAGCGGCGGAATAAGGCACGACTCGCTCGCGACGGCCCTTGGTCGTCTCCGCGCGCACACGCAACATGCGATGTGCGGGATCGAGATCCTCGGTGCGCAAACTGCACAGCTCCTCGCGCCGCAAGCCCGCATCGTATCCTAAAGCAAGCATGGCCCGGTTGCGGATCGGCTCATGTCGAAGTACGTCCAAGATCGCCATCCAGGCTACCTCATCGGGAATCCATGGGAGGCGCGTCTGACGCGGAAAGAGCCCGCGCTGAGCCCTCGTGCCGGAGAAACCAGCCGTATAACGGCCACGACCGACTGGGTTGTTATCACGCAGGCCGTCTTCGACAAGGTAATCGTAGAAAAGGCGAACGGCTGTGAGCCGCTGTTGCACCGTGGCATTGGCCAAGCGGGAGCAGTCCGCGGAATGTCCGGAACCGACAGTCGAATGCCGTGAAGGGCGCTCCATCAACGCGCGGACGAAACGCGCAATGTGATCGCGGTTGGCGGTCAGTGGATCGACTGCCGAGGCCACACAGAACATCAGGTACTCGGATAATCCCCGAGCGTAGGCATCTACGGAACGGCGGGCGAGGCCGAGGTCGGCTCGCATTCTTAGCCAGGCGATAGCGGGCTGCTGTGCTGCCAAAATCGGCCAACGTTCTTGTAACGACAAAAACCTGTCCATGTTTCCTCGAAAGGGGCGGAGAAATTGCAAAGCGGGACGATGAGGCGCGCTTTTGGGCTCACCAAAGGGATGGCCGCCACCCCTCTCCGCCGCCGTCGCTCGCCATAATGGGCGAGCGAGCGACGGCGGCTCCGAGGGGATGGCTTTATCAGATCCTACGACCAAACAGATAGAACTCGACGCATATAACTGCTCACGGGAGCGACTTACAAAAAATGGCTGACACTCCCGGAGAAATTACAAAAGTCGGTTTTGATTCCAAGTATCATACAAGAATCTCGAATCCTTCGCCTGGGTCGTGGCGCTGATACGCATGATCAGTGCGATCTTTCGGCGTGGGGACGATCCATCCTTCGTCGTCGAGGAACTGAAATCCGTCTTCGATCCGCAAGGAGGGACCTGGCGCAATGGCCGCTATTCTCCTTCCCTCATCGCTGAAATCGGAAGCATTCTCGAGACCCATTTCAAGAAAATTGGCTTCGCCCAAGAACCCGATCACGAGCCCCCACACATGCCAGTCATCGAAATGAGAACCGGTCATCCCGGTCCGTTCTGTCCCGAATGCCGGCAACCGGGTCTCATCAAAGACTCCGGCTGCCTGACGTGCCGAAGCTGCGGCTGGTCGAAATGTTAGGCAAGCCCGATCCCAGCCTCTTCGAGCAATTGACGCCATCGACCGGCTCATCCGTCCGACCTCGACACGAAGGAGAGCAGATCCTTCGGCCCGATGGGCAATTCGCCTGCATCATCTGCGGCGCGCCCGCCTATTTCGGATTCGACGTGAAACTAACCCTTGGCCGGCTCGGCCTCTGGGCCTGTCCGGAACACCGCGAGACGGTCAAATCACGACGATAACCGCAAACAACGCCCCGCGATCAGGAACAAGCCTATGGAACCAACCCATCTCACCTTGCCGATCAAAGTTTTGCCCCATGGCGAAGGCTTGCCACTTCCTGACTACCAGAGCCCTGAGGCCGCCGGGCTCGACCTCAGGGCCGCGATCGAGCAGGACAAACCCCTCATCATCCACCCACACAACCACTGCTTCGTTCCAAGCGGCATTGCCCTCGTCATCCCGTTCGGCTTCGAAGGCCAGATCAGGCCGCGCTCCGGCCTGGCGCTCAAATTCGGCGTCACCGTACTGAATAGCCCCGGCACAATTGATTCCGACTATCGCGGCGAGATCGGCGTCCTACTCGTCAACCTCGGAAACGAACCCTTTACCCCTCGAGCGAGGCGACCGGATCGCCCAGCTTGTGATCGCTCCTGTCGTCCGCGCTCGTCTGGATCTTGCCCTTCACCTCGACGAGACCGGGCGCGGCGCAAATGGCTTTGGATCGACGGGTTAACCACCAAAAAGAATCGCCGTCCTAAGCACGTCAAGACGTTCGAAGCCACGCGACCAAGGTAAACAACTGCCCCTTACGCGCCCGCCGCGGCAAGGCTTCGTCGCTCACGCACCCGGGCTTCGCCCGGCCTTGCCCCGGCAAACGCGAAGGGGCGCATCCTGTCAGGTCTTCTCAACCCATTTCCAGCCGGAGAAAGCCATGAATGAGCCCATCAATATAGAACTCACGCCGACAGAAGGCGAGCTTCTCAAACGGATTCTGAACCAAACCATCCTCGATACGCTCAGTAACCGAACCGCCCGCCAATGCAAATCCATTCTCTCTAAACTCGCCAATGGCCGTCCATCGACCAGCGGCACCGAACCGGAGCGCGCGTCATGAACGACGTTGACATGGTCCTGAATAACCTTGCGGCATTTGGCAAATGCCGGCTTTGACACCTTGGTCGTATCCTAGCTTTCTCCGACCGGGTTTGCTGCATTCACCCTGAGCCAGGGATGGGCCATTCTCAACCTATCCGCAAGGAGGTCGCTCCCTTCGCATCGCCGCCGATCTGATCCACCCCATCAATAACCGCAAAGAGCCCGGCCGATTGCCGGGCTCTTTGCTTTCAACCCCATAACGGCCTCCCTGATGGATGCTCATCATGACTGACGCATTTACACCCTCAATTCTCGCTTATCTGAGGACACTATCCTACACCATCTCCCTTTATCTCTACCGCCTGCGTTCAAAATGGCGGCGCCTGCGCCGCGCCGTCCTTTACGCAAAAGGCCGGCTGTCCCAGGACGACGCCCAGGATCTCCTCCTCGACTGCTGCGCGCCCGCAGGCTGGCACCCTCTTCTAATTCTCTCAGTCGACGATACGCTCGAAGAGGCTCTTGAGACCTGTCGGGTCGGAGGAGGCGCCCACCGAAGAGCTCACCTCCGTCCGCCGCACAAACCGGACGAACAGTTTTCCCGTATCCGGCTTTCATGAAGTAAGCGTCACACGACGACCGCCTACCGAGATTTTGGCGAATCTGATTTGGTGTCCACCTAGTACGAGGTGGACACCAATTGCACTCTAAGCGCATCGCATGACTGCGCGCGGCCAATCAGGCGGCGCGCGCTTGCGTTT
>DATJTB010000250.1:0-2193 GCA_035503795.1 Methylocella sp.
AGACCCTCGATCGAAGCGATGTTGACGATCGCGCCGCCCGATCCCCGGGCGATCATGCCTTGAGCGGCCACCTTGGTGACGATGAACACGGCCTCGAGATTGCTCGCCATCATCCCGCGCCATTCCTCGAGGCTCATCTCCTCGAAACCGGCATGGGTTTGCCGCGCGGCGTTGTTGACGAGGATATCGACGGCGCCGAGCTCTTGCCTGATGGCGCCGATCGCAGCGCCGACCGATTGGGAATCGGTGAGTTCGGCCTGAACGGACAGGCTCTTGCGGCCCTTGTCCCGAAGCGCTGAAGCGAGCGCCTCCGCATCCTTTCGCCCACTTCGGTAGTGCACGGCGACAGCGGCGCCTGCTTCGGAGAGACGGATCGCGACGCCCCTCCCGATGCCCCCCGACGCGCCTGTGACCAGAGCGACCTTGCCTTTCAAGTCCAGGAGATCGGATACGCTCGGCGCCGAGGTCATCAAGGGCCTGCCAGGGAGAGAGGAAAGGACGGCGGCGAAAGATAACCGCATCCGATGAACGTCCGCCAGCCTTCTGGGATTGGCCGGACGGAGAAAGCGCGATTTGTCGCCCGCTCCCCAGCAGGTTTGCCTCGCGGGGCTCGACGTGACACGGCCCCGCTTGGCGCAAAGTGTGCTGCTATGACGCCGTTGCCGATCCGCCGTTCATGGGTTGGCTTCATCTGCGAAGAGAAGGCGGGGCGTCGATCTGATCGATCGTGCGCTGCCTCGCCGGCTTGTCGGGCCTGAAGCGCAGCAGCTTCGTCCCATAGCAGCATACAAGAGCGATGCCCGACATGCGCTCCGACCCCGCAATGGCTCACGTTCAGCAATAGGCGACGGAAAAATTGACGGGCGAGTAGACGTCTAGAGCGGTCTGATTTTGGCTTGAATCGGTGGGGGATTCCCGAATCGGCTTTGTTCTGATTCAAACTCCTGGCTGGGCGGAGGCCAGCAGGAGATGCCAAAGCCTTATTCTCAAGATTTGCGCAACCGGGTGATCGACGCGGTGGAGGAGGGCGGGATGAGCTGTCGCGCCGCGGCGCGCCGTTACGAGGTGAACTGCTCGACGGCGATCAAGTGGCTTGAGCGCTACCGCCGCGAGGGCTTGCGCGGACCGGTGGGACACGGCGGCCATCGTCCCTCGGCCTTGATGCCGCACCGGGAGTTTCTCGAGGCCGCGCGCGCCGAGAAGTCGGACGTCACGCTTCAGGATTTGTGCGACCGGCTTTCCTCCGAGAAGGGCGTCAAGGCCGACACCTCGATGATGAGCCGCTTCTTCCGCAAGATTGGCGTGACGCTCAAAAAAAGACGCTCGTCGCGCGCGAACAAGACCGGGCGGACATAAGCCGGCATCGCACGCGCTGGCGAACCTATCAGCGCCGCATCGATCCTGCCCGCCTCGTCTTCATCGACGAGACCTGGGCCAAAACCAACATGACCCGCCTCTACGGCTGGGCGCCGCGCGGCAAGCGCCTGATCGACAAGGTCCCGCATGGCCACTGGAACACCGCGACCTTCCTCGCCGCCTTGCGCTCAGACCGGATCGAGGCGCCCTGCCTGTTCGACGGCCCGATCAACGGCGAGCGCTTTCGCGCCTATGTCGAACAGTTCCTCGTCCCGACGCTAAAGGCCGGCGATGTCGTGATCCTCGACAACCTCGGCTCGCACAAAAGCAAGGCCGTTCGGAAGGCGATCCGTCACGTCGGAGCCCGCCTCGTCTTCCTGCCGAAATACTCCCCTGACCTTAACCCGATCGAGCAGGTCTTCGCCAAGTTCAAGACCCTCTTGCGAAAAGTCGGAGCGCGAACCTACGAAGCCATCTCCGCCGCCTGCGGCGAAATCCTCAAACGCTTTCCGCCAAGCGAATGCGCCGCCTATCTTAGAAATGCAGGTTATGCGTAAAGCTAAAAGCAGAAGGCTCTAGCCTGCGCGAGCATTTGAGGCCGGCTGGCGCTTTCACGGCCTCATTCAACCTCTTGGAGGCCGCGCTGGCGGTCGTCCGCGAGCTTCGGCTTTAATTTCGCCCGTAAAACCCCGTCAACCACGAAGCGGGCCTAAGCCGTATGGGCGATGTCGACGCCGAGTTTCTGGAAGCGGATTTTCATCCGGCGGTTGAACTCGCGCTGCACCGGCCAGCGGCCGGAATCGGTGCATTCGATCTGGCCGACGATCGTCACCGTCG
>DATJTB010000251.1:0-6133 GCA_035503795.1 Methylocella sp.
GGGTGAGAAAAGGCCAGACGCGGACCGCGGCCGCGCCCATGATCTCAGGCGGCTGACCGCCCCGCAGGAGCACCGGCAAGACGGCGAGAGCGAAAAGGGCGGCCGCTACAAGGAATGGGGCCGCGCCCTCTATGCCGACGAGCCCCAGAATGAAAGGGCCGGCCGCGAAGCCGCCGGATAGGCTCGTCATGTAAAAACCGAGGACGAAGCCGCGCAGCCGGGGCGGCGCCATCGCATTGATCCAATATTCGCTTGTGACGAAGAGCAGGCTGAGTGCCCAGTTGAACACAGTGCGAATCAGAAGCCAGGCCCAGTAATCCGAGGTTAGGGGGAAACACAAAAGGCACATCCCGCTCAAGAGCAGGGCGAAGAAGAGAAGCGGCCTAATCCGGTAACGGCGCGCCAGGGCCGGCACAGAGGCTGCGCCAGCCATGACCGCAAGGCCACCTGTGGTCGCGTGAAAACCAATGGCCCGCGCGCTGAAGCCCTGTTCGGCAAGCCGCAGCCCCAGAAGCGCCGTGGTAAGCGAGAGGCCGACGCCGACGATGGTCACAGTCGCAATGGCCGAGACGAGCGCCCGGACGATGTCCGCGTCCCCCATCTGCGAGAGGGAGGGGAGTTGTTCAGTCTTGCTTGTCACGCGCGAAACCAGAGGATCAAAAGGGGATGGCCTAGAGCGGGATGCGAAAAAGTGGGTACCGGTTTTTCGCATAAATCCCGCTCTAAATCTTTAGAATCGATCACGTTTCATGATTTCGGCTCGACTCGACCCAAAATCATCGTGATCTATTCCGAGGGAATAGACGCATTGAGGCGCAATGGAGAAGCCTGAGCGCGCTTTCCGCTTGAACGGTGAATCGTTCGAGCGATAAGATATCGCGCAAGATCAAGGAGTTCTAAGTCCGCCACGGATGCTCGGGCAAATCATGGACGCCGACCGGCGCCACACCGGCAAGCGCGACCGCATGATCATCTTCGACCGAGCTACCGCTGACCCCGATCGCGCCGATGAGCACGCCCTCCTTGTCGACGATCGGCAGACCGCCCGGAAAAGTAATGAGACCCTCATTGGAGTGCTCAATACCATAGAGTGAGCCGCCCGGCTGCGACAGCTTGCCGATGAGACCGGTCGGCATGCCGAAGAAAACAGCGGTCTTAGCCTTCTTGATGGAAATGTCGATGCTGCCGACCCAGGCATCATCCATCCGGTGAAAGGCTTTCAGATTGGCGCCGGAGTCGACCACGGCGATGCACATTTTCGTGCCAATCTCTTGGGCTTTGGCACGGGCGGCGGCGATGGCGGTCTCAGCTTCGGCAAGGGTGACGTGCATGATGACTGAACCTCTTGGAGGGTCTCATTCTTGGGCTTCCAATTTGCTTACCCTATCCCAAATCGATTGAGCAAACTGGCGTTTCATTCATGCCGCTCGCAACTTGCAAATTACTTGAGCGGCATTATTGCCAGACTGAGTTAAGCTCCAAGCCCTTTCCAATTGAGGTTTGTTCTTAATGATCCAAGCGCGTAGTTCCGGATCATAATTACCATCCAACTCGCCCGCGATGGGTCCGCCACTATCGATTGCATATGACGCTGTGTGATAGTTTTTTTTCTGTAGTTTTTATGCAGGTGTGGGCGGTTATCGCTTCTATTCCCGTCCATTTGATTCTTATATTATTTGGAGTCTCTTAAGCGGCGACCGTTAGGGACATACAGACTCCTAATCCCAAGATGACTAAGGTCTTCAATACAGTCCAGCAGGCCTATCATTTAATTTATTTACATAATCCGGGCGGCGGACAGCTCGATATAAACGCCCAAATGCTTGACACACAACATGTTGCTAGTATGCTAGTAAAATGTCCGAGGAAGATGTCAAGCAATTCAACGTGTACTTGCCGATCGGGCTGATCCGGCAAGTCAAGCATTATGCCGTGGAAGCAGGGCAGTCGCTCTCGGCTCTCGTGGCGGACGCGCTGCGCACCCATCTCAGCAGCCGAAGGCCGCAAAGGCAAACATCGGAATGGAGAGCGGATATGGCAACCGAGGGCATTGAGGCCATCTATCTCACGACCCATAACTGGGGGAAAGCCGCCAAATTCTTTCAAGCCCTCGGCTTCACTTTGGAGTTCGAAACCGACCATCACTCCGGCCAGTTGCGCAACGGCAGCAGCCCTTACCTTTTTATTGCGGAAGTTCCCGAGGGCCAAGCGCCCGAGGCGCATGTCGTCTTGAAGGTGGCCGACGCAGATGAGTTTAGTCCCGACACGGCCGTGGATGTCGTCACACCCTTCGAGGACACCCATTGGGGGACCAAGGAAATGACCATACGCGATCCCGATGGGCGAATCTGGAGGCTTCAAGCGCCAGCCAAGCGTTAGATCACGATGATGCTGGGTCGACTCGACCCAGCATCATCGTGATCTAGCGACGCGTCTATTTGGATCAAGATGACGCAATGCGGGTTTCGCGAAATGGGGGGCGGTTGACCTTATCCGGTCAACCATGCTGATGAGATGCTATTAATCGCCTGTTTACCGGTTTGACTGACGAAGAAGTCATGGACACTGAGCGCTATAATGCCCGCGCCGCGGAACCCAAATGGCAGCGCATTTGGGAAGAGAGGGACATTTTTCGCACTCATAATGGAGATCCTCGGCCGAAATATTATGTGCTGGAAATGTTTCCATACCCATCCGGGCGCATCCATATGGGGCACGTCCGCAATTACACGATGGGCGATGTGATCGCCCGCTACAAGCGGGCGAGGGGTTTCAGCGTTCTCCATCCGATGGGCTGGGACGCCTTCGGCATGCCGGCGGAAAATGCCGCCTGGCATAATAAGAGCCATCCGGCCGATTGGACCTATGCCAATATCGCGAGCATGCGCAAGCAGCTCAAGGCGATCGGCCTGTCGCTCGACTGGTCACGCGAGATCGCCACCTGCGACCCCTCCTATTACCGACACCAGCAGCGGATGTTTCTCGATTTTCTTGCCGAGGGACTGGTCATCCGCAAGAAATCCAAGGTTAATTGGGATCCGGTCGACCATACGGTGCTCGCCAATGAGCAGGTGATCGACGGACGCGGCTGGCGCTCCGGCACGCTCGTCGAACAGCGTGAATTGACTCAATGGTTCTTCAAGATCACTGCCTTTGCGGAAGAGCTTCTTGGCGCGCTCGATGGATTGACCCGCTGGCCGGAGAAAGTCCGCCTCATGCAGGCGAATTGGATCGGCCGCTCGGAGGGGCTCGCCTTGCGCTTCGAGATCGCGCCTTCCGACAAGGCCGTCGCGCCGAACATCGAGGCAACGGAAATCGAAGTCTATACGACGCGACCTGACACGTTGTTCGGCGCGCGCTTCGTGGCGCTTTCGCCAGACCATCCGCTTGCGCAGGAGATCGCCCGGCAAAACCCCGACCTTGCCCGCTTCGTCGCCGAATGTCATCGCAGCGGCACGGCTGAGGAAGCGATCGAAACGGCGGAAAAGAAAGGCCTCGATACGGGCCTCAGAGTGCGCCATCCCTTCGACAGGGATTGGTGGCTTCCGGTCTATGCCGCCAATTTCGTCTTGATGGAATATGGCACGGGGGCGATTTTCGGCTGCCCGGCGCATGACCAGCGCGACCTCGATTTCGCCAATAAATATGGCCTCGGCAATACACCTGTCGTCTGCCCGCCGGGGCAGGATCCGGCGCTCTTCGTCATCACCGACACCGCCTATGATGGCGATGGCCTGCTCATCAATTCGCGCTTCCTCGATGGTCTGACGGTGCCGCAAGCCAAGGAGGAAGTTGCGATCCGCCTCGAGGCCACGCGCGTCGGGGGCCGTCCGCAAGGCCAGCGCGAGGTACAGTTCCGGCTGCGCGATTGGGGCATTTCGCGGCAGCGCTATTGGGGCTGCCCGATCCCGGTCATCCATTGCCCGGCTTGCGGCGTCGTGCCGGTGCCGCTTGCCGATCTGCCGGTCGAACTGCCACGCGACATGAGCTTTGACGAGCCCGGCAATCCGCTCGCCCGCCACCCGACCTGGAAACATGTGGCCTGTCCAAGCTGTGGCACAAAGGCACAGCGCGAGACGGACACGATGGACACATTCGTCGATTCCTCCTGGTACTTCCTGCGCTTCACCGATCCCTGGAATGACGAGACTCCGACAAGCCCCAAAATGGTGACGAAATATCTGCCGGTCGATCAATATATCGGCGGCGTCGAGCATGCGATCCTGCATCTGCTTTACGCCCGCTTCTTCACCCGCGCGATGCAGATAACGGGGCATGTCGGCGATCTGAAGGAACCCTTCACCGGCCTCTTCACCCAGGGCATGGTGGTGCATGAGACCTATCAGGCGAGGGACGGCGCCTGGCTTTATCCATCCGAGATAAGGCTGACCGCGGATGAGGCGGGGCGGCACGCGTTTCGTCTCGACACGGACGAGGAGATCGCCATCGGGCCGATCGAGAAAATGTCAAAATCGAAGAAGAACACGGTCGACCCAGACGACATTGTCGCCGATTACGGCGCCGACACCGCCCGCTGGTTCGTGCTCTCGGATTCGCCGCCCGAGCGCGACGTGATCTGGACCGAGGAGGGCGTGCAGGGCGCCGCCAAATTCATCCAGCGCGTGTGGCGTCTCGTGGGTGAACTCGCCGGTATCGCGGCACCGATCGGCGCCAAGCCTTCCGAGACCTTGAGCGAAGGGGCACTGGCGATCCGCCGTCTGGTGCATCAAAGCCTCATCAAGGTCGAGGAGGATTTCGAACGGTTGCGCTTCAACCGGGCAGTGGCACAAATCTATGATCTCGCCAATAAGCTTTCATCGGCGATCGGCGCGATCGAGACGGAGATCATGGGCGATGATCTGCGCGCGGTGTTCCGCGAGGCGGCCGAGATTTTCGTGAGCCTCCTGGCCCCCATGATGCCGCATCTCGGCGAGGAATGCTGGGCAGCGCTCGGCCATGCCGATTTGGTGGCGACCGCGCCCTGGCCCGTGGCTGACCGCGCCCTGGTCGTCGAGGAGACGATCACTCTGCCGGTCCAGGTGAATGGCCGCAAGCGGGCCGATCTGGTGATCGCGCGCGATGCGGCGAACCCCGCCATCGAGGCGGCGGTCCTCGCGCTCGATCCGGTGCGGCGCGCGCTCGAAGGCCGGTCGGTCAAGAAGATCATCATCGTCCCGCAAAGGATCGTCAATGTCGTGGGCTGAACCGAGGCAATTGTGCGCCGCGAGAAAACGCGTCCGGCTGGCGGGCGGTCTGCTCATGCTCGGCTTGGTGCTTTCCGGCTGCGTGCGGCCTCTCTACGGGCAGTTCAGCGAATATGGCGATGTGGCGGATGAGCTGCGGACGATTGCGGTTGACCCCATTCCCAACCGCATCGGCCATTATCTCGGCAATGATCTGATCTTTGCGCTGAACGGCACCGGCTCACAGGTTACGCCCAAATACCATCTCTCGGTGGTGCTGAACGAGGGTGTGCAGGTGCCGCTCATCGATACGGTGACTGGCTATCCGACCGCCGCGAACGTCGTAACGACAGCCGACTATAAGCTTGTGCCGGTCGGCGCCAGCGAACCGATCACCAAGGGCAAGGTGACGACGGCGGACAGCTATGATCGGACAAGCCAGCGTTTCACCAATCTCCGGGCCGCACGCGATGCCGAGATCCGTGCGGCCGAGACACTGGCCGACCAGATCCGTACGCAACTCGCCGCCTACCTGTCGGGGCGCGGTTAAAGCCGCAAAGCGTCGGTTTAATTCGCGAGGCAATCGTGTATCAGCAGGGCCGCAACATAATCAGCTCGCACTCTTAAGATCAAATAGCTCGTGTATCCGTTCCGAGAACCAGGCGTTCAGGCTTCCTGTCGAGTCGGTCTTGTCGAGCTCGGGGGCAGCGAGCGCGCGCCCGCCGGCTTGCTGTTGTGCCAGCGCACGACTGAGCTCCTGTGCGATTTCCGGTCTAGCCTTGAGAATTGGCGCGAGGTCTTCCTTCGCGAGTTCATAGACGGTCGATGGCGCGAGCGCGATAACGGTGGCGCCACACGACGACCCTTTCAGCAAGCCGATCTCTCCGAAATGGTCACCTGGTCCGAACCGCAGCACCTCTGTCTTCCCGCTCTTGTCCCCCCGTTTCACC
>DATJTB010000252.1:0-10417 GCA_035503795.1 Methylocella sp.
CCGCGCGCCTTGTTATCGCGTCATCGAGACATGGCCCGGTGCTGATGACATGCGCCAGCTTGCCGAGTTGATCGAAAAGGCGGAAAGGCCAATTTTCATCGCTGGTGGCTCACGGTGGAACGAAGCGGCGGCCAATGCCTTGCAGGAATTCGCCTTGGCCTTCGGCCTGCCGCTTGCGACGAGCTATCGCAGAGCCTCTTTGGTGGACGTTCTGCACCCCTGCTATGCGGGGGACTTGGGCCTCAATGCCAATCCGAAGCTGGTTCAGCGGGTAAAGAACAGTGATCTCGTTATTGTCATTGGTGGGCGGCTCGGAGAAATTCCATCGCAAGGTTATCGCCTCTTCGACATTCCAAAACCGCGGGCGACCTTCGTGCATGTCCATGCGCAGGCTGAAGAATTCGGCCGTCTCTATGTCCCGGACCTCGCCATTCATGCCTCCCCGTCTCCTTTCATGACGTCCCTCAGGGAATTGCGCGTCTCCGAAGCGAGGGCGTGGCGAGATGAGACGAGGGCGGCGCATGAGGAATATCTGGCCTTTTCCTCGACACGGTTGCCTTCTGCTGATGTCGATCTGGCCGAAGTGATGATCTGGCTGCGGGAAAATACCGACAGGGAAACGATCATCTGCAATGGGGCGGGCAATTATGCCTCGTGGATTCACCGCTATTTTCGCTTCCGCAGCTTTGGATCGCATGTGGCTCCAACTTCGGCCAGCATGGGTTATGGCGTGCCTGCGGCCGTGGCGATGAAACGGCTTCATCGGGATCGAACTGTGATCTCGATCAATGGCGATGGTGATTTCCTGATGAACGGGCAGGAATTCGCGACCGCAGTTCAATATGGGTTGGCGATTATCGTGATCGTCTGCGACAACGAAAGCTACGGGACGATCCGAATGCATCAGGAACGCAGCTTTCCGGGACGGGTGATCGGTTCGGATTTGCGCAATCCGGATTTTGGCGCTTACGCGCGCGCCTTCGGCGGTTTCGGAGCATTGGTCGAGCGGACAGCGGATTTTCCGCAAGTCTTCGAAAGGGCGAAAGCCTCAAGGCAGCCGGCCATCATCCATCTGAAAATCGATCCGGACCGGATCACGCCGACTCTGAAGCTCACCGAGATCCGCCGCAATGCGTTGCAGAAAAGCTGACACCACACTTCAAACCGCTTGACGAGAACCGGACGGCTGTGAGTCTGACGCCCGTGCCGAGCCGTGTGCGAATTCCCAGTAAAGCGCTCGCACTTTTTTGAAGACGGGGCCGATCTGCAGGGGACGGAGATCGATGCGCGTGATCGGTGCAATCTTTTGAAAATTGCCGGTCGAGAAGATCTCGTCGGCCGTTTCGAAATCGGAATAGGAAAGGGTGGTTTCGACCACATCGATCCTGGCGCTGCGCAGGAGTGAGATGACGCGCCGGCGTGTTATGCCATCGAGGAAGGTTCCATTCGGCACTGGTGTGAACGCAACACCATCCTTGACCATGAAAGCGTTGGCGTTGGCGAATTCCGCAACATGGCCCAGCATGTCTAGCATGAGACAATTGTCGAAACCGCGTTTGGCCGCCTCGATCAGGGCGCGTGCGCCATTCGCGTAGAGGCAGCTGGCTTTCGCTTGGACGGGCGCGGTCTCCGCGGTCGGCCGGCGGAAGGGCGACAAGGTCACCGCGCTGCCCGTCGGCTCGGGGATAGGCGCTTCGTAAATCGTCAGGCACCAGTTGGTCGCCGAAGGATCGAATTTGATGCCGCCCCCTATCCCTTCTTCAGGCCAGTACATCGGCCTTATGTAAAGCTCCGCTTTGGGCGGGAAATGTCGTAAGCCTTCCTCGACCAGCGCCCGCCACTCTTCGACCGTGAGCAAGGGGGCAAGCTGCATGGCGACGGCGGATGAATTGACGCGGGCGAGATGAAGATCGAGGTCCGGTGTGACGCCTTCAAAGGCGCGGGCGCCGTCAAAAACCATGGAACCGAGCCAAGCCCCATGCGTCCGCGGCCCCAGGATCGGCTGATTGCCCTCAAGCCAAGCGCCGTTGAAAAACGTCCAGGTTTGCGAAAAATGCCAGCCTGCGGGGCTGACGAGGGTCATTGCGGGTCTCCCCGGAACTGATATCATAATTCGTCTTTGCCCAGCCCATAGGCCGTCATTGGAGGAGTCGCAGGCGAAAAAGTGGTCGAGCCCTCCCGCCACCGCAGCGTTTTCGGAACGCTTTTCATGACTCGCATCGCGGCGAACTGTGGCAACAGTGAGATTGCAAAGAGGGTGAGAGCGTTTTTTTTTCGCAACCTGCCGAGATCACGATGATTTTGGATCGAATCGATATTCAATATCATGAAAACGTGATCGATTCTCGTAATTTAGAGCGGGATGCGAGCGCAAAACCCGTTTCACACTTTTGCTCATCCCGCCCCAGCCAGGATGCGATGTTTCACATCTGCTGAAAATGCGTCACCTGAAAAATTAAAGGCGGCTTCAAGCAATGTCACGAAGCAATGCCGCTGAAAATGACAATGCCGAACTAGGCAAGGGCAAGCGCTTGGCGAACCGTAGCCGGCCAAGAGGATATGGTGAAACCATGCTTTGCGAATAGGGCAAGCGCCAGCCGGTCGATGCCGAAGGCCACGCAGCCCGTATGGGCCTGGATGCCGTTTTCATGGCTGAGACCCCAGACTTGGGCAAAATGGTCGAGATGATAATTGAAGCTCATGCAGGCGGTTGGCTCCACCTCGGACCGCACCGGAATGAGCAGCTCGAATTTGAGCGTCTTCTCGAGCTGATTGAGCGCCAAGAGCTGTCCCGTCCGGCCAAAGAAGGGATCGCTCGCATGTTCGACCTTGTGGGTCAGGTGAAGCTCGTCGGCGAGGCCTTGCGCCCTTTCGATCCACTCTTCGCGGAATGCGATGATGGCTTCAGGCGTCCCGATGCGGACAAATTCACGCATCCGGAAGCTTTGCAGCCGATCCAGATTCCGCGAAGGCTCGCGGCGGAAGCAATCGGCCGAGACATCGAAAACATAGCCCTCGGAAGGCACAGGGCCGCGCTTGGTGGCGATCGGATAGATGGGATAGCAGGCGGCCGGTGTGAGAACGAGGTCAGCCGCCGTCATCGTTTCGTTCGTCCAGTCGTTGCCCTTCTTGGCGCGCTCAACGGCTGAGCTGATGTCCTTTTCCGTCCCATGCAGGCAGCAGACGCATCCAAGCAGCTGTGGAAAACTGTAAAGATATCCCGCTGTCTCCAATTGAGCCCGGCTCATGACAGGAGGGAAATGAAAAATTTCCGCGCCCTTTGGGCGATGCTGCGAGATGAGATGTTTGAGGCCCTGCACGACCTCTTCATATTCCTGGGTGCGTGCATAGACACCGTCAGATCCCATCGGTATGAACAAAGTGCCGAGGGCATCCGTAATATTTTGCCCCTTCTGCTCTGCGACATCCTTTTGCTCTGCTACATCGGTGATCATGCTCATATATTTCTCCATGCCGAAACTGTGGCAAAAACGAATCAATCAATTTTGCGAGAGCTGCTCGGGCACTCCGCCAATTAACACCGAGGGTCCGACATTGGCCAGGATGCGATTGTTATTGATCATCACGGAGGACGACAGAATATCCCGCAAGGCGCGGCCGATGCTGAATTCGCTATCATTGCGGTAGCCCGCTATGCCACAGGCATAAAAGGCGTTCAAGACAGTCGAGATCGACAGCTCCGAAACGCTGACCTTAAGGAGATTGAGTGAGGTTTGGAAGCTCATGTCATCAAGCGCGGTTTCGTCCCTGCGGGCGAAATCGGCGAGCGCAGAATCGATCAGCTTCGTCAGCGTCATCAACGATTGATAGGCCTGCGTCGCACAAGGTGCGCCGGGTGGAAGGTTGCCCTTTGAAGCGCGCATCGCCTTGCGAATGAAGAGTTGCGCCCGCTCAACCGCGCCAGCCGCTATGCCGGCCCAGCTCGCGGACCACAAGAGATGAGACACTGGCAGCATGGTGCGTCGGTGAATTCGCTCGTACGTCTCGGTCAAGACCTGCTCGCGTTCTCCTGCCGCCTCAAGCATGAACCCGTCGCTGCAAGTGCCCCGCATGCCGAGTCCATTCCAGCCGGTGGTCCGCGACAGGTGGTACTGATCCTTGAAGAACAAGACCAGGACCTGATCCGTCGGCACCGAATTGTTTGACTTCCGGGCGGTTGAGATGACGGCATCAGCTTGTGAGCCATAGGAAACGACCGAGGCATCGCGGCTCAAGGATATGTGATCGTCCTCCCAGATGATTGGCGACGCGCTGGAACGCAGGTTTGCGCCATTCTGGCCTTCCGTCGTCGAGGACGCGACGAGCAGTTGTCCATCGCCGATCCGCTTCAAATAGCCGGCGAACTTCGGGTTTAAATCCGCGTGGCGCACAAGGCAGGCAACGCTTGCCTGATGCATGGCGAAAATGAGCGCCGTCGAGGAGCAGGCTCGGCCGAGAGCGTAGCAAACTTGCGCCGCGTCGGAAACGCTTGCGGCTTCGCCGCCGCTTTCCGAAGGCAGGAGCAGACCGAGCAGGCGCTGCGCCTGCAATTCCGCAAAGGCCTCTGTGGGAAAGCGGCCATCACCGTCCACGGCCTCGGCATTGGCCTTCGCCACCAAGACGGCGGCCTCGATGCGGCTCTTCAAATGAGACGCACGCGGAAGCGTGTCAAATTCGTCCTCAGTGCATAAAGCCGCTTGAGAATTGGAAACGTCCATGGCTTACCTCACGGAACCATTGTGTGGCGACATGCTAAGTGCGGAATTGCGGTGCAATCATCAAAATCCCAATGCCGCTTTTTCGACATCTCACGATGAAGCCGTTGCCTCGGCGCCGCTTTCACCGTCCAGCAGTTCGGCGCCTGCATCGTCTCTCTCAGGCTCCAGCCCGGCCTCTTGTTGAATGTGGGCAAGCCATTTGCGATAAAGCCGTACGGCATCATCGTCCCACTGCGATTTGAAAGCTTCATTCGATAGAATCTCATCCAAGGCTTCGTCATATCCCGGAGGCGGGCTTCGCAGCGCTTGTTGCCTCAGAGCTTCAAGCCGGTCCTGCGTTTTGGCCGAAAAGTAGTTTGCGGGGATAGGTGGATGCGGGTTCTGCGGCGCAGAGAGGTAACGCAGGACGTCGCGGCGGTATTCACGCGCGAGCGTATTGGCAAAATACTCAGGATGCCCTTGCGCGAACACAAAAAGGCTCGGCTCGCAGCGCCAGAACAAGTCCACCCCAGCCGCTTCCGATTGGGATGAGATGTGGTATCCGCGATGCTGCAGCGCGACGGGATCAAGCCCGTTATAGCGGGAATGAGGGACAAGAACCGTAGAGCCTGCCCCATTCATGAGAAAGTCACCGGTGCACGTCTCGAAACGATAGAGGCCGGTTAATTTTTGCGCCGCCCGGCGCCGTGTGATCCCATCGAGAAGTTCGACGGCCGCGTGGGCCGCCAGACAGGACCATAGCGCCGCCATCGTGTTCTCCCGCGCCCAATCGAGGAGGCGGGAGAGATCCCGCCAATAGGGCTCGTCTGGCAAGGCAGCGGCGCGCGGCTCGGCGCCTGTGACGATCAGCGCGTCGGCGCCCCGCGCATAGAGATGATCAATGGTCTCATAGGTCTCGCTGAGCTGGCGTAGGGTCGCCTCGCCGCGCGGCACACTGGGCAATCGATAGCAACGCAAGCGGAACGCCTGCGCTCCCGCGCCGGCCTGAAGCAATCTTGAAAATTGCGCTTCGGTCGCGGCCATCGCCGGATCGGGCATATTGTTGACGAGCGCGATTTCAATGGGCTTGCGTCGCGCTGCCCGTCTGTTCGTGGTGGCCGTAAGCAAGGGCTCATCGTAGCCTTGTCGCATGGCGCTGCCCTCCTGCCCATCGTACATCGAAGTTCATATCCCATCAAGAAAAGCTGGCTCGGCATGCTGGTTTACGGTCATACGGACCGCGTGGCCAAGGGCCTGGTCGAGATCCTCGATGATATCGTCGATATGCTCGATCCCTATGCTTAATCTGATCATCTCGGCCGTCACGCCCGCTTGGGCAAGCTCATGCGGCGACATTTGGCGATGCGTCGAAGTCGCCGGATGGCAGGCCAGCGTCTTGCTGTCGCCAATGTTGACGAGCCGTTTGACGAGCTTGAGGGAATCGTAGAATTGCTTGGCCGCTTCAAACCCGCCCTGGACGCCGAACGTCAGCATGGACGTGGCCCGCCCGCCCAAATATTTTTCAACCAATGGGAAATAGGGGCTCTCGGCGGAGCCTGCATATTGAAGCCAATCGATCCGCTTGTCGGTCTTCAGAAATTCGGCAACCTTTCGCGCATTTTCCACATGCCTTTCAACACGCAAGGCCAATGTCTCAAGGCCTTGCAGAACAAGAAAGGCGTTGAATGGAGAAAGAACGGCGCCTGTCGTTCGCAAATAGACGCTGCGCGCCCTTGCAACATAGGCGCTGCCTGGATAGCGTTCGACATAGACAAGCCCGTGATAGGAGGAGTCCGGCTCGTTGAACATGGGAAAGCGCGACGGGTATTTTTCCCAGGGGAAGGAACCGGCGTCGATAATGATGCCTCCAAGCGTCGTTCCGTGGCCGGCCATGAACTTGGTCAGGGAATGGACAACGATGTCGGCGCCATGTTCAATCGGCCTCAACAAAACGGGCGTTGCAACCGTGTTGTCGACGATCAGCGGAACCCCATGGGTATGCGCAACTTCTGCCAAAGCCTCGATGTCGCAAACGTTGCCAGCCGGATTACCGACGCTTTCGCAAAAGACAGCTCTTGTGTCCTCGTCAATGCGGCTTGCGATATCCTCGGGCTGGTCACCAGCGGCAAAGGCGACCTTGATCCCTTGGCGCGGCAGGATATGCGAAAGGAGCGTATGCGTTGTGCCGTACAGCTGGGGGGTGGAGACAATTGTCCCGCCATGATCGGCGACATTCGCGAGGGCGCAATATAAAGCGGCTTGGCCGGTTGCCAAAACGAGTGCGGCCGCGCCACCTTCGAGTTCGGCAACGCGACTCTCCAGCACGGCGCAGGTCGGATTGGCAATCCGGCTGTACCGATATCCTTCGACATCGAGATTGAACAGAGCCGCGGCGTGGTCGGCACTGTCAAATTCATAGGCAACGGTCTGATAGATCGGAACGGCGACCGCTTTCGTCACCGGATCGGTCTCATACCCGCCATGGATAGCGATCGTTTCAAGGCGCTGCTTGCGCACCCTAAACCCCTTTTTACCTTAATGAATTTCCGTCAATTTCGAAAACACTGAAAGGTAATTCGGCAGCACTTTGAGTTCAAAAGATTCAAAGCACGTGCTGATCCTGATCGGACCTTGCACATAAACCTAATAGGCATCCTTCCGGATTAACGGGTTGTCTGGTGCTCATGCTATCTATCATGAGCGATCTTGATGGTTCAATGAGATATCAAATTTAATAAAATTATTGCCTGGTTCAAAATTAGAAATTTTGACCAAGGATTAGATAGATTGTATGTTGCATCTTGATAGGCTGGGGATGACTATACATGAGAATTGTTTCGATTGGAAGAGGCGGCACAAAAATATAGTAACTAATAATGACATATATATATCATAAGTTGCGATAATTTTTATGAGTGACGATATGTTTTATACACCAAATGCCAGCCACCGGCCTATCGAGTCGCGCTTCGTAAACAAGGACTGGCTGCGGGCCTTGTCTCGGACGGCGTCCATCGAGAACAATCCAAGCCGCCTTCTAGCCGATGAATTCGATGAGATCTCATTCGAGCGAAGAGAGGCACTCGCACTGATCTCCAAACGGGAGAGCTTCACTTTCAGCGAGCTGGAGGCGCGATCCAATCGTTATGCGCGCTGGGCGCTCGAGCAAAATCTTCAAAAAGGCGATGCCGTCGGCCTCATGATGGAGAACCGTTCCGAATACATTGCCATATGGCTGGGCTTGAACCGTGTCGGCGTCGTGGTGGCCCTCATGAACACCAACCTTGCGCATGAGTCCATTGCTCGATGCATGGCCATTTCGAAAGCGCGCTGCCTCATTCTTTCAGATGTGTATTGGGAGATTGGAATGGCGGTGCTCAAGCACACCGATCCTGGCGCGAAGATCTTTGTGCACGGCGAAGGCGGGAACCATGTTCTTCCCCGCATCGACCTTGAAGTGGCGCGGCTGCCCGGCGAACCGCTTGCCGACCGGGAAAAATGCGTAATGACTCTTTCCGACTCGGCTCTATATATTTTCACCTCTGGAACGACAGGCTATCCCAAAGCCACCATCGTCAGTCATCGCCGCGTCCTGAATTGGGCCCTTTGGTTTTCCGGTCTCATGGACGCGAGCCCGCGCGATCGAATCTATAATTGCCTGCCCTTGTATCATTCGGTTGGCGGCGTCGTCGCCGTATGGGCCGTGCTTCTTGCGGGGGGCTCGGTTGTCATTCGTGAACGATTCTCGGCTTCTTCCTTTTGGCCCGATATCGTCGCATGGGAATGCACGCTTTTTCAATATATCGGTGAGCTTTGCCGCTATCTCGTCCATACGCCGTTCTGTCCGGAAGAACGTCGCCATCGCTTGCGCCTGTGTGTCGGCAACGGCTTGCGCAGGGATGTGTGGACAATGTTCGAGCAACGCTTTTCGATCCCGCGTATTCTTGAATTCTACGCCGCGACGGAAAGCAATTTCTCGCTTTACAATGTCGAGGGCGAGCCAGGCGCGATCGGCCGCATTCCTCCCTTTGTCACCCAGCGTCTATCGGTCGAAATTGTGAAATTCGATTTCGAACGCGAGGAGCCATTGCGCGGAGGAGATGGATATTGCATCGCTTGCAAGCCCGATGAAGTGGGTGAAGCGATCGCCAAAATCGAAGCCAGAGCTCAGGATGGAAGCTTGAATTTTGAGGGCTATCTCGATGGCTCGGCGTCAGAGAAAAAAATCCTGCGCAATGTCTTTGGCCCCGGCGACGCCTTCATGCGCAGCGGGGATCTTATGCGAAAAGACGCTCGCGGCTTTTACTTTTTCATTGATCGTGTGGGCGACAGTTTTCGCTGGAAAGGCGAAAATGTTGCGACCTCGGAAGTTGCCCATGTCCTATCAGACTTTCCGGGCATTGTCGACGCGACCGTCTATGGGGTCGAGATCAAAGGCCATGATGGGCGTGCGGGCATGGCGGCGATCTCCGTCGACGACCGCTTTGATCTTATTCTGTTCAAGCGTCATCTCGCTGAACGCCTGCCCGAATATGCGCAGCCAATCTTCTTGCGTATTTGCGAATCGCTCTATGTCACGGAGACTTTCAAGCACAAGAAGTCCCTTCTTATGGCGCAAGGCTTTGATCCGGGAAAGACCGTTGACCGGATCTTCTTTGCCGAGCCGTCCCGGCGCGAGTATGTGCGGTTGAATGAGGCGATGTATCAGGCGATCCTTTCTGGCGCATATAAGCTCTGACGGCGGCCAACCAATGACACTGGTAGAGCCTCTTCTACTAGAGCGGGATGAGCAAAAGTGTGAAGCGGTTTTGCGCCCGCATCCCGAGAATCGATCGCTGGAAAGGCCTGACCGAAGGACAATCAAGATCTGCCGCGCCTACGATTTGGACAGGGTCTTTCTTTGGATCACTGTGCGCGATAAATGCCTGCTTTGCTCAGGCTTTTGCTTGCAAGGCCGGCGGATAAAGCGAAAAGCTGGTCGTCAAAGCATGATAGATGTTGGCATCTGCGCTCATAAAAAATAAAAGCCGTGCTTCATCCAATCACCTCCCAGCGGCCCGCGCCGCCCTATTTATTTCACCAACAAGGCGGAGATTGATTGGGCGGCCACGCAAGGCAGTTGGGATGAAGGACAGGACCGGTACCGTGCAACGCTTCGCAACGCGCGCAGTCTTTGGTGCGAGACAATTGACGCGCATGGCCTGGTACGCCGCGCATGGGCTGGTTCTGCGGCGGCTGTCGGAAGCGGAGCGACAGCGGGATGGACAAAGCTCGCGGCCGCCGCCGCAAGCCAATCGACCGGTCCCCGGCCGCCACCGCTTCCATGCGGAAATCGCCGATCTCTTGCGGCGCGATCTGGCCAATGTGGAAGCGGGCCTCTATCCCATGCCGACCGACCATGATGGACCCCTTCTGGTACGACTCAAAAGATCGAGACTGTTTTTCTCCGACCTGCCCGATGTCCATCGCCGCCGGGAAAGCGGCCAATGGAATGAGGTCGAGACGCCGGCGAACCGCGCCACGCGACCAGCCTATTATCTGCAGAATTTCCATTTCCAGACGGATGGCTATCTGAGCGAAAACTCCGCCCTTCGCTATGATACGCAGGTTGAGGTGCTCTTCGGCGGCATGGCCAATTTGATCCGCCGACAAGCGCTCCCGCCGCTCAAGGAAATTTTTATCGGCCGCGATCAACGCAAGCTCAGTCTGCTCGACCTCGG
>DATJTB010000253.1:0-3931 GCA_035503795.1 Methylocella sp.
AGCGACTGGCTCAGAGAATCCGCAGGAGGTGCAGGACAAGATCGATAGGGACCCGCAGGTCAAGGCTCAGCTACAGAAAGACTTGGCTGAAATCGCCTTCGAGGAAGCGAAAGAACAGGATCGCGCTAGAGAGGAAGCTCAACAGATTGACCTCGAACTCTATCGCCTTGAAGCCGAAGAACGGGAGCGGCAGAGAGAGCAGGAATTCCGGCAATATTTGCGCGATCTCCAGGACCGGCAGGATGCCCGGGCAATGCAGGGCAAGCTGGCTGATGATCATAGCCCTCTCGCCTGGGTCGCCCCAATCCTCGCCTTCATGCTAATTGCGCTGATCTTTTATCTCTTGCGCGGGATCATGATTGCGCGAGAAGAGTTTGTGAACAAGGACGTGTTCAACGTCGTACTGGGTGCGCTTGTATCGGCCTTTACTGCAGTGGTGTCCTACTATTTCGGGTCGTCGGTTGGGTCCCGACAAAAGGATGATGCACTCAGGTCTGGCAAACTGATGCCCAATCCCGAGATCACGGCAGGAAGAGGCGGGCTATTCCCTTCGCCGCCAACCGTGGGGGGTGGAATGATGCCGGGGCCGGCTTCCGATGGAGGCATTGCGCCGATGAGTCCGACGGCCAGCCCACCTCCGTCTGGTCGGCTCGGATTATTCCGACAGAAGGCGCCCGGCATCATACGTGACTTGATGAGGGACCTCGGCCTCACGAACCTTCAGGCGTCTGGCATACTCGGCAATATCGGCGTCGAGTGTGCGGGATTTCAATCCTTTCAAGAGGAACGACCTCTTAGTGGACGCGGCGGCTGGGGCTGGTGCCAATGGACCGGGACTAGGCGAAGAGCCTTCGAGCAGTGGGCGAATGAAAGGCATCTCGATCTTAAGAGTGACGCTGCGAATTATGGATTCTTGCTCCAAGAACTGCAGAGAGAATTTGCTGGCAGCGTTCGCAGTTTGAAACAGACGCAGACCGTGGAGGCGGCCACAACAGATTTTATGAACACCTTCGAGAAGCCTGATCCTCGATATGCTGGGCTATCGCGCCGCATCGGCCTCGCTCAGCTTGCTCTCCGGGAACACGGGAGGGCCTACAATGTCTAATGGTGCGATAAGGTCACGTCGCGACAGATGTTTCTGGCTCCCCGTCCGTATCTTTTTCACTGTGGTCGTGGGCATTGTTCTGTTTTTAGTCGTCACCTCCTTTGAGCACCTGATAACCTCAGAGCGAGAAAGCGCTGCGCTTGCCGTCGCCGCGATGCGCAGCCCTGCCGAGGCTATGGAGAATGCCGAGGCATGGCTGTTAGACGAGCAGCATCCGGATGAGCGAATCGATTTCTCGCTCTACCGTGATTTGCTCCTAGCGGCGTTGGCCCATCAGGATTCAGAGGTTCGCAACGCTGCGAACCAAAGCATTGCCCGAGTGCTACATTCCAATCTTGCGTGCGCTAATGATCTGAAGAAGGAGCTTGCGTCCATGCCGACACAAGTTTTCATCATGACATCGGATGCAGATGCTTCCGCCGGCCGGGACATTGCACAAAAATTAAAACGACGTGAAGGGGTCATCGTCACTCAAGAGACGCTCGATCCCGAGAAAATCAGCAAGACCGAGGTGCTTTGCTACGATCATGATGCCGACAACTGCAAGCAAACGGCGCAATCTGTGATCAATCTGCTGCAGGAAGAAGGCTTCGAGGTCAGCGGACCGACGCAAAAGGATCCGGGCGCAACCTTGTTCAAAAAGCGGATCGAGGTTATTCTCGCTGTCAAAATGAAAAGCGAGACAGCTACGCTGAGTCCGCTTCAAAAGACAAAGGGAAAGGCTTCCAAGAAGAAATCTTCCAAGAAGAAATAAAGAATGAACGAAATGGTTCGAGATTTTCGGGCTGTCGCGGGCGCGGACCTCGGGGTGACGGCCCCATAATCAGCATCAAATGCTACTGCTGCATGAGAGAAACAAGAAGGAGGCGAACCGCCGCCTCGGGAACCTTTTCGAGCCCTTCGCTTCCGGGATTTACTTCACTTTGTTTATTTGTTGTGATGTCCATTTGTGGCGAGAGGATCAGAAGTGTTGATCGTTCGCTCCTTAGGCGCAAACCAACTCCTTGACCTTTTCATCGGTATTTTGATCGCTTTCAGCTGGCCACCGCCATTGGTGCGGAACGGCAATGGCGGCAACGCAATGCCGGCTTGCGAACGAATGCGCTGGTGGCGATCGGCGCGGCCATTTTCGTCTCGCTTGCCATGCAGCTCAATAAGAGCGCCAGCGCGGTCCAGATTGCCGCTGATGTCGTCCGTGGGCAGACCCTTGCGATGCCTCGAGCGAATTTTGCACGGCGGAAGAACGCGCTCAAGGATGTATCGCCAGTCCTATAATCCTAAAGAGCACGAGGCCCGCCGCCAAAATGAGGTAGCCGCGCAAGACAATCATCCAAGTTTTGCGGGCTCGCGACATCCGCGGCGGCTGGAGTTGGGAAATCGGCGGCATCCGCCACATCTCCTTGTTCCACATAGTCGGTTCTTCACTTTCCGTCTGAGGTCTTTTCAACGTGCCAGACGTCACCGCTACAATCAGCAACAGGGCCGCGCCGATCGCCAATATGGTTAGGATTTCCGTCTCGTTGATCTTCTCCGGGAATAAGACAGACGCTGTCAGGATCACAGACAGCACCAGCAGAACTGCGATGAGACCTCCTGTAAACAGGTTCAATCCGCGCGTATTAGCCCACGGCCCAACAACCTCCTTGTCGTTGCATAATAGCAAAAGAAAGACAGTTGCGCTTGGCAGGAGCACGCCCGCAAGCGTTTGCACCGCATTGGTGATGAGACCGAGCGGTGTATTTGGGGATAAAACGAGGCCGGCAGCCATCAAGATGAGGCCGCAGTACACCGCATAAAACCCTTTTGCGTCCTTGACCTTTCGATGGAGTGAGTGGCGAATCGACAGAACATCGCCAATCGCATAGGCGGTTGAGAGCGACACCGCCGCAGCACCGATCAGGCTCGCGTCAATCAAGCCGATGGCGAACAGGACTCCGGCGAGACGGCCGGCATGCGCCTCAAGACCCGCCGCCACGCCAGCCGCATCCGTGAATTTGCCAAATCCCGCTTGACCTTCAAAAGCCGCCGCCGTGAAAGCGGTCATCGCGACGGCACCGATAACCACAAGGAAGATTCCGAACCAAAGGTCGGCGCGCTCATAGCGTATGAAACGAGGCGTGATCCGCTTGTCGATCACATAGCTTTGCTGGAAGAACAACTGCCAAGGCGCAATTGTCGTTCCGACGATCGCAATCACGAGCAGCATGGCATCATTGAGCTTTCCGGTCTTGGGAAACCGCGGAACGAACAAGGCTTGCGCAATATCCTTATAGGGTGGATGCACCATGAGGAATATGGGCACAAGCACCAAGCTCCCGGCGACAAGCGCCAGGGCTAAACGCTCAAACCGGCGGAAATCTCCCATGCTGACCGCCGCCATGATCGCGCCTGCCGACAGAGCGACGCCAAGTGCCTTCGGAACCTCGAGATAATCGAGGGCGAGCACAATGCCGATGAATTCCGTCACGATCGTCAAGGCATTCAGGATAAAGAGGTCGATGAGGCTAAAGGTGCCCCAGAACTTTCCGAAACGTTCAAAGATAAGGCGGGCGTGACCGACCCCTGTCACAGCGCCGAGCCGCAAGACCATCTCTTGATTGACATAAAGCACGGGGATTAGGAGAACAAGCGTCCACAGGAGTGTGGTACCGTAGTTCTGGCCGGCTTGAGTGTAGGTGCCAAAAGCGCCCGCATCATTATCGCCAACCATCACGATAAGGCCAGGCCCAATGATCGCCAGGAAGGTCCGAAACTGGTGCTTCCAGTTCCGACGAGGACCGGTATCATGCTGAAGGATGGTTCCGAGCGCGCCGTGAATATGGCCGA
>DATJTB010000254.1:0-17534 GCA_035503795.1 Methylocella sp.
CCCTTATTATTGCCAGAAAATCCTGCCGCAGGTCCTGAGCGGCCATCGGGTCATCGTGGCGGGACATGGCAATTCACTCCGCGCCCTGATCATGGTTCTCGATCAGCTCACGCCTGAAACCATTCCTGGGATGGAGCTCGAAACCGGCGTGCCCCATATATATCAGGTCAAAGCGGATTCGACGGTTGAGCACAAGGAAATCATTGATCCAAGGGTTTTGCCGGAGAAGCCTGTGCAACTGAAGGGCAGGCCCGCCCTTGCCGACGTCGGTACAGCCGATGTCTAGATCTAGAGGGGAGGAGCAAGTGTGAAGCGGTTTTGCACTCGCATCCCGCTCTCATTGACGAGAATCGATCACGATGATTTTGGATCGATTCGATCCAAAATCATCGTGATCTAGCGTCCGTGAACATAGGAGCTTGCTGAAGCTTCAGCCGGAACGATGGGAGCCACCTTATGTGGGCCCTTCGCGGCGCAAATTTACGGACATACCCTCAAGGCCGCCCTTCCAGCCAGAGCGCCTGATCGGCGGTCAGATGAAACAGGCACCAAGCCTGCAAGGGTCCCGCCATCGACCCTTTGAACTCGATCAACGGATGATTGCAGCGCGCATCGCGATAGGCCATCCAGGCGCGCTGTACTTTTTGATAGCTCGCGCGGACATCCGGTTCGCTTTTCGCCCATAAATTCTTGTAGGCTTGGTTCAGACGGGCATCCCAGACCGCTCTTTCTCGCTCATAGCATTCAATTCGAGTTCCATCTGAATCCCCAGACTTCTGGATACAAGCGTTTGCGACGACACCGATGCAGCTCACCGATTGGACTGGCGCGATCGCGCTGGCCGATGCGAGGCGGCCTGCAGGCCCGGTCTTTTCCGTCAAGATGTCCTCTTCATGCGAGCCACGCGCGGCATCATTGTCGGCGACGAGCTTGAGACAGGCCTCAACCTCGGCGGCATCCTTCGGCCTGGGGCCAGGCGGCGCGTCCCGCACCAACTTGTACACGTAATTATCGTCGCTCGCGAACAAAACCGTGTAGGGATCAATGAAATAGAATTCGACGCCGCAGCCCGTGGTGAGCGTCCAAATTTTCTGCTCTTTGATGTCCGCTTCGTCGAAACCGAGGACCGGCGCTTGTTGCTCTGGATCTGTCAGCTTCCCATGGAACAAGGCGCGAGGCGCAAGCTGCCGGAACTCATATTTTGGCTTGAGGCAACCAAGCGGCGCCCTAGCGTCGATTCGCTCGTGCAGAAACCGGATCGAATGCCCAAGCCAAGTGTTGAGCGAATCCTGCTGCCCTGTGTCCCCCATCCAGGGTGCCGCCACGCGCTCAGTGAGCCTCCATTGGTCGGAAAAGACCGTCATATCCTGTGAAGGATCGAACGGCATCGCCGGCGTGGAAATCAGGAGTCCCGCCACAAGAAGGGCGGTCATCCGTCCGGGCATTCGCTTTCTCCCCTTTACGGCCAAGTTGCGCAAAACGAGACGCATGCAACACCTTCAATGCCCAACTTCCTCTGCGTTCTACGCCAGAGCGGGATGAGCAAAAGTGTGAAGCGGTTTTGCGCTCGCATCCCGCTCTCAATGACGAGAATCGATCACGTTTCATGATTTTGGATCTAATGCCTTAAGTTTTCGCATGTTGGAACAGTTCATCGAACCTTCGCTTTTCGTGTCACGAATGTGCGTGGCGCCTTTAGGCGAGCAGCCACGGCGGTTCATGCGACCAAGTACCGTGACCGCGCTCTCTCCAGATAGCCATTCACCATAGGCTCTCAAGCCCGCGGCTTGGCGGGCAGCGTGGCGGTCCCTTGCGACCACTTCTCGAATTTGCCCAAGATTCCCCACACCGTCATCGCAAGGAAGATCGGCATCGTAAATTGGCTGAGCCCCGGCACCGATGAAGCAACCGTTCCCAAAAGTCCAGCCAGTCCACCCGCATCGGGCGAAGACGTAACGGCGGCGAGCAGGCTGGTGATGAGAGAACCGCCAATGCCGATTGCCGTTTTCCTCCCATTGAGCAAATTGCCGATCGTCTCGCCCATCGCGCCGTTCACCTGGCCGAGCGGCGATTTGCCAAGAATAGCGGTCAATAACGCGATCGACTTCTGCAACCGGTCGACGTCCGGCGAGCCAGGAGCCGAGGGTGTTGTGAAAGACTTTTGCGCCCCCTTCTGAAGCGCGCCCAACACGCGCTCGACGATTCCGACCGGATCATTCGAACCCGCCGCAGAGGGCTGGCCCGTCCGCTGCTCTTCGATCGCCATCAGAAATTGGCCGACATCCGGCGAAGCGGTTGCTGAGGGTGTTGTTCCCGGCTTGGTCGCCGCAGCCGGCTGCAAAGCGGCTAGCACGCGCTCGACGACTGAGACGGGATCATTCGACAGCGATGGGCTTGCCGTCGAGGTCGATGGTTGGCCCGCCCGCTGCAGCTCCGTGAGCCTCTGGATGATTTGAAGCAGCGAATCGAGGGGTACCGGAACCTGACCGAGCGGCGTAGACGATTTTTGCGCGATAGCCGCGACGGTCGCGGCATCCGGGAGACCGGTGTCGGGCAATCCGTTCAGCTGTTGAAAACGCGAGACCGCATCTTTGGTTCGCGGCCCGTTCTTCCCGTCCTCGACCAATTGCGGATCGGCGCCCAGCTTATTGAGCGATTGCTGAACCATGAGGATCGTCTGAGCAAATTCGTCATCTGGTTCAGGCGAAACACTCACCATGGGCGGCGCATCACCAAACTCGATCGATGGGTCGAGATCGGTCAGAGTCTTGAGTATGACAGCAGTTCCGAGCTGTGGGTCAACGACATTGGGATCAAACACATGATCCCGAATGAATTTGCCGGCTTTCGCCTCCGGCGGGCCATAGAGGGTCGATCCACCGTAGAGGTAGGGTGAATGGACTCCTTTCCATTGATATCCGAAGCCATTGAAGCCTTCGAGCCGGTATAAGGTCCGAGCGATACTCCAGTCAACCGCACCGGCCAAGTGTTCAACTCTTAGCGCATCGATCGCACCGTCCACGAATGGATACGGCCCAGTGAAGGGCCCTCGCCCTATGGGAACGATCGTCGTGCGTCGACTGAGAGATTGGCCGTTGCCAAGGTAGGTATCAAAGTTGAAGTGGGACTCTCGATAGTGACATAGCCCAACGAACCACCACGGTACGTTGGTCGTGGCTTCGATCTGCTGATAGATGCTCCTTCCCTCTAAAACCCGCTGAGCCTCCCTGCGAGCCTCATCAAGCCGCGCCGGCCGAATCGCCAAGCTTTTCCAATTTTGCTCGTAGCCTTCCTTCAAGCTTTCAAACTGCAGCATCGTCCTCCCCTCCCAGACAAACAAACAGAAGATCATACCCGCTTGGTCAGCTGGCAACCTACGTTTAGGGGAGGCCAATTGAAGGCCTTGGCCGAAACCACCTCGAGCGATCTCGCAAACATGTGGCAGCAACGATAGCCATGGGCCCACGCCCTATTTTGAACGGTTGGCTTCCCACTTCATCCCTGGCTTACGGCCGCAACGGCGGCTCGTGTCCATCTCGTGCGAAAGATCCACCTCTACGTCGCGGGGCAGCACAAAGGATTGCCGTTCAGCGGAAAGGAACGTCCCGGACTTGGATCCTCCAGCAGGCCAAGCCGGGCGTCAACCTCTTCCCGCAAAGGCGCTCAAACCATGATCAAGGGCCAAGCGACTTTATTGTTGTCCAAGCTGCCGGGCCGTTTTTGCAACGGGTTTCTTCACAGCCGGCTTCAGGCCGGCTCGCCCTTGATTTTGGGCGCCGGCCTTTTCAAGCTCACTCTCCAAAGCCTCAAGCTCTGCTTTGCTCTTGGGTGTCGGCCGTTCGGGGTCAACTCCGGTCAGCGGCTGATAGGTCAGGCTGTCAGGCGGGGAACGTGACTCGCGGACGAAATCCCTGGCTTCGGGAACATCGGCCCATAATTTCGTGCTGAGGATCGTATCGAGCGGCGAGCCGCCCGACCCGGTCGGCTGGCCCAATGCTGATTGAGGCAGCAGAGTCAAACCCAGCCAGAGGCAA
The DNA here is from genome assembly GCA_035503795.1 of Methylocella sp. Classification (GTDB taxonomy): domain Bacteria; phylum Pseudomonadota; class Alphaproteobacteria; order Rhizobiales; family Beijerinckiaceae; genus Methylocapsa. Next base: position 4,035 of record DATJTB010000254.1, read on the forward strand.
AGCCCACCCCAGGCCGCTTTTTGGCGGTGCCAGGCAAAAAAATCACGCAACTGGGTCCTCTTACAATCAAGATGCCTGAAACATGGCCGGATTTGCCGGCCTTCGCAAGCCTAGCCTATTGCGCCGGAAACGTAGCCAGCTCACATGACAATATGGATTTTTCGATGGCGCCTTTTCCCCCGCATAGCTTATGTGCTTTGAGCGCCGAAGCTCTTTCCTCCATGAAACAGCGAATTGGGTTATGACCGCTCCTAAAGACCCTAGCCTTGCTTCCTCGGGTGCCGAACCCCAAACGGTGACGACGATCAGGGAGCGCCGGCCCGGTGGCCCGCGCAAAGAACCACCCAAACCCGCCGGGGTGGATGCCGGTACGCGCACCGATACGTGCGCAAAGCCCGAAACGCCGACCAGGCCGAAAAAAAAGGATGACCCAGGTCCGAAAGCGGATGACCGCAAGAAGGGGACAGATTCGCAGGCGAGAGCGGATAAGGTCCTTCCCGACTTCGAGAAACTGTCGCTCAATCTGGCGCGTTTCGTGGAAGAGGGCGGCCGAGCGTTCGCAAGCTTCTTCACCCCGCCTGAAAGCGGCGGCAGTCGTGATGTCTCGGCTGAGCTCACCGACGCCTTCCGTTCCTTCACCCGCATCGCCGAACATTGGCTGAGCGACCCCGCCCGCTCGCTCGAAGCCCAAAGCGCGCTGACCGTCAAATTCCTGGTACTTTGGGCGCAAAGCCTCGCCCGTTTCTCCGGCAAGGGCGCCCCCCCATTTGTCGACAATAACCCGTCGGACAAGCGCTTTGCCGCGCCGGAATGGCGGGAGAGCCCGTTCTTCGATTTCCTGCGCCAGTCGCACGCCATTCTCTCGCATTGGGCGCAAGATCTCATCGAGCGCTCGGGGAGCGTCGACCCACACACGCGGGACAAGGCGCGCTTCTATCTGCGCCAGCTCACCAGCGCGCTCTCGCCGTCGAACTTCATTGCCACCAATCCCGAGCTGCTCAAGGAAACCTGGGCGACGAACGGCGAAAACCTGGCGCGCGGCGCCGAGTTCCTAGCGAAGGACATGGAAGCCGGCAAGGGCACGCTCAAAATCACCCAATGCGACACGTCAAAATTCGAGCTCGGTGTGAATATTGCCACAAGCCCCGGCAAAGTCATCTTCCGCAATGATCTCATCGAGCTCATTCAATATGCGCCGACAACCGAGACGGTGTGGAAGCGGCCACTGCTCATCATTCCACCCTGGATCAATAAATTCTACATTCTCGACCTCAACCCAGAAAAAAGCTTCGTCCGTTTCGCTGTGGAGCAGGGCCTTACCGTCTTCATGATCTCCTGGGTCAATCCCGACGCGCGCCATCGCGACAAAGGATTTGATGCCTATATGACGGAAGGCATCTTCGCCGCGCTCGACGTTATCCAAGAAGCGATCGGCGAAACGATGGTCACCGCGATCGGCTATTGCATCGGTGGCACACTTCTCGCCATGACGCTCGCCTATATGGCGAAGACGGGCGACAAGCGGATCGCCAGCGCCTCCTTCTTCACAACCCAGACCGATTTCAGCCACGCCGGGGATCTGCGGGTCTTCGTTGATGAGGAGCGGCTGCGCGCGCTCGAGAAGAAAATGTCGGCGACCGGCTATCTCGATGCCTCGGGGATGGCTTCGGCCTTCAACATGCTGCGACCGGAGGATCTGATCTGGTCCTTCGTCGTCAACAACTACTTGAAGGGCAAGCCGCCGATCGCCTTCGACCTCCTGGCGTGGAACTCAGATTCGACCCGGATGACGGCAGCCAATCATCTCGCTTATCTGCGGCATTGCTACCTTGAAAATCGGCTCGCGCGTGGAAAAGCCCGGCTCGGCGGCAAGCTACTCGATCTTTCGAAGGTCACCCTCCCCGTTTATCATCTGGCGACGCTGGAAGATCACATCGCGCCGGCCAAATCCGTGTTCATCGGGGCGCAGCTGCTTGGCGGCAAGGTCCGCTTCGTGCTCGCCGGCTCAGGCCATATCGCGGGCGTCGTCAATCCGGCCGCAAAGCCGAAATATCAATATTGGCGCGGTCCACAGCCGTTCGGTGAGTTCGAGGATTGGCTGGCCGGCGCGCGCGAATATAAGGGCAGCTGGTGGCCAGACTGGATCCAATGGATCAAGCGCCAGTCGCGCAAACAGGTTGCAGCCCGCATTCCCGGCCAAGGCGGCCTGCCAGCGCTTTGCGACGCGCCCGGCGACTATGTGCGGGTGCGCTATTGATGGATCCAATCGACGTGAGAGCCAGACAGCCGAACTGATTATGGTGCCAAGCGTCAGCCTCAATTAAAAACATCATGTTTATGGGATAAATCTGGGACGACTTCCTTGCGACAATTGGCCTTGAAGGCAGGCGGATTCCAGCTGGAAATTTGATGCAAGCCTCCTAAATGGGGTTGAGCTCACACGTTTCTGACTCATAGATCGCATCCATTCTCCGGGGCGTTGACTTCTGCCCTCATGGGGCAAGCTTCTGGCCATGACGGCCAACGCCATACGATCTCGTTACCGAGAAAGGTCATGAGGAAAATGGAAACGGCCGTGAGCCTGCGAGATGACAAAGGCGCGAGGCCGCTCATGCAGCCAAAAATCCAGCAACCTAAAGTCCAGGGCTTCTTCGATCATGCGACAAACACCATCAGCTATGTGTTGAGAGACCCTGAGTCGCAAGCTTGCGCGATCGTCGACTCGGTTCTCGATTACGATCCTGCTTCCGGACATACTTCGTTTGCCTCAGCCGACAAGATCCTTGCTTATGTCAAGGATAATCAATTGCAGACTGAGTGGATCCTGGAGACGCATGCGCACGCCGACCATCTCTCGGCCGCGCCCTATTTGAAGGACAAGCTCGGGGGCAAGCTCGGCATCGGCGCCCATATCACCCTTGTGCAGACAGTCTTCGGCAAGATTTTCAATGCCGGCTCGGATTTTCAGCGAGACGGCAGCCAGTTCGACGCTCTATTCAACGATGGCGGCGTAATCCGTATCGGCGGTTTGATCGGCGAGGCCATCCATACGCCCGGCCACACGCCCGCCTGCATGACCTATGTGTTCGGCGATGCGGCCTTCATCGGCGACACCCTCTTCATGCCGGACTATGGCACCGCGCGCTGCGATTTCCCCGGCGGAGACGCGCGTCAGCTCTTCCGCTCGGTCCAGCGCCTCTACGCTCTGCCGCCGCAGACGCGCCTTTTCCTTTGTCATGACTACCTGCCGCCCGGCCGCACGAATTTCGCGTGGGAAACCACGGTCGGCGAGCAGAAAGCTCACAATATCCACATCAATGATCAGATCGCGGAGGATCAGTTCGTTAAGATGCGCCAAGAGCGCGACGCGACCCTCGACATGCCGCGGCTCATCATCCCCTCCGTGCAGGTCAATATGCGGGCGGGCGAGCTGCCGCCGGCCGAGGCCAATGGCGTTCACTACCTTAAGATCCCGGTCAATGTTCTTTGATGAGTCAAAGGACCGACCCAGCCACTTTCAAGGAGATAGCCATGATTCAAAATGTCGGAAAGATCGACCGCCTGGCGCGCGTCGCAATCGGCCTTGCCTTGCTGACGATGCCGATGCTCATGACCAGTGGCTTGAAATGGATCGGCCTCATCGGCGTTGTACCTCTCTTCACGGCCCTCGCTGGCTGGTGCCCGGCCTATAGCTTGCTTGGTGTCAAGACCTGCTCAAGCAAGAACTAAGACCGACGGGCCATGACGAAAGGGGACCCGGAAGCGGGGCCCCAAAGACGCACGGCCCGAGCAACAAGGGAGGAAAACATGTCCCAAACAGACAGCCAAATCCATGATGTGGTAATTGTTGGCGGCGGCGCCGCCGGAATCGCCACTGCATCGAGTCTCCTCAGGCGCAAGAGAGACCTCGACATTGTGCTGATCGAACCGCAGACCAAGCATTATTACCAGCCAGGCTGGACGATGGTCGGCGCCGGCATTTTCAACGCGGCGAGCACGGAGCGGGATGAATTTGGCCTCATCCCTTGCCCGGCGCAATGGCTGCGCCGCACCGTCAGCGGTTTCGCACCCGACACGAATGAAGTCATTCTCGAGGATGGCGAGCGCGTCGGCTATCGCGTGCTCATCGCCGCCCCCGGCATCAAGCTGGATTGGGCCGGCGTCGCGGGGCTGCCAGAGACGCTCGGCAAAAATGGCGTTGCCTCCAACTACCGCTTCGATCTCGCGCCCTACACTTGGCAGCTGGTCCAGGAATTACGTGGCGGGCGGGCGTTGTTCACCCAAGCTCCCTTGCCGATCAAATGTGCCGGCGCGCCGCAAAAGGCCCTCTATCTCTCCTGCGATCATTGGCGGCGGCACGGCACGCTCAAGAATACGACTGTCGAGTTTCACGCCGCGGCCGGCGTGCTCTTCGGCGTCAAGGAATATGTTCCGGCGCTCATGGACTATATCAAAAAATATGGCGTGGACTTGAACCTCATGAGCCGCCTCATTCGGATCGATGGGCCGGCCAAGAAGGCTTGGTTCGAAGTGACCAAGGACGACAAGAAAGAGATCATTGAGCGCGACTTCGACATGATCCATGTCTGCCCGCCGCAAACCGCTCCGGATTTTGTCCGCACCAGTCCGCTCGCCGACAAGGCCGGCTGGATCGAAGTGCAGCCCGACACATTGCAGCATGTACGCTATGCCAATGTATTCGGCCTCGGCGATGCGGCGTCAGCGCCCAACGCCAAGACCGCCGCGGCGGCGCGCAAGCAAGCTCCCATCGTGGCGGAAAACGTGCTCTGCCAGCTCGCCGGCAAACCCCTACACGCCGCTTATGACGGCTATGGCTCCTGCCCCTTGACGGTGGAGCGCGGCAAGATCGTCTTCGCCGAATTCGGCTATGGCGGCAAATTGCTGCCGACCTTCCCCAAATGGGTGATCGATGGCACGAAGCCCCAGCGGCTACCCTGGCTCCTCAAGGCACGGATTCTGCCGCCAATCTATTGGAAAGCGATGCTGAAGGGCCATGAATGGCTGGCGCGGCCATCCATCCGTTCAACGGGAAGTCCGGCGTGATGATCGCCACAGGTTTTTCAACGGAGGTCCTCCAAATCACCAGCTCAGGGATTTTCGCCTTGGGCTGAACCTCCGGCCTGCTCGGGCTTGGATGTGGCGTCCTTGTCGGTTTCCTGCTTAGCCTTGTGGATGGGGCGGCTGCGTACTCGCCGTTCCGCTGCTTGTTTATGTCGTTGGGGAACCCAATCCGCATGTCGCGTATGAAGTTGTTGGAATCGATCAGGTTTCATAATTTCGGATCGATAGGGTCCGAAATCATCGTGATCTAGGCTCTCTTGCGAGAAATGCGGATCGTTGAGCTAGAACAAAGCCCACGCGCAGTCGGCGGCGTATGTTGATAGCAGAATTCATGTGGATATGGGTTTTTTCGTATAAATCCAGCATCTCAAATCACAGAATTGATTACGTTTCGTGATTTTGGATCAACCTGATCCAAAATCATCGTGATCTTTATTCCATGAGTGAGAAGACCGATACAGAACCCCTCGCCCGTTATGTGCGGCCGCTTGCCGAGAAAGTCTTTCCGGACAAGCGGAGCCGCGTTGTTGTCCTTTCGATTGCTGCGCTTCTAATAGCCGCCATCGGCGCTCTCTGGTGGAACAGCTCACGCAAGGCCAGCGTGCATTATCTGACAACGCCCGCGACACGGGGCAGCTTGACCCGTGTGGCCAATGCGACCGGCACAGTCAATCCGGTGCTCACGATCATTGTCGGGGCCTATGTTTCAGGCACCATCCAGCAGGTTTTCTGCGACTACAACACGCTGGTCAAGGCCGGGCAGATCTGCGCGAAAATCGATCCGCGCCCCTATCAGGCGACTCTCGACCAATATGCAGGCCAGCTAGCCCGCGACCAGGGCTTACTCGCGCAGGCCCAGATGGACCTCGTCCGCTACCAAAAGCTCGCCCAGCAAAATTCGATCGCGCGCCAACAGGCTGAAGATCAGTTTTATATCGTCCAGCAGGATGTGGGCACAGTCAAACTCGACGAGGCCTTGGTCGAAGGTGCGAGAGTCAATCTTGCCTACACAGATATCGTTTCGCCGGTGGAAGGCATCGTCGTATCTCGCGCCGTCACTCAGGGGCAGACAGTGGCTTCCTCTTTTCAAACGCCGACACTCTTTTTGATTGCGACCGATCTGACAGACATGCAAGTGGATACGAATACAGCCGAAGGCGACGTTGGCGGTGTCAAGGTCGGGAATGCCGTGACGTTCACGGTCGATGCTTATCCGAGGCGAATTTTCCAAGGCACGATCGTCCAGGTCCGTCAGTCACCACAGACCGTGCAGAATGTCGTGACTTTCGATGCGGTTGTTGGCGTCAACAATGACGACTTGGCCTTGATGCCGGGAATGACCGCTTCAACCCGGATCATCGTAGCAAGCAAAAATGACGTGATCCGCGTTCCGAACCAGGCGCTGCGCTACTCGCCCGGCAGCTTGACGGCCGCTTCTCAACCAGTTTCGCCCCCTCCCGCCGGGACAGAGAGGAGAGAAGGACGCGTCTGGGTGTTGCGCGATGGCACCCCTGCGGCCGTCAGCGTCGTGCCGGGGCTCGATGACGACAGTTTCACCGAAATCGTCGAAGGAGATCTCAGACCAGGCGATCTTATCATCATCGGCGAAGAACGCGGAAGGCAATAACGAGCGAAGCAACCGTGTCGGGGCTTTAACTCAGAATACGGGATTTGCGATGCCTGAACCTCTCTTGAGAGTCGAGAATGTCGCGCGAACCTTCACCGTCGGCGACGTCGAAGTCCGGGCATTGCAAGGCGTCAGCATCACGATCGAACGCGGCGAATTCGTTGCCATCGTGGGATCCTCTGGATCTGGAAAATCGACTCTTATGTCTATTTTGGGCTGCCTCGACAGGCCGACAAGCGGCCATTATTTTTTCGAAGGGGTCGACGTCGGGGCATTGCATGAGCCGGAACTGGCGCTGATCCGCAGCGAGCGGATCGGCTTCGTGTTCCAGAGCTTCAATCTGCTCGCACGGACGAGCGCCGTCGAAAATGTCAGTCTCCCGCTCTATTATGCAGCCACAGGGCCAAAGAGCCGCGCAACCCGTCTGGAACGCGCCCGCGCAGCGTTGAAATTGCTCGGGTTGAGCGACCGCGAACGCAACACACCGGCCCAGCTGTCGGGCGGCCAGCAGCAGCGGGTTGCGATCGCGCGTGCATTGATCAACGCGCCTGGCCTGCTGCTTGCTGACGAGCCGACCGGCAACCTCGATACCAAAACTTCGCATGAGATCATGGAAACCGTGGTCGCCCTGAACCGCGAACAAGGTGTCACCATCATCCTCGTGACGCATGAGGCCGACATAGCCGCTTATGCCGACCGTGTCGTCACCATGCGCGATGGTGAGATCATTTCCGATAAGCGGATCAGTAAGAAGGCAGGATTGGAGGCGGCGCGCGAATTTACGGCGGGTGGCCCGCCGGTTTCGCTTGCCGCGCCGCCAGAATCACGCGCCGCCGCTGCCATTCGCGCCACTGGCTCCTGGCCCTTTGCACTAATGATTCTCGCAGCTGCAGCCCAAGCGATCGGGCGTAACAAAATGAGGTCTGCACTTACCATGCTGGGTGTTTTCATCGGTGTCGCTGCTTTGATCGTCATGGTGGCCGTCGGCCAAGGCGCTGATGAGGCGGTCCGCAAACAGATCGAGAGCCTCGGCACCAATATGGTGGTCATCCTGCCGGGCGCCGTGACGATCGGCGGGATCACGGCCGGCTTCGGCAGTGCCAGCACGCTCACGGTTGACGATGCGCATGCCATCCGCCGGGAAGACCCGGCCGTTTCTCAAGTTGGGTACGACATCCGCCAGACGGGGCAGATCCAATATGGCCATCAAAATTGGACGACGACCATTCAGGGTGTAAGCGTTAGCTACCCCTCGATCACAAACTGGCAGATTGGCGCAGGCCGCGCTATGACAAGGGAAGATGAGAACAGGGCTGCGCTTGTCACACTCATTGGTCAGACGGTTTATCGTCAGCTCTTCAGCCCGGGCGAGAATCCAATTGGCGCCTACATCATCGTCAAGAGCGTGCCGCTCCAAGTCATCGGCATTCTCGTACCCAAAGGCCAATCGCCCTTCGGCCAGGATCAGGACGATGTTTTGATGACCCCCTTCTCGACGGCCGAGCGCAAAGTACTCGGCGTCGCAGCGCCGACGCAAGTGCAAACACCCTTCAACTGGCCTTATCTGCCGCCACCCAACCCCTATAATTTGCAGCCGAGAGTGACAGGACTTGTGAATCGCATATATATCCAGGCCATGACTCAGCATGAGGTGCAAGCGGCCATCCGGCAAGCGAGCGAGACCCTGATGCGACGCCATCGCATCAAGCCCGGCCAGGTCAAGGATTTCGACGTCCGCAACCTGAGCCAATTTGTGGAAACAGCCGAAAGCAGCAGCCGCGTCATGACCCTTCTTCTCGCGGCTGTGGCCTCGATCTCGCTTCTCGTCGGCGGCATTGGCATCATGAACATTCTCCTCGTCTCGGTCACCGAGCGGACGCGCGAAATCGGTCTTCGAATGGCCATCGGCGCGCGCCGTCTGCACGTACTCCTTCAATTTCTCGCGGAAGCCATATTCCTAAGCCTTGGCGGCGGCATCGCCGGCATCGTGGCCGGCGTCCTTCTGTCGGCGGCGATTCCCATCTTTTTCGGATGGCTAGCACCTTTTTCGCCTATCGCTATCGCCGGGGGATTTCTTTTCTCAGTCGCGGTCGGCGTTTTCTTCGGCTACTATCCGGCACGAAAGGCGGCAAGCCTCCATCCGATTGAAGCGCTGCGCTACGAGTGAAGCGATGTTTTCTCGGCGGGACTGCCGATCTGCAGTAGTAAGCTGCTCAAAAACTCTTTGGACTAGCGGACTTCATCCTTCGAGACACCCTCATGTTGAGGATGTGCGAAGCGCCGTCTCGAAGCGGGAGGAGCGGGCGCAAGCAAGAGTCTCGAAGCATGAAGACTTCATGCAAGCCCTTTTTTTCAGGTGATCGCTTCTCATAATTTATAGCGGGATGTGGGCTGAAAACCGGTATTCCCTTTTCCTCATCCCGCTCTAGCATCGATCACAGTTATCTTTGCTGCCTACTCTACGATCGCGGCTTGCATACGCCAAACTCGGCATGGACGTGGTCCGGGGCATAAGTCTGGACGACGATCGACCATGACGACCGGTCGATGCCGACGCTTAAGTCATCGGTGTAGCCATCGATCGAAATGGTGCTGATTGTCACCTGTGCCAGTTCTCGGCGTTGAGCCCCATCATAAAAGTCGAGCTTGTTTGCTTCGGTGTCGAAAACGATGCCGATTTGGCGCGTCGTCATCTCCTTGCCCTCGCCCCCTGCGGCCGTCAGAGTGCATTCGAGCCGCACCGGCATCGCAAAGGCTGACAACTGAAAGAATGGGGAATTGGCCCCCACAAGGGAGCTGATGATTGCGGCGGATTTTAAAATTCTCTGAAGGATGATCATGGCAGCCGAATGGGCAATTGCCTAAAAGCGCTCGGCAAACGAGTTCTCTGGGCAATCAGGCGAAAACAAACGAGCAGTTTTTCGACATTGACGTGTAAAACCCAGAATGTTCAAGGGGAGCTAAGTCCGCCGCCCCCGATCTCAACCGAGTCTCTTTTGATCGTGAGAACGGCCTGATTAGGAGATTTGATATCGGACATACAGGCATGTTTGATGTGGAATTCGTCCGCTGGCGTATTGTGTATTAGCATTTCAGATTTTGATATGATGGCTTTCGTGCCGTCAGAGCAGATAAAATTGCCTTCAATCCTGATAGTTTTACTATTCATAAAATGAATCATCAGAAGTTGCTCACCCCTTTTGTCGAAAATAGTCAATTTGCTTCTGTCGTCGCTCCGCTCACGATATGCGTATTCTCCTGGTATGAGACGGAATTTGTTGTCCTCTGTAAGACGAGCCACTAATTCGCCATTTGTGCCAAAGACGTCGCCAACAAAGCGCATTCGGTTGTTTTCTCTTACGAGTGACAATGAGGTACAATCACCAACTTGAATGATTTTAGAAAGACCCTGGCTAGTGGTCCATGCTTCGTTAGGTCCTAAGAAAAACAACAGGGCGTCTTTAGGTGCGGGATGTTTTACACAGTATCCAATCGGAGAGGCGTCATTGGCGGGCATCAGCCAACCAACCGTATCGGTTTCCTCCGGCAGATTTGGTCCTACATAGAGATATAGACTGATTGCGGATACCAAGACAACAATACTTAATGATAGCCAATACACAAACGCGATTTTCCCTACGGAAAAGGCTTCGTAAGCGCCAGCAATGATAGCCGTTGCCCCAAAGACTATAGCTACATCATGCCTCCACGGATAAATACCATAAACACTTGCAAACAAAGATACCAAAAAGACAATCGCGGACGATATAGCTCTCGGCCAAGCCGGGAGACCTATATTATTCCATTTGAAAGATCGCCAGATTCTTGGAAATAACATTCGGCACGCAAATTTCAGCGCAGCGGGGCGAGCAGCTTTTCAACCTTGGCGAAAAGCTCGGGCGCAATATCCAATTCGGCCGCCGCGGCATTCTCGACGATCTGCTCGGGGCGGGTCGCGCCGATGATCGCCGAGGTCACCTCGGGGCGGCGCAGAACCCAGGCCAAGGCGAATTGCGCGAGGCTCACACCGGCTTCCTTCTCGGCGATCTGCTTGGCCTGCTGGATGGCGTTCAGGACGGGCTTGTCCAGCCAATGTTTCGATAGAAAATAGCCCATCGTATCATGGCTGGCCCTTGTTCCGGGGGCAGGCTTTGCGCCAGGCTGATATTTGCCGGTGAGCACCCCCTGAGCGAGAGGAGACCAGACGATCTGGCCGATGCCGACCTCAGCGCAGCGCGGAAAAATTTCTTTCTCCGGCAATGACCACAGAAGGGAATATTGCGGCTGGCTTGAAATGAAGCGGGCGACATTCGGAAGGGCGGCTGCTGCGTTGATATTGTCGAGCGGCCATTCACTGAAGCCGATGTAGCGGGTCTTGCCCTTCTGGACGGCCTCCGTCAGCGCCGTCATCGTTTCTTCGAGGGGGGTGTCCTTGTCATAGCGATGGCATTGGTAGAGATCGACATGGTCAGTTCGCAGGCGGCGCAGAGAATCATCGAGCTGCTTCTCGATCTGCTGGCGCGAAAGGCCCTTGTCCGTGTCGTTCATCGGAAAGTAGACCTTGGTCGCGAGTCTGTAGGATTGGCGAGGGAGACCGGCGAGCGCCTCGCCCAGCATGGACTCGGCCGCGCCGCGTCCATAGACATTAGCGGTGTCGAGGAAATCGATCCCGAGATCGAGTGCCTTATGGATGCATGCAATAGATTGGCTTTTCTCAATGCCGCCCGAATAGGTGAGCCAGGAGCCAAGCGAGACGGTCGGCACTTGCAAGTCACTGGCGCCAAGTTGGCGGTATTTCAAGACACTCTCCTCATACCATCAACCCAAGAAGCAGGTCGCGAGCCAAACCGCTTCGCATTCTGCCTATACCGCTTCATGGAAGCTTGATGTCGTGGGGCAGAACCATAGCAGGATCGTCTCGGCTTGCCCGAATCGTCCGGCTATTAGCCTAGCCCTCCTGGAGGCTCCCGCGACTGAACAGAGTCGTCGCGATCCCCGCGGGTTTTTCGTTCATCGCAGGAGTTTTTAGCACAGTTGCGGCAAATGGAAAGCTCCCACCCATGGACCCGACCCGCTCCGGGCCACAACGCTACCGGCTGGTCAATCGGTTCAGCAGAAACGGGCGGACATGATCGGCTTTGGAGGTCCAAGCCTTTCGTCGGCGAGCCCTATGCGGGTATCAAACATGTTTGGCGGCGCCATCCGGACTTCCGAATTGGCGACCGCCGCGTTTCGTCCCCTTGGCACAACCGGCGTTCATTCGCTGGCCATGCCACATGACCATAAAATATGTCTTCATTGCTGCGATTGTGAAGCCACGCCGAAATCAGGAATCTTTACTTCAGATGCTGAGCCAGGAACTTGTTCATCTCGAACATCGTCACTTTGCTCTTCCCAAATACGGCGGCAAGCTTCTCGTCGGCCAGGATTTCCCGCTTATTGGCTTCATTCTGCAATTTGTGTTTCTTGATGTAGGTCCAGACTTTGCTCACCACTTCCGTGCGTGGCAAAGGATCGGATCCGACCACGGCGGCAAGTTCCTTCGACGGTTGCAGCGGCTTGGCGAAAGCACTAACCGCGGGCTTGGCTTTTTTCGAGGCGGCCGTCCCCTTGGCAGGCGTGGCGGTCGTTTTTTTTCCTGTCGTTGTCATCCGGTTTGTCTCCAATGGAATCATGATTTCGGCGCAAGCCTGAGCCGGCGCAACGCAAATTCGGCCCGTGGGGACTTGAACGAGCTTGATTTACGGAACTCCAAGCCCAACGCTCCGTCAAGCGGGACGCGGCGTTTCCCCTCTGAGGTAGCCGCGCTTTTCGCCGATTAGCAGCCGCTGGAAGCACGAAAATCCTGCGATGAGCCCCCTTAATTTCCGATTCACGCCCGTAGCTTAGTCCAATTCCCTCTGATTCGGAGCGCCGATCACCCGGAAGCCCCTGGAGGTCTTGAAAGTCTTGGGGAAAACTGGCTTTTCGCGCGGCCTCCTAAAAGGATAGGAACCTGTAAGGCGCCGATGCCACATGAAATGATTGGAATTCATCATGTTTCATGATCTTGGATCGATTTGATCGAAGATCATGGAACTCGGCCCTTAAGCCAAACGAGCTTCCCGCTCACGTCAATTAACGCCGAACGGGACGCACAAAACGACGGCCGGCGGACCTCACATAGGTTAAATCATGATTTCAGCTGCATTTTCGGTATGACGCTTGGTCAATTCCGCGCGCAATTTTTCCATTGCCCGGCTTTCTATCTGGCGGACGCGCTCCTTGGAAATGCCAAGACGGTCTCCTAGCGCCTCGAGGGTCGTGGCTTCCTCGGTCAGCCGGCGTTCGGCAACGATCTCACGTTCGCGCTCGGAAAGGGTCGTCAAAGCCTCACGCAGCCATGCCACGCGCCGGTCCCGGTCGAGGGCCTGGCCCACGGCTTCATCAGGTCTAGGCTGGTCATCGACAAGCATGGCGATCCGGTCGGGGCCCCCTGTACCTTCACTCTCTCCCAGTGGGACGTTCAGGGAGAGATCAGGCCCTGATAGGCGAGCGTCCATGAATTCGACATCCGCGAGGGGAACGCCGAAGGCTTCGGCAATATAAGAAAAGACTTCATCCGCCTCAGGTCCCCCTCTTTGACCATGAGCGAGCTTCGCCCGGATGCGCCGCAAATTGAAAAAAAGCGCCTTTTGCGTCGAGCTTGTGCCACCGCGCACGATTGACCAGTTATGCAGGATGTAATTTTGCATCGCGGCCCGGATCCACCAGGTCGCATAAGTCGAAAATCGTACCTCCCTCTCAGGTTC
>DATJTB010000255.1:0-3274 GCA_035503795.1 Methylocella sp.
AAAAATGTTTCACGTGAAACATTTTTGTCCGATTGGAAGCTTTTTTGCTGCCATCAAAGGCCCAATCTCAGAGCGGGATGAGCAAAAGTGCGAAGCGGTTTTGCGCTCGCATCCCGCGCTAAATCATGAGAATCGATCACGTTTCATGATTTTGGATCGATTCGATCCAAAATCATCGTGATCTAGCGCATCAGAAGCAGGAGACCGAGGATCGCGAGGAGCCAGAGCGCCAGATGGCCGAGACGCGCGCCACGCGCTTGCGCTTCGCCTATGCGGCGGATCGTGTCATCAGAGAGCGCGAAACCCTGTTCCGTCATGGTTGCAAGCTCTTTCACCATCGTCTCGGCGCGCAGCAGCGCCTCCGGCAGATTGCCGGCGAAACGCCCAAGCGTTGCGACGGCACGGCCGGCGTCCTGGATTTTTCCCGCAGGGCCAAGGTTCTGCTCGATCCATTGGCCGACCACAGGTTCGGACGTCGTCCAGACATTGAGCTTGGGATCGAGCTGGCGGGCCACACCTTCGACCACGACCATCGTCTTTTGCAAAAGCACGAGCTCTATTCTCGTCTTCATATCGAAGAGGCCGGTAATCTCGAAGAGCAGGGTCAAGAGTTTGGCCATGGAAATCTGATCCGCCGTGCGGGCATGGATCGGCTCACCGATGGCCCGGATCGCCTGGGCGAAATCCTCGACCTTGTGAATGGCCGGCACATAGCCGGCCTCGAAATGCACCTCGGCGACGCGCCGATAATCGCGCTTGATGAAGCCGTAGAGGATTTCGGCGAGGAACCGCCGCTCCTTGAAACCCAGCCGCCCCATGATGCCGAAATCAACCGCGGTCAGACGACCTTGCACGTCGACGAACAGATTGCCTTGATGCATGTCGGCATGGAAAAAGCCGTCGCGCAGGGCGGTGCGCAGGAAGGATTGCAGGACATTGCGGCCAAGGTCCTTGAGATCATGACCCTTGGCGGCAAGCGCCTTGATGTCGGAGAGGGGAATGCCATCGATCCATTCGAGCGTCAGCACCTCCTTGGCGGTGCGGTCCCAATCGACCGAGGGGACACGGAAATCGGGATCCTTGGCGGCATTCTCGGCGAATTCGGAAGCCGCCGCGGCTTCGAGCCGGAAATCCATTTCCATCTTGACGGTGCGCGCGAGCGTGTCGACGACTTCGACCAGCTTGAGGCGACGGGCCTCGCCGCTCAGCCGCTCAGCGAGACGCGTCGCGAAATACATATCGGCAAGATCGCGCTTGAAAAGCCGCTCGATGTCCGGCCGCAGCACCTTGACGGCAACAGCTCGCTCCCCGTCAGCCTCCTTGATCGTCGCGCGGTGCACCTGGGCGATGGAGGCTGCGGCGACCGCCTCCCCGAAGCTGGCAAAGAGCCGATCGACGGGGACAGCAAGCGCGGCCTCGACAGTATGGATCGCCACGGCGCGCGGAAAAGGCATCATCCGGTCCTGTAAAAGCTCAAGCTGGCGCACCACGGCCGGGCCAACCACATCGGGCCTTGTCGCGAGGAACTGGCCGAGTTTGACGTAGGAGGGACCAAGCCGGCTGATCGCACCGGGCAAATTGGCCAAGCCGCCCTTGAGGCCCCCCTCCGGCTTGGCGGATCGCCGACCAGTCGCGGCAATGAGTTTTGCCAGGGCGAGCGGGAGCCGGGCGGCGGGTGGCAGGATCGCTGGATCAAGGTCGCGGAAAACGCCCGCCCGCGCCAATACGAAACCCGCCCGCGCCAGCCGAGCCAAAGAGCCGAGAGAGAATTGCAAAATGCGCTGCCTGACTTGGAGAACTGTCTAGCGAAGAGGAAACTCTTCGCGCGATGGAGAGGAAGAACCGCGGTCCTCGCTTGAACAGGGCAGGATTGCGCGGTCCCGAAGATTTCGAGTTGAATCAATGATGGCTTTCGGCGGATTTAGCGTGTTGGCCGCCAAGGCGGCAAATCTTTCTTAAAGCTTCCAGCCGGAATGAATGGCGACAATGCCGCCGGAGAGCCTTATGAAGCTCGTTCGGGCAAAGCCCGCCTTCCCGATATCGTCGCAAAAATCCTCGGCCGTCGGAAAGCGGGCAATGGATTCGACGAGATAGCGATAAGGCTCGGATTCGCCGGCGACCAGCCGGCCGATCAAAGGGATGCAGTGAAAGGAATAGGCTTCATAGAGCCGGTCGAGCACCGGTACATTCACATGGGAAAATTCAAGACAAAGAAAATGCCCGCCGCGTCGCAAAACCCGGTGCGCCTCCATGAGCGCTGTTTGGATGCGCGGCACATTGCGGATGCCGAAGGCAATCGTATAGCTGTCGAAGCGATTGTCGGGGAAGGGTAGCTCCTCCGCATTGGCCTCGACGAATTCAAGACGCCCTTGGAACTGCCGTTTGGCGGCGCGCCGGCGGCCTTCCCCCAGCATATCTCCATTGATGTCGAGCACCACGACTTCGGTTGCCGCGGAGCCCGCCTCGGCCACTCGGAAGGCGATATCGCCGGTCCCGCCGGCCACATCGAGATGGCGGAAGCCGGCCTTTCGCGGCGGCCGGACCTTGGCGGCGAAAATATCCTTCCAAACGCGGTGAAACCCACCTGACATGAGATCGTTCATCAGATCGTAACGCGAGGCGACCTTGTGGAAGACATCGTCGACCCGCGCCTGCTTGTCGGAAAGCGGCAGGCTTGAAAAACCGAAATGCGTCTGTTCATCCATGGCGGTCTGTCTTGCTCTGGCGGCGGAAAGGATTCGCAGACTGCGTTTTGCCTGGGCCCAAAGCCGAAAGGCGCAGGAGATAGAGCAAAAGCAGCACCGCTATGGTGTAGAAAAATCCGCCCGGCGGGTAAAGATCCAGGCCAAGCCCCATGATTAGAGGGCCGGCCAGCATGCCGATTGAATAAAGCATGATATAGGCGGCATTGGCGCTGGCCAAGTCCGGCCCGCTGAAACGCGAACCCAGAAGCGCAAGCCCAACCGCATAAAGGCTGCCGATGATTCCGCCCCAAAGCACAAGCAACACAGCGAAGAACATGAACCATTGAGCTCCAACCACGCCCATTGCGATGGCCAGGACGAAGCTCAAGAAGGCAATGATGAACAAAAGCCGGTTCCGGTCCATATGGTCCGAGGCAAAGCCGATCGGAAACTGAAAGATCAAATTGCCGAACGCAAAAAGCGTGGCGAGGAAGGCGCCCGATTGGGGCGAGAGCCCGGCCCGCAGCGCATAAACCGGCAGAAGACCCAGAGAGGCCGTCTCGATCGCGCCAAAGAGCAATCCGGCAAAG
>DATJTB010000256.1:0-4971 GCA_035503795.1 Methylocella sp.
CCCATCGTCTATTGCGTGCCACCACCGCTGTTGAAGCGGCCGCCGGCGTCGGGCGTGGCCTCCGGCATCGATAGGCCGAGATCGCCTGTCGACTGCACGCTGGATCTCGCCCCTATCTGCATCAGCCTCCGCAGCTCGTCCGAGGCATTAAGATCGAGTTGAACGCTGATGAGCGCCTGCCCTTCGAGTCGCGCAGTTACGGGCCCATGGCCGAGGAGATTCAACCCGCTTGGATTGATGCCCTCATAAGGCAACGCATGGCTGAGCTGCCGCGCCCGCTCATCCTCGCCCTGGTTCAGCCCGGTCGTCGAGCCGAAATAGGCGCCTAAGCCAATAGCCGGTGGCGATAGAGCGGCCCGGCCAAGCCATCCGGCCGCACCCATCGCGCCAGCGAGCAATCCCGGTCCGCTGGCGGCTTCAGCAGCCGCCGCAGCGGCCTCCTTGCCACCTCCAAAGGCCATGTTCCATAAGGCCCGGCCGGCCAGCGCCGTGGCGCCAAGGCCGGCTACCGCTACCCCGCCGACCGCCGCCGGGCCCGCGATCGGATGATCTTTCATGAATTGATCGACGACACCGGAGAATCTTCCGAGCGATTCAGCCGCCCGCTCGATGGCGGGCGTAAATTTCTCCATGATCGGCGCCGCCGCGGTACCGATGACACTCTCGATCGACGTGCCAAGCGCGCCGAGCGCCGCTGTGGGACTTTTCTGCAGGAGCGCCAAGCCGCCATCGATCCCTTGCGCCTCCGCATACAAGCGGGCGTGGTTTGCGAAGGCCTCCCGTTGGACCAGAATTTTCGCAAAGAGGTCGGCCGCGCGCGAACCGGGAAAGAGCCGGTTCAGCTCCGTTATTTGAGAGTCCAGATCCCGATAGCCGAAATGCTCCATCGCCGGCAAAAGGTGCTGGTAGAGGAAAATATCGGGATCGGACCTGCCGAGGGCCCCATGCTTTATACCATGGCCCGGCTTAAGACCATGGATCTGGCCCGTGCGTTGAGTGATCGCGACATCTTCTTTCGTGAGGGCGCCGAGTTTCATCCATTCCAGGACGGCCGCGTGATTATTGTTGAGCCCCCTACCGGTGAGTATCGCGTTCGCTGCATTGAACGCACTGCCGGCCTGCGCGCCGCCCAAATCCTGCATGAGGGAAATGGCGGTTGTGTTCAGGAACCGATCAGACAGAAGGAGGCCGGACGTTTTCGCCATTTTGGCGACTTCGAAGAAGTCCTCCGGTTTGACCGTCTTGCCCATGACCTGCATGGCCTTGATCCCGGAGTCGATATATTGTCGGAGTTCGGCCGGGTCATTCGCCTTGCCGAGTACATCCCCCCCTCTTAGGACATAGATGAGGTCTTCCGGATTGCCTTGGCCGCCGGCCCGCATGGCTGATTTCGCCGCCACGATATCCTCGAGGCTAGGAAGCGCCTCTTCGGGTTTCCGAAGGACCGATCGGAGCTCCTTGTAAGTGTCGATGGCCTCGGCCCGCGAGATATTGGGATATTTCGCAATTAGGCCAAGGCTGGCTTGATCGACCGCCTCCAGATCGGCCGGTTTGATGCCGGCGACCGCCGCCCTGGCTTTGGCATCCTCATATTCGGCGCCCGAGTGGATGCCCTTGCCGATCTCATGCGCGGCCTCGAATCCCGCCGCCGCGCCAACGAAGCCGGCCGCGGTCTTCGCCGCCTCACCGAAACCGCGCATCATCTGCGTCGCGCGGGATACACTATTTCCGACACGGTCGATGCTGGAGCCCGCTCTGGAAATATTGACGCCTACCTCTTTCCATTGGCCGCCCAGGACGGACATATCCCGCTTCAACGTCTCCCAGCCTGTCCCGCCGAGCACGCTCATATTCCTGGCAACGTCATTCATTCCCTTGAAGGACTTGCCGACGTCGTTCATGTGCTTTTCGATGGCTTTGAACGTGGCCCCTGTCTCGTCCTGGCCCCGGATGACAAGGCGCGCTTCCATCTGGGCGTTGCTCATTAGCCGTTGTCCTTTTTGCGTGCGGCCCAGCGGCAGGCCTGCCAATAGACCCGCTCGAAATCATCGAGCCCGAGCTCGAGGGCCTTGGCCGGATCCATCAATTTGAGATCGAAGACGAGCTGGGCTAGGCGTCTTTCGAAATGGCTTCCGGCTGCCGAAAAAAAGAGAGGAGCGCCTCTTTGATCTTGAGTCCATCCTGGAAGGACAGCACCGACAGAATAGCGCAGCCATTCTCGACCTCGAGGCAATGATCGAGATAGGTCCGCTGCGCAGCGGCATTGTCGGTGACGAACTCGATACCGTCGCGCGTGCGGCCCCAATTCTGCGGGAGACCGAAGTCGAGCAAATTGGCGGCCGTCGGTTCCTTCAGGGTAACAGTGGCCAGCCTCTTGCCGAACCATTCGACCGGCTGAGAGAGCGTAATGGTGATCCTCCTAAGCGCCATGGCTTGCCTCATTGGTTACATCGAGATGATACAGTCTCATGGGTTCTCCGAAATTTTGCGCTCGCGCAATCCCGAGATGACTTGCCCCCATGGCTTGCCGTTATTATCGTGGCGGCCGGCGGCTTCCTGTTGTGGCGGCCTCGGCGCGGCCTGGCCGTTCATTCGAGCGATCACATTGGACCACGGCTCTAAGCCGGCGGCCGCCATTTTCGGATTCCCGCTTTTTGCCGCCCTTCGATGCGCCATCGCGAGTCGAGCTCCGGCTTTTCCTTCCTCGCCTAAAACATCGTCCAACGTTCCGAGCCTATCGGCCAAGCCACTTTTGACGGCCTCCGGTGCCGAAAAGATTTTAGCCTCGGTAGCCAGCGCATCGGCGTAGGAAAAACGCTCGCCCCTCCCCGCGCCAACTTCCCGCGCGAAATCATCTCGAAGGCTATCGACACGCGCTTGAATATCGGCCCGGGCGCCCGAGGAAAGCGCCTCATAAGCATTCGCATCGAGCTTGTGTCGCCCCGATGCGATCAAGGACACTTTGAAGCCAGCGCTTTCGAAAAACTGGCTGTGATCGACATGGATAAAGACGCAACCGATCGACCCAACCTCGGATAGTTGGGAGACGACGATCTCATGACATTGGCTTGCGAGCCAATAAGCCGCGCTCGCCGCCACTCCTTGAACATGCGCCGTCACCGGCTTTTGGCCCATCAAATTCTCGATGGTCGCCGCGGCGCCGTCGAGGCCCGCCACTTCGCCGCCAGGCGAGTTGATGGCCAACACCACGCGAGCCACTTTCGGATCATTGGCGGCGCGCATCAATTGCGCGCGCAAGATTTCGTAGCTCGTGAAACCCCATCCAACGGCGAAATCGGAGATCAAAACCCCTTGCAATGGAATGATCGCCGCGCCGTTCTCTATCCGGTACGCAAAGGGCGAAAAGCCGGAATCATCTTGCTGTGTTGAGCCAGCCTTTGCACCCGCAAGCGTGCGCAAGAACGCGGTGGCATAGGATGGATGAATGAGCGTGATCATGAACCCACTCTCCGAGCCTCCGGCATTTCGCCGGACAATCCAAGAATCGCGCGCGGATCCGCGTCCGGCCGGCGCTCGATTTGACCGCCCTGCGCCGTTGCCATTTCAATGAGTGATTCTTCATCCCTCTCGGCTCGCAGCATGTCTTTCTTAAGCTCGAGAAGCTGTGTCTTTTGGTTGGCGTCGGAAAGCGCGCGCCCATCATCGGCGTGCAAATCGATTTCGACATCGAGCGCGGCGATCAGCGCTTTCCGATGGATCCAGGCGATAAGCCCGGCCGCGTTGGGAATTTCGCGCTGAGACCGGGTGCCATGGCTAAAGGCTTCGATCGAGCCAAGGACGGCCAAGACGGGCGTACCTCTTCTTTCGAGCAAAGGCGCGACATCAATGCGCCCGGATTCGGCAAGACGCTCGACCCATTCGCGAGCCATTCGCTTTGCATCGGCGGCTGGAATCGGCGCGTTTTTCGTCGCGAGGATCTTCTTTCGCAGATCTTGGATTTCCCGCCGCTTCCCGTCCAAGGCCTCTTGGAGCGGTACCCCTTGCGGCAAGGTAAAGGCATGAGGCAGCGCGATGACGATCTTTTCAGAGTGTCCTTGCAGGTACCTCTCGATGTTCCCGATCAAAGCTTGAAAAGATTGAGCCCGCCCCGAACGCTCTGCATATTTCTCGCCTATGCGTTTGAGCTCGCCTTGCGCTTCTGCCAGCGACTTTCGTTCAACAACCATCCGCGCATGGTTTTCCGCATAGCCGAATTTGCTCAATTCCTTGATAGCGGTTTCCAGATGGTCGCGTTTCTCGCGCGCCACCTGCAGATCCTCGAAGACGGCCGAGACCATCCACCGCGCGCCTTTCAGTTCTTCCCGAAGTCCGATGAGTCTTGCGCGCGCTGAATCCGGCAAGCGATCGGCGATATCATGGCTCGGCGGGAACGTCGCGCGAGACTCCCAATATTTTTGATCGTCGCTCGCATGCTCTTGCGGTGTCGGAATTCCCATATTGTCTTGTGTGATCACGCCAAGACGGACCATGCCTTTTCGCTCCCAGTTAGCCGTGAATTTCGATCAGCCCAATTGGATTTCTGGGCTTCCCAATCGCGGCCGAAATTCTAACAGGCTCTTCCGTCTTCTCTAAGTTTGGCCATTACACTTTCCCCTTTCCCGGAAGAGGTGCGATCGTCGGCGCGGGTTCCTCATCCGGCCCGCCAACCGCATAAGGTTTCCATCCCGGTACCCCAACGGGCGGGCGCGGTTTCACGCGCTTTGGCAGGGGCGGCGGCTTGGGGCGCGGGCAAGGATTGCGGGCGAGCGGGAGATCGTCGAAGAGCTCGCCCTGCCGCAACTTGGTTTTCGCGGCCGCCGCGATGATCGCCGAAGCATTCGCGTGAAGCTCGCGCGCTTTCTTCACGATGGCCGCCGCTCGTCGCGTCTCCTCGCGATGCGCCCGGCACATTTCGAGCAGCGTCTTTTGATCCGGGATCTTCGGGAGACGAGCGAAGATGCGATGCATCGC
>DATJTB010000257.1:0-5442 GCA_035503795.1 Methylocella sp.
ACGAGCTTGCCCCCCTCCTGATAAGACTGCGGGGGACGGCCCCAAGGATCGATCAATGGCTTGATCGTCGCGCCGTCCAATGGCAGGAGCGCCTTCAACCGGCCAGCCCGGTCCCGGCTCATATAGAGCGCCGGCGCGTCGATGACGAAGACCTCTTCCAGCAAAATTCGCAGCCAATCCGCAAAGCCGTGAATGCCATCCGGCCTTGTGAAGAAGCGCGTCAGCGACGCGATCCGCGCCTCATTTGTTGCCCCAGGCGAAGATTTGTCGCGGGCCACCAGGCTCCATGGCTGGCGCGCCGCCTGGTCCTTTCGTGTCTCAATCACCAGCCGCAAAAAATCATAGCCATCCGCCAGCTGACGGAGAGTCGAAAAAGTGACCGGCTCGTAGGGCCGTGCGATCGTCGCGAGATTGTAGCCAGGCGGAAAGTCCCACTGCCGGCCAGCGACCTCCGGTGGCGCGAGCGGAGTGATCGGCTGCAGGGGCCCGAACCAATCGGCGGCCTCTCTTGCCGCGCTCGCAGGAGCGAAGCTGACATTGACCTCATAGGGGCCCAGCGGCCAGCTTCTTTGCCCCGCGCCACGCTCAGCCATGTCGACTCCCATGCTACTGTCGGTTTAGAAAAGTAGGACGTGTTCTAACGCTGTTTCTACCGTTGTCATTGCGAGCAATGACGATTGCTAAAGCCTATCGAACCCTTCCGTCGCGCGCCGGTAGAATTCGATGATTCCGGTACCGTCACCGACACCGAAGAGATGAGTCAGCGCCCAGATCGCAGCGTCGGCGTGATCGGGACTTCCTCCGCCGACATAACCGCCCGCGGAGAAGCCGCAAAGCTGCTCCTCAAGCTTGCCGAACCGGCCGGCATGGTGGACTTGCCCTTGCGCATAGCGAAGCGAGATCGGCTCGGCGCGGACCACCTTGCCCCGGCTTGCGGCGACAAGGTGCACGGGTAGGTTGCGGTCCGCCGCTTGAATGGTGGCGCGAACCATCTCGCCACCGAAATTGCTTTCGGCAACGATGCAGTCCGCGCGATATTTGTGGAAGGCCGCAACCGCCCGCCGGCCCCATACCAGCGGCGCTTCCCGGCAGGACAAATCCGCGAGAATATAGCAATCGCCATCCGTGCCTTTTGCCGCGACGATGATCCCGATCTCATCCGCGCCCAGATCGTCGTGCCCGGCCGCACCAGAAGGATCAAGCGCAACGACGACGGAAGCCCGCTTTTCTTCCGGAATATCCTCCACGGCGCAACGATGGGACTCGATGACCTCATAATTCCAGAGGGCATCATCGATTTCATCGATGTAGGCGCCTTCATAGAAGCGCTTGCGCTGCTTTTCCGGAAGGCTTTCGAGACTGGCGAGAAATTCGCGCGAAAGATTGTGGGCGTTGTCGGAGGGATTGAGAAAGGCCCGCTGATATTTTGCGGGTTCTTTCAACAACTGCCGGGAAACCGGATCCCTTTTTTCGCCAAACAGTATATTCGTCCAATGGGATTTGCTTGTCGGATTGAGATCAACGAACCCCTGCTGGTGAATTTTGCGCGTTGGCTGAGCGAGCCGGGTAAATGCGATCAGGGCCGAGGAATAAGGGATCTGGGAGGCTTCGTTCAAAAAGACGGAAGCATATTCAAGCCCAAGAATTTTTTCGACCCGCTCCTTGTCATCAAGCCCGCCGACCCAGATACGCGAGCCATTCGGGAGAGCAAAATAACCATCCTGCCGGTGTTCCTTGAGTTTCACCTTTGGGTAGCACAGTTGGGCGACCCTTGGCAGCGTATCAAGCGAGATGGAAGCGCGCGCCGCATTGGCGCGGAACCGCAATATGGCATGTCGCGTGCCCTTTTCCTTGAGCGCGCGATCGAGGATCGCGCGAATGATGAGAAAGGTTTTGCCGGATCTCGTGCCCCCGGCAAGGCATGTGTAGCGCTGTGGCCCGTCCAACAGGCGCAGAGCCGCCTCCTGGCCCGCACTGAATGATACCATCAATGGTCCTGATTGCGAGGAAACCCATGAATGAGGAAAGCCAGGGTTAAACCCTGATCAAGCCAAGCGTCACCTCGCAGCCATGGCCCAAAGGCCAAGCCGTTCACGGCAGCGCTTCATTCTGGAAGGGTCGGGACAGGTTGCGCGAAGGCGCAGTTCGTGCCCGTCACGCGCGTATATAGCGCTCACAATCGCTCGCATGTCAATGCCGACCACTCTTGCCAATTCGAGGCATCTTACATCCGGCATGCGCTGCAAAAAGGGATTATCCAACGAGCATGAGCTCGCGAAGGAAAAGGATCCGCCCTTTGCAATGATGGATGGAGACAAGACCGGCAAAAAGAAAAAGCCGCGATATCGGCTCCACGAGCACGGATTTCGGCGAACGCGCCTCCTGCTGTGGAATCCAAATTATCTGCGAGGTCGCGTCACCAGGCTATGGCTCGCCCCCGGAACGCGCGCATATAGCGCTCTCAATCGCTCGCATGTCAACATCCCGGCCGCATGCCGATCCGGCTGTTTCGACATGATCCTCACCGATCGATTAATGAACGGTGTCACGGAACGCCCGAGCCATGGGTTCCGCGGAGTAGGCGAAAGGATGCCCCGGGACTTCAGAGGCACCTAGGCGCTTTCACTGTCCGGCTCGATCTTGCGCGGCGGACCCATCAGCGCGGGCTGAAACAAAATGGCTGCCGCAAGCGTGCAGAGCAGCGAAAGGGCCAAGAGCTTGCCCATGCTCGATGTGCCCGGATGTTTGGAGAGCCAGAGACTGCCAAAGGCGGTCGCCGTCGTCATGGCGCTGAAAAAGACGGCTCGCGTCAGGCTCGACTGCAGAAGATTGATGGTTCCCGCCCGCCAGGCCATCACGAAATAAATCTTGAAGGCCACGCCAAGGCCGAGCAGCAACGGCAGCGCAATGATATTGGCGAAATTCAGCGGCAAGCCGATCAACACGGTGATTTCAAGTGTCACTATGCCAGCGAGCAACAAGGGTACCAGGGTCAACAGCACATCGCTCACCCGCCTCAGGACCACAAAGAGAAGCAGGCTGATCGAAGTGAGGGCCCAAAGCCCCGCCTCGATGAATGCGCGTACCACAGTGTTTCCCGATTCCTGAATGGCGATGGGCTCGCCCATGGCGGCCGGATCGACGCTCCGCACAGCTTCGGCAAAGCGGATCAAATTGGCATTGTCATTCGGGTCTCCGGAAGGCGCTACTTCAATGCGGGCGCGGCCATCATCACTCACCCAATTGCGAGCCAGGTCGGGCGGTATCGAGGCGAGGGTGGCTTTTCCCGCTGTGAGCGATGACCGCAATAAATCGAGCATGGTGTCGAGGCCCGGCATGAAGATCTCGCGGGCGTCATCACGCAGGACCGGCGGGGCTTGCGCCAATTGCCGCAGAGCCGAGGCGAGCCGCTGGGCATCGTCGGCCCCCTTGCCAGTCTTTCCGGCCGCCGTCGCTTCGAAGGCGACAGCGGCCTTTTCCAGGGCCGCTTGGTCTTCCTCATCGGTGGGCGGCTCCTTCTCACGGGCTGGATCGAGCAGGGGCAGCAAAGAGGCTGCGACCGGCGCGATGATCGCGAGCTTGCGGTCCTGATCCTCCGGCAGGAAAGTTTCGAGGGTCGTGACCCGAGCGACTTCCGGCAATTGCCGTAGGCGGGCGACGATCGGGTCGGCCTGATTGAGCGACGGAGCGAGAATATTGACGGTATTGGTATCGGTATCCGGATCCTTCATGAGATCGAGCAGGGTCGAAACCGATTCAACCTTGGAGCTGCGCAGGTTGAGCGGGTTGAAGTCGAAGGTCACATGGCGCAGCAAAGGCGTGCCGCCCAAAGCCACGAGCAAAGTGCCGCTGACGATCGCGTAGCGGTGATTGGCCATGAATCGATCAACGGGAGCGAGGAAACGGTAGCCGACCGGCTCTTCCTCCGGCGGCGGCCGCAGCAAGGTGAGAAGAGCCGGCAAAATTGTGATCGCGGTCAGGAAAGCGATGAACATGCCGGTGCCCGCGATGAGGCCGAGCTCCGAAACGCCACGGTAATCGGTTGGCAGAAATGAGTAGAAGCCCGCCGCGGTTGCCGCTGCCGCCAATGCCAAGGGCCGGCCCGCCTTGGCCGCAGCCTGCCTCAAGGCTTTGGCAAAATCGGCTTCCTTATAGCGTTCGGCACGATAGCGGACGCTGAACTGGATGCCGAAATCGACGCCGATGCCGACGAACAACACCGCGAAGGCCACTGAGATCAGGTTGAGCGCACCCACCATCATGAGCCCGGTGGCTGCCGTTACGGCAAGTCCGGCTATGACACTCATGGTGACAGCGAAAACGATACGGGCCGACTTCAACGCACACCAGATAATCAAAAGGACGATGAGGCCCGTCAGCGACGCGTTGAGACCAGCACCGTCGGCGATATTGCCGAACTCCTCGTCCGCCAGCGGCACAAGGCCGGTGAGCCTGATCGTCACGCCGTTCTGCGGATTAAACCCGAGCTCTTCGGCATTCTCCCGGATGAAATCCGACGCCTTTTCGCCCGGCATCAAGGCGGCGTAGTCGAGAACCGGCTTGACCTCAATGAACCGGCGCAGCTCGCGGCGGTCGGGCGCCGCGCCCGAGACAAGGCTGCGCCAGGAAAAATAGACGGGCTCGCCGGCGAGCAAGCGCTCCAGAGTATCGGCAAGCTGGGCCATTGGACGGTCGAAATCGTCGAGCGTGCCAGCCTGTGCGTGGACCCCCTGGTTGATGTAGGAAATCGCCGTGGCGATGCCGCGTAGGCTCGGGTCTCGCGACAGAGCCATCAGAAATGGCTGCGCCCTATGCAGACCCCCCATCGTCTCTTTCAGCTCGGCTGGCGGCAGGAATAAAAGCCCATATTGATTGAAATATGGCCCGCCCTCGGGACGCAGCGCCGACTGAAAAAGATCCGGACGACTCTTCATTCGCGCCGTCAATTCCTTGGCGGCCGCCTCGGCGAGCTCGGGGGTCTTGCCATCGATGACGACGACAATCTGGTCATCGAGACCTGGGAAGGCCTTGTCGAGTGTAATCAGATTTTGCCGCCACTGCAGGCGGGCAGAGATGAAATCATTGGTATCGGTGTTGATGGCAAAATGGGTGGCGGCGTAATAGCCGGACACCAGAGTCGCCAGGAGGCCCAGGGCAAGAACGGTCCATGGGAAGCGGCTGCAAAAGGCGACGACGGCGACGACCATTTTCGCGATCGGATCGGCAACCATCGATTCGCCAAAGTATTTTGCCGACAGGAATTTCTGGGGAATTGTCATAATCTGCGATCGCCAATCGGAAAAAAACCGTGTGGGCCTTGCCAAGCGGAGCGGATCCGTGAAGATACGGGCCGTCAAAGAAACGCCGTCGATGCAACCTTTATCGCATGGACTGATCGGTGCTTGAACATGAACGTGGTTCGACTGTGGAATCGGTCAGTCT
>DATJTB010000258.1:0-11676 GCA_035503795.1 Methylocella sp.
CCCCACCCGACCGCGCACAGGCTAGGGTGGCGTTTTTCTTTTGCCTTATGTCCAGCAGGCGGGCGACGAGATCGGCCGGCAAGAAAGGCGAATCTGTAGGCACGCTGATGGCCGAGGCGATTTGGGGATGATGAACAGCAATCCAATCGAGGCCTGCAAGGAGCCCGGCGAGCGGGCCTTTGGCGCCGGTCACACTATCGGTGACGACCGGCAGCCCAAAACCGGCAAATCTCGCCACGTCGCCATTGGCGCTCAGGATGAGACCGGTGCATTGCGGCCGCATCGCGTCGATGACGCGAGCAAGCAGGGATTGCCCGCCGATCTCACGGAGTCCCTTGTCCCCGCCGCCCATGCGCCGCGCCAAGCCGCCCGCCAACACGATCCCATAGCAGGGCTCCCTCATCGAGCAGCGCCTTCCTCTTTCATGGGGCTCGGAATAAAGGATGGAGAAAAGGCTGCAAATAGATTTTGCAGTGCAAAAGCAGGAAAACTTGACTTTTCCGAGCCTGTGACAATGATTTACCCTTATCACGTTTCACGCAATAGGACGTGAATGCGCTTATTCCGTTGTTTCCGCCTCGGCGGATGGAATGCGCCAGCCGGCTGCCCCCGTCCAATATCGGGAGCACGACGGCACCCTGAAGTGTTAAGATGACGAGCGGCATAGCAACTGGGGCCGAGGACGAATCAGAACGAGGGCTCGATCGGCGGGCCGGCGCCGTTGTGCAAGCCTTGGGTCAGCGTTCGATTGTTCTGATCGGCCTCATGGGCTCAGGGAAGACCTCGACCGGCCGCCGGCTGGCCCAGCAGCTAGGTCTCGAGTTTTCCGATGCTGATGCCGAGATCGAAGCGGCCGCGGGCCTTTCGATCAGTGAAATCTTCGCTCGGCATGGCGAGGCCTATTTCCGTGACGGCGAGCGGCGTGTGATGGCCCGTCTTTTGGGCGAAGGCCAGCGCGTGCTGGCGACGGGCGGCGGCGCCTTCATGGATGAGGAGACGAGAGCCCGGATTGCGGCGGCCGGGATTTCGATCTGGCTGAAGGCCGATCTCGATGTGCTCTGGCGGCGGGTGCGCAAGCGTTCCCACCGGCCGCTTCTGCAAAACAGCGATCCGGAAGAAACCCTCCGCCAGCTAATGGAACAGCGTTATCCGATCTATGAAAGGGCCGACATCACGGTCATCTCTCAAGACGGGCCGCAGGAGCTGGCGGTCGAGGAAGTTATTAAAAAATTGGAATTCTTTTTGCGTTTCTCACGGGATACTCCGCCGCCCGTCAAGCCGAGATTGATGCCACTTCCCAATTGCTTGGGACGGCCTTCGGAAAGCCAGGCGAATGTCCGAGTCGAGCTTGGCAGCCGCAGCTATTCGATCCTCATCGGCGATGGCCTGATCGGTGAGGCTGCGGATCATGTGCGCCGGCGCGACCCGAAAGCCGCGTGCGCGATTCTGACGGATGAGAATGTGGCCGGGCTGCATTTGGCTCGTCTCGAGCAGGCCCTCGATGCGGTATCGATCCGCCATAGCTGCGTCATCGTGCCGCCGGGCGAAAGGGCCAAATCATTTGCTGAATATGCGCGTGTCTGCAATACCTTAATCGAGTGCAAGCTAGAGCGCGGCGACTTCATCATAGCGTTGGGGGGCGGCGTCGTCGGCGATCTGGCGGGTTTCGTCGCGGCGACCTTGCGACGCGGCATGCGCTTCATTCAAGTGCCGACAACGCTGTTAGCTCAAGTCGATTCGTCGGTTGGAGGCAAGACGGGTATCAATGCGCCGCTCGGCAAGAATCTGATCGGCGCCTTTCATCAGCCCTCACTTGTCCTGGCCGATACCGCGACCCTCGATACTTTGCCAGAGCGCGAATTTCGCGCCGGTTATGCCGAGATCGTCAAATATGGGCTCATCGGTGATGCCGGCTTTTTTGCTTGGCTGGAAGCGCATTGGCGCGACGTTTTTGCTGGCGGGTCGGCCCGCATCAAAGCGATTGCCACGAGTTGCGGGGCCAAGGCTGCAATTGTCTCCCGCGATGAACACGAAACCGGCGACCGGGCCCTTCTGAACCTCGGCCACACCTTCGGTCATGCGCTTGAGCGGCTGACGGCTTATGACGGGGCGCGGCTCGTGCATGGCGAGGCGGTGGCAATTGGCCTTGCCTGTGCCTTCCGCTTCTCGGTGCGGCACGGGCTTTGTGCGCCAGCGGATGCGGCGAGACTGGAAGCCCATTTGCGTGCAGCTGGACTGCCAATCCATGTCGGCGAAATTCCGGGCATTACGGCGAGCGCCGCCAAAATCGTCGAGGCCATGTACCAGGACAAGAAAGTTGCGCATGGCGCACTCACCTTCATTCTGGCGCGAGCCATTGGCGATGCATTCATAGCCAAAGACGTTGAGACAGATGAGGTCCTTGCTTTTCTGCAAGATGAATTGAGCTTGGGAAATTAGATCATGCTTGGCGTAGGCGCCGCGACCTTGCCGGACAATGTCTGGCTCGCGGCGGCAACCATCCTCTTGTTCGTGGCTCTCTCTGGTTTTTTCGCAGCTTCGGAAACGGCGCTGACTGCGGCGTCGCGCGCTCGCATGTATGGGCTTGAAAAGAACGGTGACAAAAGGGCGGCGCTCGTCAACCGGCTGCTTGCCAATCGGGAGCGACTGATCGGCACGACCCTGCTCGGCAATACACTCGTCAATATCGGCGCTTCGGCTTTCACCACAAGCCTACTGGTCGCCCTCGTCGGCGATCGCGGCGCGATTTATGCCACCGTCATCATGACGATCGTCTTGCTGATTTTCGCCGAGGTGATGCCGAAAACCCTGGCGATCAATTATCCCGACCGCATCTCTTTGTTGATCGCGCGGGTCTTCTCCGTGCTCGTGACCATTTGCGGCCCCATTCTCATTGGTGTCGAAGCTTTTGTCAGCGGATTTTTGAAGTTTTTGGGGTTCGACACGAGTCACCGGCATTCCGTTCTCTCGGGTCATGAGGAATTGAAGAGCGCGGTTGATCTGTTGCATCGCGAGGGCGGCGTGGCGCGCTCGGACCGCGACATGTTTGGCGGCCTCCTCGAATTGCCTGAGCTCGACGTCTCGGATGTCATGGTTCATCGCACGAAAATGGTCGCTCTCAACGCCGATCTGCCGGTTCCGGATTTAGTTCGCGAAGTGGCGGCGGCACCCTATTCGCGCCTACCGCTGTGGCGCGGCGAGAAGCAGAACATCGTCGGCGTGCTACACGCCCGCGATCTCTTGCGCGCCTTGAATGAAGCCGGCGGTGATATCGGCAATTTCAAGATCGAGTCGATCGCGATCGAGCCCTGGTTCGTACCGGAGACGACACCCGTTCAGGACCAACTTCAGGCGTTTTTGAAGCGCAAGACTCATTTCGCCCTGGTCGTCGATGAATATGGCGTCGTCATGGGCTTGGTGACGCTCGAAGACATACTTGAAGAAATCGTTGGCGATATTTCCGACGAATTCGATGTCAGCGCGCAGGGCGTGCGTATGCTTGGCGATGGCTCGGCGATCGTCGATGGATCGGTGCCGATCCGCGACCTCAACCGGGCGATGGCCTGGGATCTGCCGGATGAGGAGGCGACCACAGTCGCCGGTCTTGTCATCCATGAAGCGCGCGCCATACCGGAATCGGGCCAAATCTTCGACTTCCATCATTTCCGTTTCGAGGTGCTGCGCAAGACGCGCAATCGTATCGTCTCGCTGAAGATCGCGCCGCAGGCACGCAAGGCCGGCACAGCGGAAGGTTAGAATTGCGTCGAGGCGTTATACCGGCTTTGCCGTAGCTGGCCTTTCCGGCTCCATGGCCTCACGGACCTTGCGCTGGAAAGGCCCGTCACCGTCCTTCGCCAAAAGCCCGGCATGGGCGGCGATCGTGGCGCAAAGCCTTTCAACCCAAGCCGCATCCGCCTTGGCGAAATCACTGAGCACATAATTGAGGACGAGTGCCTTGTCGCCCGGATGGCCAATGCCGATCCGCACCCGGCGATAGTCATTGCCGAGATGCTCGGTCAGGGACTTAAGACCGTTATGGCCGGCATTGCCGCCGCCTCGCTTGACCCTGACATTGCCGGGCGGGAGGTCCAGTTCGTCATGAAAGACGATAATCCGGGAAGGATCGATTTTGAAGAAGCGCGCCGCCTCGCCTGCCGAGCGGCCCGACTCATTCATATAGGTTTGCGGCTTCAGCAAAAGGACCCGCTCGCCTTCGAGCATGATCTCTCCGACCAGCCCCTGGAAACGAGAACGGAAGGGCGGGGATTGATAGGTCCTGGCGATCGTGTCAATCACCAAGAAGCCGATGTTGTGGCGGTTACGGGCGTAGGATACACCCGGGTTGCCGAGGCCGACAAAGAGGAGCATGATCGGCTGCCTGAGCGCCTGCGATCCCGCTGGGCAGATGCGATTTTTTCGCATCTGCTCCACTTATACAAATCTTGGGAACTCCAACTTGTGCCGACTTGGCCTCGCACAACCGACAAGAACGCGCCAGGAGCGGGGATATGCGGGTCAAGCCCGGCATGAGCTGTGAGCCGAGTGCGTATTACTTTTTGGCCTTCGGCGCGGCTTTCGCGCCCCCTGCCGTCGTTGCTGCGGCGGGTGCCGCGGCGGCCTTCCCGGCCGGGGCCTTCCCCGCGGCCGGCTTGGCAGCGGGCGCGGCGACGGTGGAAGCGGCGGCCGCGGCAGCTTCCTCGCCGGAAACGAGCGGTGCCGAGATTGTGGCGATGGTGTAATCCCGCTCTGGCTGGGTCGGCCGGCAGCCCTCGGGCAAGGGCAGATCGGTGATATGAACCGAGTCATGAATTTGCAGGGCGCCGAGATCGGCAATGATCGCATCGGGGATCTTGTCGGCGGGCACCCGCATTTCGATCGTATGGCGCACGACGCCTAGTGTGCCACCGAGCTTGATGCCGGGGCAAACGTCCTGATTGATGAAATGCACCGGGACCTGGACCCGCAGGCTCGCACCCGGCTTCAGCCGCAGGAAATCGACGTGGAGCGGCTGGTCCTTCACCGGATCAAGCTGGTAGTCGCGAGGGATCACGCGCTGTTTCTCGCCGGCGATGTCGATCTCGAAGATCGTCGTCAAGAAATGTCCAGCGTAAATCAGCTTGTTTAATTCGCGGAAATCGAGCGCGACCGGCTCGGCGGCGTCGCCGCCACCATAGATCACACCGGGTATGCGGCCTTCACGACGAACACTGCGGGCGGCCCCCTTGCCTGTCCCCTTGCGCGCCGTGGCCATGAGCGTTCTCAACTCAGCCATTTCGCAATCCTAGGATTAAGATGAGATTGATATCAGACGCCCGTGCCTCCAGGGGTGCCGGAAGGGACGCCTGACGGCTTATAAGGGGAGGAGTGCGGCAAAGCAATGCCTAACGCCAAGCTGCGCCTTTTCGTGAGCCGGAAGGTCCGCCGGCGCGCTTGGAGCCAGTTCCAGGTTCTGAGCGCGTATTGATCGACAATGGAAATGTGCCTTGAGTGCGCGTGTGTTGGGCCTTATGCGACATTACACAACATGGGGAGGCGCAAGGCGACACTCCCCAGCGCCGGTCTCGATCTGTATTGTTGCATGATGAATGCGGAAGCGATGTTCCAATTCGTGGGCTGTTTCCGTTAGGAACTGGTCATTCATTTCTGTACCTGGGCGCACCAGATGCACTGTCAATGCGGTTTCCGTGGTGCTCATAGCCCAGATATGAAGATCGTGCACCTCGCTGACCTCGGGCAGGCTTGAAAGATAGGATTCCACGGCCCCACGATTGATCCCGCCGGGGACGGCATCGAGCGCGAGGTTGAGCGCTTCGCCCATAAGCCCCCAAGTGCTCCACAGAATCGCCGCCGCGATCAAGATACTGACAGAAGGATCAAGCCACAGCCAGCCAGTCCAGCCGATCAAAAGCGCGGTGATGACCACGCCAAGCGATACAACGGCGTCTCCGGCCATATGCAGAAACGCGCTCTTGATATTGAGATCCTGTTCCCGCCCACCCAAGAACAGCAGCGCTGTCGCTGTATTGATGACAATTGCAGCCCCCGCGACCCAAAGCACCATGGTGCTTGCGACCAGCGGTGTTTCCGCAAAGCGCCGGATCGCCTCGATGGTAATCGCTCCTGTCGCAGCGAACAGCAGAGCTGCATTGCCGAGTGCGGCGAGGATTGATGCCCGCCGATAGCCATAAGTCCGCGAACCGCTTGGCTTCCGCGCGGCAAGCCACGACCCGCCCCAAGCCAGCAAAAGACCGAGCACGTCGGACAAATTGTGCACCCCGTCCGAGATCAGGGCGAGGGAGTTGGACAAGAATCCAAAGCCGACTTCGGCCAACACGAGCGCGAGATTGAGCACTGTGCCAACCGCAAAGGCAACACCGAAGGTCTTGGATGCGTTTGGATGGCCATGCCACTTGTGGTCATGGCCATGAGTGTGGGCTGAATCTTGATGGATTATCATCGGCTCGTATGTGACTTGATCGACTTGGCAGGGCGTTTACGTCCTCCGCGAGGACAGCACGGCTGCTGTTGCTGCGCAGCTCATCGTGCGCATGAGCACGATCGCTCGGCGCGATGACTTTCAAGCGATTACAATAGGACTGGGCCGCCTCAGGTAAAGGCCGTATGATTGATTTGCCGGCAAACATCCAAGGTGGAACTCGTAGACGGAGGCCGCATGTACGGATCTGTGCGGGGAAGGAGAAAGCCCGAGATAATGCCCACAACTCGAACGCTTCAGCCTCTGCAAGGTAGCGGTTTATTCGCGCTCAAAAACCTGAGCAGAGGACGTTGCCGCACCCGCTCGCTCAATGATCTGGCAAATCCGCTTTTCGCGGGAAAACGAAAGCCTGGGGTGAGAAATCCGGGCCAACCGCTTGCGGATCAATTTCATAGAGAAAACCGTGGCCGGCTGGCCTCGCATTGCCTGCAAGGATGCAAAACCAGCCGGTTCGGCTTCATGGTCCGTCAATGCCCGTCAATCTGCTGGCCGATAATTGCGATGGCCTGCTCATAAACAGGAGACGCGTTCCAAGCCTGGATCGCAGCGAAATTGGGTTCGCCGGGCTGATATCCCGCCCCCGGGCTCCAGCCATGGGCTCTGAGAAAATTGGCCGTCGAGGACAGCGCGCCGGATGGAGTTTCGAGACTTCCGCCCGTGCCATATTCAAGGACGGTCTTGGGCAGGAATTGCGTTTGACCGATCTCGCCATGCATGGAACCGCGCGTGCTGGCCGAAAGCACCCCGCGATCGATCAGAGTCAGGGTTGCGTAGAGCTGATCGGTGAAATAGTCCGAGCGGCGGCAGTCATAGGCGAGAGTCGCCACGGCCGAGAGCGTGTTCTGATTCCCATGCTCCCTCCCAAAACCGGTTTCCATGCCCCAAATAGCGATGAGCGGCCCAGGCGGGACCCCGTAGCGGGCTTGTATTGATTCGAAGAGCGCTGCATTGGATTGCTTGAGTGCACGCCCGCGCGAGGCGATGATCGAGCCGCCCCGCTTAGCGAGGAACTGATTAAGCGGCAAATGCATGCTCCTCTGGCCCCGGTCAGCCGCGATCGTCGCCGTCGCATAGTTCGTCGCCGAGAGGGCCGCGATCGCCGAGCCGCTGACCCCCCTCCCCCTCGCTTCTTCGGCGAACTGCTGCTTCCACGCCTCAAATCCGGCCGCAGAGTTGCCGCACTGTGCAGCATCCGCTTTGCTAGCCATCCACACGAGCCCCGCAAAGGCGGAAGCGGTGATGATGACGGCCTTGAACTGCCCGCCCTTGCTCATTCATAACTCCTTCATATTCATTTGTGTCAGACGCGAGGTTAGCTCGGCTTACCATCCCGCCACGATAAGGCGGGATCGCTCTCGCTCTTGCGACCTTCAATTTCGTGCTCTTCATGTTAAGACGCAGTTGCGCCGACGAGCAAGGCTCGCATGAAAGGGCAGATAGAAAGAACTGTTCATTACAAGGGACGAAGCCTGGAGTTGGCTCTCAGGGGACTAACTTGAGGCAGAACGCAGCCAAAAACATCGCTTCGTCAACGGAAATGTCGCAAACCCGCGAGGAGTGAGCAGTTCAACACGACGTCTCAAGGCCAATTTACAATAAAATATTGTACTTTAATATAAACACTCGCCATTTAGTGTTAAATGAATTATATACCGGCAGGAAGCGGCTATTTGAGTTCAACCAATGCCAAAAATCATTTCCGCCAATCGTCTCGCGGATGGACGCGTTGTCTATGTCGGTCGCGATGGCGACTGGTCCGAAATCTTCGCCAAGGCGAAGGTTTTTGCGAACGAGGCGGCGGCGGATCCGGCACTCAGCAAGACCCGCGATGATGTGAATGCGGGCCTCATCGTCGATCCCAACCTCGTCGAGGTTGTGGAAGAAGCAAGCGGCATGCGGGCGGCAACCTTGCGGGAGGCTATTCGCGCCGCCGGACCAACGATTGATTTTCTTGCCCGCAAGCCGATTTTCGACAATGCCCTAGTTACTCGGCTGGAAACGGGAAACGGGCCAGAAACAGTCGCCGTTAAACGGCGGGAAGATTTCAGGAGTCCAGCGCGGATTCGTACGCCGGCCATCATATCTTCTTGAAGGCGCGAAGACTGAGCGGGCTGCAAGGAGGGGCCACACTGCGCCCCGGCCGCTTTTTGGCCGGGGACGAAACGAGCGGAGCCGGCATGTACCGTTATGACGAGTTCGACAGAGATTTTGTCGCAGCCCGCGTCGCGCAGTTTCGCGACCAGGTGGACCGCCGCCTTTCCGGCAAGCTGGACGAGGAGAAATTCAAGCCGCTGCGCCTGATGAATGGCGTCTATCTGCAATTGCATGCCTATATGCTGCGTATCGCCATCCCCTATGGCACGCTGTCGTCACACCAGTTGCGCAGGCTCGCCTTGATCGCAAGGCGCTATGACAAGGGCTATGGTCATTTCACCACCCGTCAGAACATTCAGTTCAACTGGCCGGCCCTGAAGGATTGCCCAGCCATCCTCGAAGAGCTCGCCGAAGTCGACATGCACGCGATTCAAACCTCTGGCAATTGCATCCGCAATGTCACAGCCGACCAATTCGCCGGCGCCGCGGCCGATGAAATCGAGGATCCGCGCCCCTATGCCGAGATCCTGCGGCAGTGGTCATCGCTCCATCCGGAATATTCCTACCTGCCGCGCAAGTTCAAGATCGCGGTCAATGGGGCTTCGTCCGACCGTGCCGCGATCCGCGTGCATGATATTGGCCTGCAAATCGTCAAGAACGACAAAGGCGAGGTGGGCTTCACCGTCTATGTCGGCGGCGGGCTCGGTCGCACACCACTCATCGGCCACAAGATTCGCGACTTCCTTCCGAAGAGAGATCTCCTCGCTTATGCGAATGCCATTCTGCGCATCTACAATCTCGAAGGCCGGCGCGATAACAAATACAAGGCACGGATCAAGGTCCTGGTGCATGAAAAGGGCGCCCAGGCTTTGCGCGAGGAGATCGAGGCCGAGTTCACCAAATATCGCGATGCCACGCTCACCTTGCCGGAAGCCGAGATCGACCGCATCCGCGCCTATTTCGCTCCGCCGGCCCTGCCAGGACGCGGCCCTGCCCCGCATTATGAAAAGCGCAAGGCGACCGATCCGGCTTTCACCCGCTTCGTTGCCCAAAATGTCGTGGCGCATAAGGTCCCGGGCTATGGAATCGTGACCATCGCGCTGAAACCGATCGGCGGCATACCAGGCGATGCCAGCGCCGAGGAAATGGACGGCATCGCCAATCTCGCCGCGGAATTTTCTTATGGGGAAATCCGCGTTTCCCATGAACAGAATCTCGTCTTGCCACATGTCGCGCAGGCCGATCTGCCGGCGGTCTACGACGGCCTTACTGCGCTTGGGCTTGCAACGGCCAACGTTGGCCTCATCACCGATATCATTTCCTGCCCAGGGCTCGATTATTGTGCCCTGGCAACGGCCCGCTCGATCCCCATTGCGCAACGCATCTCGGAACGGTTCGGCGAACGCGCGCTGGAACGTGAGATCGGCGAATTGAAAATCAATATTTCGGGATGCATCAATGCCTGCGGTCATCACCATGTCGGCCATATTGGTATTCTCGGCCTCGAGAAATCCGGCACGGAAGCCTATCAGATGACACTCGGCGGCTCAGCCGATGAAAGCTGCAGCGTCGGCACGCTGACCGGGCCTGGCTTCTCCTCCGAGGAAATTGTCGATGCCGTCGAGACGGTTGTGAACACTTATCTGAAATTACGCAAAGATTCGTCGGAGGATTTTCTTTCCGCCTATCGGCGTGTCGGGATGGCACCGTTCAAGGAATCTCTTTATGGACAGGGTTGAACTCAGGCCTCCGCTCCTCGCGCAAGTGGTGGCAGAGAAAGCTGCTGACCTGAATGCGCGCTTTGCGCAGGCCAACACGCAGGATCTATTGCGCGCGGCGATCACCGAGCTATTTCCCGGCCGCATCGCGCTGGTTTCGAGCTTTGGCGCCGATTCGGCCGTGCTCCTTCAGATGATCGCCGAAATCGACAAGAAGACGCCTGTGCTCTTCATTGACACGAGGCTTTTGTTCGAAGAGACGCGCGCCTATCGCGATCTCCTGGCGGAACGGCTAGGCCTTGAAAACCTCGTCACACTTGGCCCCGATCCCACCGCGCTGGCTAATGAGGATCCGGAAAATTTCCTGTGGGCAAGCCAGCCTGATCGCTGCTGTGAAATCCGCAAAGTTCTGCCGCTCGACGCTGCGCTTGCCGACTTTGACGCCTGGATTAGCGGGCGCAAGCGCTTTCAATCGGCGACGCGCAGGCAGCTCAATCTCTTTGAAGCGGACCCAAGCCCGCGCATAAAGATCAATCCACTCACTCATTGGACAGCGCCGCAAATTGTCGATTATCTCCATGACGCCGGGCTGCCGTCTCACCCGCTTGTCGCCAAGAACTATCCGTCGATCGGTTGCATTCCCTGCACCTCGCCGGTCAAGCCAGGCGAAAATCCGCGTGCCGGTCGTTGGCGTGGCAAGGCCAAGCTGGAGTGCGGCCTGCATACGCCGCCTTCTTTGGTGAGCGTAGACTTCTGACCATGCTGATCTTTAAGAATGATTGCTTTGTTGGCGACGATTGGCGCGATCTGGCCGAGGCGGATGAGCTAACGCCCGAAGGTCGGTTCATCCTGAACTTTCCCCGCTGGCAGGCGCTCGACCCAAAGCCGGGCCTAAACCACCCTCTCGGCCTCAAGATAGAGCCGAATCAGGATTTGCAAGCGCTCGCGCCTGATCTGGCTCATTTCGCCCTCATTGCCATCGCCTTTCCCAAATTCACCGACGGGCGCGGCTATTCGCTCGCCCGTCAGTTGCGAAGCTACGGCTTTACCGGAGAGTTGCGTGCGCGGGGCGAGGTGCTGTTTGACCAGCTGCAGCTTCTTGCGCGCTGCGGCTTTGACAGTTTTGAGATTTCCGATTCCTCTACTCTCAAACTGCTGCAAGACGGCCGGCGCCCACGCCTCGGAATCTTCTATCAGCCAGGCCTCGGCCCCGAAGTGGCCGGACCAACAAGACCCTGGGTGCGCCGTGCCAACCCTTGAAGGCTTTCGGTAAAAGCCAGCATCCTTTGCCCATGGACTTTATGTAGCCTCGCAACATTGATTTGGACAATCATGAATGGAATGCTGCTCGTCACGTAAACCGGTTTT
>DATJTB010000259.1:0-7935 GCA_035503795.1 Methylocella sp.
GAATCCTCCTGGCTCAAGACCCCGCGCAGGGCAATAGCAGAATTGTTCGAAGACGAAGAACTGCGCAGATATAAGCTCGTCGACACCGACGGCCAGCCCTTCGCCGATGCGGCGCTCAGCGAGCGCGAGAACGACCGGCAGCTGGGAGCGAATAACTTCTGGCTAGGGCCCCATTTCATTAATCGCCTCGCGCACCTTGGCTGGGGCTTTGGCCCCTCCATCTCGGCGCTCGGCTTGAAGACAGCCTTCGACCATGACAACTCGCCGATTCCCGTCCACAAGGTCTATGACAACATCATTGCTGCTTTCCCACGCGTGCAAAAGGTGCTGTTCCAACCGCTGAACATGCCGGACGATTCCTGGAACCCCAAGGGACTGGCCATTCCGCTGCGCAGCGCCTTCGAAATCTTCGTGCCGAACGTTTGTGCGATCGATATGGACACGACCGGCACTTGGCCCTTCGGCCGCCGGCTCGAAGACCAAGTGGCCACGCGCTTTTTGACGCTCTTTCTCGACATGTCGGCAGAGCTCAACGGAAAAAAATATCACCTGGAACTGCTCAATGATCCGGAGCTTTGGAACTCTTTGCCGATTGAGCCCAAGACACCACCCAACCCGATCAAGAACGACAAGGAGTTCCTTCAGGAATTTCCCTACTTGGCCGAGCCATGGCCGGATGCCTACTACGCCAAGAGATGACCGGTTACCAGGAGGACTTTTCCCAAACGCTAGAGGATATCGCCCTCCTGCAGCGACGCGCCTGGGCCCGGCCCCAGGACGTGAGCACGAAGGTGCGCCTGACCTATCGCCGCTACCATCTCGCCAGCCTGACCGGATGCGAGGCGAATTACGATCTGGCCAGGGAAAGTACGAACCAGCTGGTGGAAGAGCTCGGACCCCGGGAGGACTTATGCCTCCTTAAGATCCAGATCGAGGGCCGGTACCACCGGCTGGACCTGGTCAAGGAAGCGTTGCGGGCTTGCCCGTCGCTGATCGAGCGTCCCGAGGGACGATCGATCAGGGCCGACATCGATTTCCAAGAGGGCCGATATGGTGAGGCGCGCGCCGCGTTGGAGACCCTGATCGATGAGCGGGCCGCCTGGGATGACCTCGCCCGGCTGGCTCATTGGCAAAGCCGGATAGGACGGAAGGATGAAGCCGACGCCCTCTTGCTCAGGGCCGAAGAGCAATTGAGCGCCAAGGAAATGCGTTCCTACGCTTGGCTGGAACTGGAACGAGGCGACCTTGCCTTGGCATGCGGCAAGCGGAACCAGGCGGGGCACCATTACCAGCGCGCCAGCCGGGCTTTTCCAGGGTACTGGCGCGCGGACGCGCACATCGTCAAATGGCTCCTGGAGGAAGAGCGTGACGAAGAAGCGATCACCCTCATGCGCGACGTCGTGGCGCGAGCCCCCAAACCGGAGTTGCAGCAAGCCTTAGGCGAAATTCTCGTCCATGCTGGGCACGAGTCGGAGGCCGCGACTTATTTTCAAGCTGCTGAAAAGGCATACCTCGCCTCAATCGAAACAGGCGGCATCCACTATTACCATCACCTGGCCGACTACTATGGCGGTGTCGGCGGATGCCCGGATGAGGCGCTCGCCTATGCCAGAAAGGATCTGGCTCAGAGAGACAACTTTACTACCCAATCGGCGTTGGCCTGGTGTCTCCTGAACACGGGTCAGATCGAGGAAGGCATCACACAAATTCAACGCGCACTCGATTCAGGTGTGCAGATGGCCAGCCTTTTCAATATTGCCGCAAAGCTGCACCACGCCGCTGGAAATAGCGAGCAGGCCGATCGATTGGCCAGGCAGGCAAAAGCTCTCTCTCCCTGCGGCCGCCGGTTCTACATCCACCTTTAAGATCACGATGATTTTGGATCGAATCGATCCAAAATCATCGTGATCGATTCTAAAAACTTCGAGCGGGATTTCAGCGAAAAACCGGTGCCCACTTTTTCGCATCCCGCTATAGGCTCGTTCAAAACAAGGAGCCCTGCTCGTCCTTCCGGCGCCGCTCGACAGGCATGAGAGGTCTTGTCAACGTCGTTTCTTTTTTCTTTCCGGCAACCGCCGACCGGCGGCCATCGGCGAATTCGATCTCAAGACTAGCTCCATCGACGACCTCGGTCGCGTGTCGCAATAATCTCTGATCGGCATCACGCACCATCGCAAAGCCACGTGCCAACACTTGCCGGTGATCGAGGCTTGTCAACACCTGTTCGATGGATTTGAGCGCCACGCGATGGGCCATCAACCGAGCCTCAACGCCATGCCGCATTCGGCTGGCTAGGATCGCAAGGTTCCTGTTTGCCGCCACTGCCTGCCGCACTTGGCCGCTTCGGACGGAGCCAAGCCTCGTGCCTAGATGAAGAACGTGCTGGCGCTTGTCTCGCCAGCCAACCGCGATCCAGCGCTGCCATCTTTGTTCCAGTGCATGAAGTCTTTGTTTCTTGGCGGCGAGCTGCGCATGCGGCGATTGGGCCAGGAGGCGATGCGCGAGAT
The DNA here is from genome assembly GCA_035503795.1 of Methylocella sp. Lineage (GTDB taxonomy): Bacteria > Pseudomonadota > Alphaproteobacteria > Rhizobiales > Beijerinckiaceae > Methylocapsa. The sequence goes on from DATJTB010000259.1 coordinate 2,508, forward strand.
AGGCGAGAGTGAGCCGTCCCTGGCCAAGCGTCTTCGAGCGCCCGGCGATGAGGCGGCTTTCGAGATGATCGAGCTCCTGGCGGCGAAAGCCGAACAAGCCTTCTATCTGCGGCAAGGCCCGCAAAAGGGCCAAAAGCGCACTGCGGCATCGGCCGACAAAGCGCAGTGCGGCCTCCATTTGCCGGCGGCCTAGATGGGCCAGCGCAAGGATCAATTCGGCCCGCACCGGCACGACCTTTTCTGCCGCGGCGGTCGGAGTCGGGGCCCGAAGATCGGCCGCATAGTCGATCAAGGTCCAATCGGTCTCATGCCCAACAGCGGCAATGAGCGGCAATTGGCTTGCCGCCGCTGCCCGCACCACGATCTCCTCATTAAAGCTCCACAAATCTTCAAGCGAACCGCCGCCACGTGCGACGATGATCACATCCGGCCGGGCGAGCTGGCCTTCCCGCGGCAAGCCATTGAGACCTTCGATCGCGGCGGCGATCTCGGCCGCCGCCGTTTCACCCTGAACCCGCACCGGCCAAACCAGGACAGGACGGGGAAAGCGCTCTGAAAGCCTATGCAGCATGTCGCGAATGACGGCGCCGGCGGGCGAGGTCACAATGCCGATGCGGGCCGGCAGGAACGGCAGGGGCCGCTTGTGGACTTCATTGAAAAGACCCTCCGCCGCGAGCTTGCGGCGGCGTTCCTCGATGAGCGCCATGAGCGCGCCGATCCCGGCCGGCTCCAGCGCCTCTATGACGATCTGATAGGAGGATTTGCCAGGATAGGTCGTCACCTTGCCAGTTGCGATGACTTCAAGACCCTCCTGCGGCTTGGTCTTCAGCCGCAGAAAGGTGCTTTTCCAAATCACCGCATCGATCCGTGCGGTTGCGTCCTTCAAGCTGAAATAGGCGTGGCCGGAAGGCTGTGGACCCCGATAATTTGAAATCTCACCGCGCAGCCGGACATAACCGAAGCGATCCTCGACCATCCGTTTCAAGGCGGCGGATAATTCGGTGACGCTCAGTTCGGGCGCGTTGGACCTCGGCAAATCGGACATCGACCGAAGATGCCGGATTTTTCCGGCTTAGAAAAGGGACGATGAAGGCTCGATCGGCCGTCTCCCAGCAAGAAAATATTGAGCCTTGCGTCCGGCTTATTGCTTCATCGAGCATCCGTGAACTAGAAATTGATTATTCCCCACGAAAACGGCCAAGATCAGGCAATCCTGCGGCATGACCGATTTTACCCCTGAAGACTACAAGGAAACATTGGTTTTCCTGACGACGGCCGGCGTCGTCGTCCCCTTTTTCCGGCATCTCAAAGTCTCGCCGATCCTGGGTTTTCTGATCGCAGGGGTGTTACTTGGCCCGCACGGATTTGGCGCGCTGTCGGAGCGCAGCGCCGTGGTCGAGGCTCTGACCTTCAGCCATATTGACCGCATCGCCCAAATTGCCGCGTTTGGCGTTGTCTTTGTCCTATTCATGATTGGCCTCGAATTATCCTGGCAGCGGCTGGCGATCATCGGCCGGCTCGTTTTCGGGCTCGGCGCTTTGCAGGTCTTCGGCTCGGCCGCTATCCTCGGCGCGCTTGCCCTGTTCTTTGGGCAGCCAGCAAACTCGGCCACTGTGCTGGGCTTGGCTTTGGCGCTCTCGACCACCGCTATTGTTATTCCGGTTCTCGCCGAGACGAAGCGGCTAGGCACCACAGCTGGGCGGACGATCTTCGCCGTCCTGCTGTTTCAGGATCTGATGGTTGCACCGCTCCTTTTCCTGGTCACCATGCTTAGCCAAAGCGGCAACAGCCTCGGCATGGTGATCGTAACCACTTTGGTGCCGGCACTGACAGGCCTCAGCATCCTCATCCTCGGAGGGCGGCTGGTCCTGCGGCCACTTTTCCGGCTCGTGGCCTCGACCGGATCAACCGAATTTTTCATGGCGGCCTGTCTACTCGTGGTGATCGGGACAGGTGTCGTCACCGCAATGAGCGGGCTTTCCATGGGGCTTGGCGCTTTCATCGCCGGTCTTCTCCTCGCCGAGACCGAATATCGCCGCGAGATCGAAGTGACGATCGAGCCGTTCAAGGGCCTACTGCTCGGGTTGTTCTTCGTGTCCACTGGCGCGAGCCTCGATCTGTCTCGCATCTTCATGGATCCGATCAGAACCTTCAGTCTCGCCATCGCGATCATCGTCGTGAAATTTATCGTTGGTTGGATCGCCGGATGGGTCTTGCGGCTTCCTGCCCGCGTTTCGACAGAGGTCGCCCTGCTCCTCGCGCCCGGCGGCGAATTCACCTTCGTGATTGTGACCGCGGCGGTGACTGCCAATGTGGTGCCGGCCGATTCAGGCGCCGATGTCATGATCGCGGTGACCTTGTCCATGTTCACGGTGCCGCTCATGGCTTTCATCGCAAGACGACTAATCCACCCCTCGGTAAGTCCGGCACCGGCCGAGCTGTCGCCGCCGGAGGAAGCCGATTTCGAACCGGACGCCATCATCGTTGGCTATGGCCGGGTCGGCCAACTCGTCGGTGACATGCTGAACGTACATCGGATCCGCTTCCTTGCCATCGATACAGACCCGCTCACGGTGAGACGCTTACGGACCGAAGGCCACCGTGTCTATTGGGGCAACGCGACGCGCCTCGGGTTCCTGGCCCGCTGCGGGCTTGGCAAGGCCAAAGCGCTGATCATCACCATGAACAAGCCAGCCGATGCGGAAGCCGTCGTTGAGGCCGTCAGGATCAACCACCCCGAACTGACCATTGTGGCCAGAGCGCGTGACGCCCACCATGCGACGCTGCTTTACCGCCTGGGCGTGAGTGACGCTGTGCCCGAGACGATCGAAGCGAGCCTGCAATTATCGGAAGCCGTTCTGGTCGACATGGGCGTACCGATGGGGAAGGTGATCGCCTCGATCCATGAGAAGCGCGATGAATTCCGCAAGCTGCTCCAGCCTGTGACTAGCCGCGGCAAGGCCCTGCACTCACTTAAAATGGCCGCTTCGCATGAGCGGGCAAGAGAAACGCGTCGCGGCAAGTGAAGGCTAATTGTGGCGTTTCAGGTAATCTTCGAGATACGCCCCCGCATCCTGCCGGTCTTCATCATTGGCCGCAGAGACAGCGTGATCGTAAAGATCGAGGATCCATTGATCCTTCTTGGACTCGATCGCCGCTTCCCGCGCCAGCGTCAGCCACATAAGCCCTCGCGCCCGCTGCGGCGGCACGCCTTCAGATCCAGTGAACAGAGTCTCACCTAGCAGCGCCTCGGCTTGCGCATGGCCTTTAGCGGCCGCCAGGAAAAGCCAACGCAAAGCCTCCCGGCTATCCTTTTCGACACCCGCGCCCTCAAGATGCATGCGTGCCAGATTATATTGGGCGTTGGCATCTCCGAAATTCGTCGCGGCGAATTGGAACATCCGCAAAGCGCGCTGACGATCCGGCTTCACCTTGCTGTCCGCGATCCCATTCAGGTCATAGGTTCCGAGCGCGACAAAGGCGCTCGCCACTATGGCGTTGCCACGGCGGTCCGGGTTATCCTCATCATAATTTGAGATGATTTGGGTAAAATATTCATAGGCCTTGAGATCATCCCGTGGCACCCCATCGCCACTCGCATAGATTTTCGCCAGTTTCCATTGGGCAAGTATTTCGCCCTTTGTCGCTGCATATTTCAGAGCGTCGATCGCCGAGCGCGAATCGCCAGCGCGCACACTCTCAAGGCCCGCCCGCAAAGCAGCCCGCGGCGTCGCAAAATCCGGCAGCGACGTCTTTTCGGCCGCTACCGCACCTCCATTGTCAAAGCTGCCGGTCCGCGCTCCCGGCAGAGAGACAGCCAAGCTAAAAAGAAGAAGACCGGTTATCCGGCTAAACATGGCCATTGACATTGATTCACTCGCCGCACTCGGATCACCGCCCCGTTGACGGTTGTTCCCAGAGCTGTGCGTTTTGTATAACGCGCCAGAACGGAAATTGGTTTGACGCAGCTGCCAATCTTTTCTTCTTTTTTTCGAGTTCCGCATCCCCCACATGGAGCTCGATCCTCTCTATGAACGCATTGATCTTTGTCAGGTCGCCATCGCGCACCTGGACCATTGCTTTCGACCCCACATGACCGACATTCTTTAAGTTTTCGTTAACTGTGCGGCCGGTAACGATCAGGCCGTCGCCCTGCAAGACACCATGGTCCAAGCAGTGCAATGATTTGTCGCAACCCACCGAATCGGCCATGACCTCGCAGAATGCAACACCGACCAACAGCTGATGAATTTCTTCGCGCGTCAGTCCCATGGCGTTAACATAGGAGCGGTGCGGCACTCGCGATATGCCTTCGATCACGCACCGGCTGGCAAGCTTGGTTTCGTCGAAGAAGCAATTATCCATCAAGCCAGGATCCGAAATCAGTCATTCGTTCGATTTTGAAAAAAAATTAGCCGCCGATCACGCTCTCGACGACTGGGGAAAGGGGCCGGCATTCTTGTTGGCCCCAAACTGGCTGTCCTTCAGCCAAATCTTCAGGGAAATGCTATCTCTATTCAGAATAGCAAGCTGCCAAAGAATAAAAAAGCGACTTCTTCTTCAAAGGCCAAGTTGAAAGAAACAAGTTTGTGACTGTGACATCAAAACCACAAATGTTTTCCGAGCTGTTTGCCAAGTCTGTCCAGGAAGGCCTGCCCCTGCCAGGCTTCGCATGAAGCGGATTCCCGCGGCGCAGCAACGACGCGCAGGCCAACGCCTCAGGACGAAACGTTTTGCCGTTTCAGGAAACGGGCGAAGGCGGCGAGCGCCGTATCGGACACATGATGCTCAATACCTTCGGCATCAAGCTCTGCGCATTGCTCCGGGACGCCAACCGCACGAAGCAGATCGACGACAAGCCGGTGGCGCGCACGAACCCGCTCAGCGAGCTCCCGTCCCTCCTGTGTCAGAAAGACGCCACGGTAGAGTTTCGAAGTCGCAAGACCCTCACGCTTCAGGCGGGTGATGGTCTTGATCGCCGTGGCATGAGTGACCCCAAGGCGGCGAGCGATATCGGTCGGCCGGGCCTCGCCTGCGCTCATGAGCAAATCATCGATCAGTTCGACATAATCCTCAAGAACGGCACTTGCCTGGGCCGAACGGGCTTTTTCAAAGCGCTGGGCCTGGGCCGCTTCCCCTGGCATTTCGACAGGTGGCTCAGCCAGCTCCGCTTTCTTAATCATGCGACATCGATCCTGGCGCGTTGTCCGGCATGAGGTTTTGCTCTCCCTCGGGAAAATAAGGCCAGATTAATCCCTTTGCCATTGCTTTTTTGTAGCCTATGCTACATTTTAAAGCACGCTAATCATGCCCGTGGGGAGGACCGGCCAGCAGGAGGCATGGATCATATCGGCGCGACTGTTCGACCAGTCGCGGTGAAGGAGAGCTGGAATGACGCAAGCCGTCGCGAGGGAACGGCCCTTGAATG
>DATJTB010000260.1:0-3589 GCA_035503795.1 Methylocella sp.
CGGGTCGACTCGACCCGAAATTATCGTGATCCCTACTTGCTCCGATGGGGACCCCACCTTACAAAAATGTTTCACGTGAAACATTTTTGTCCGATTGAAGGCCAAAATCTTACAAGGCCGAGGACACCGGCGGCTCGGCAAAGGGTGGAGTAGGCGAAGGTTTATGTCCGTTGGACGGGGTGGGACAGCCGACCCCGCCGGCATGCTCTTGACAGCCGGCATCGACATCCCAAGAGCCGCCGTTTTAGCGCGTGCGGATGAGCGCCAATGCGAGGCGGAAATCCCGGGTTTCAGTCCAACCCGTCTCAGCCTCGGCGAGGCCCGCGACCGTTAGAGCATTTTCCAGCGAAGTGGATTACCCATTCGCATATCGCTGGCGATGTTTCGCAACAGCGACATCGATGCAAAAATGCGACAAGTCAAAAAGAGCATTTTCCCGATTCGATAGACGCGGGAAACGCTCTCGTGTGTCGAGAGATCAACAGCCCGGCAAAAGCCTTCAGACGGCGCCCGAGATGAATGACAAGCGGAAGGCGTTTTTCCTTCGAGTGGAGAGGTGGAGACGAACGGAGAGGTAGAGACGAACGGAGAGGCGGAGAGATCGTAACGGATGCGATCTGCCCCCGAGGCTCGATGCGCGGGCGAGGCCCGTGCCAGTCGCCCGGGAAAGGAATGATTTCGGCCGGCCCCAGCAAGGGCAGAAGAAGTTGATCGTCCTCTGCCGCCTTTCGAAAAGCGATGACTTGAGCCATCGGCGACTCCAAAAAAATTCATGAAAATGAGGCGCGATCCTGGCCTGAACCAGGGCTTCAAACCACAACGGGATGTTTCATAGTCATTCAATGAATAGGAATGAGCTTAAGTGCCATAAGGCTATTCAGACCGCATCTCCCAAACAGGCCTGTGCTTCGGATCTTCATTGCAGCTTGATTGAAGCTTGGTAAATGTTTCGCCACGAAATCATTGCGTCTAAGGTGTGTCACTTCAAACCAGCACCCGCTTCGCCGCTGTTTTGGAAGACCAAGTCGAAGGGCCGGATGCAGGAGTGAGGCGACACGTTCTCGGCAACAGAGTTACAGCTTATCCTGGGACAGCGGCTTTTTACGAATTGCACGTGGAATTGCTGAATCATTGCTATAATAAGTAAACTCGCCTTGAGCGAAACCTTAAGCATTATGAAGAAGCTTGTTTTATTCATCCATGGTCTTGGCGGCGATGCGGACGGCACGTGGCAGCAATTTCCCGAGCTGATCCGCGCGGACGCCGCGCTTGCCCAGCTTTACGATGTCGCCTCGGTCGCATACGACACCGGCTTTTTCGGACGGCAGCCTTCACTTGCCGCCTGCGCGGGCATTCTGAAGACCGAGATCGACCACCGGTACACTGACTATTCCGATATCGCGCTCATCGCCCATAGTCAGGGGGGCCTCATCGCCCGTTCCTTTATCGCGGAACGGCTCAACAGCCATCAGCCGCTGCCCGTGACCCGTCTCTTGACCTTCGCCACCCCGCATCAGGGATCGGGCCTCGCCACGCTCCTGAAGCGCGTGCCTTTCTCAAGTCGGCAAGTCGAGGCCCTCGATCCCAATTCTGAATTTTTGCGCGCGCTCGGCATCGCCTGGGGCCAGGCCAAACCCGAGAGATATGTCCGCACGAAATGTGTCGTGGCGGCTGGCGACGCCTACGTTGGCCAAGTGAGCGGCATGGGGCAATGGAGCCAGGATTACGAGGTGGTTGGCGGCGTCGGCCATAGAGCCATCGTCAAGCCGGAAACAGCGGAAGACACGAATTTCCTTGTCGCGAGAAAATTTCTGCTCGAAGAGCCCCTCCTGCCAGGTGGCGTGGAGGCGGATTACCGCGCGCCGCTTTTGCGCTTCAATTACGTCGAGGCCAAAGAGACGACGCGCTTTATCTACAGTGCCCGTGTCTTGCCGTTCATTGGGCGCGATGCCGAGTTCAACAGATTAGGCGATTTTCTTGCCGGCCCGGAACAGCCTTTCCGCTGGATGGTGTTGCATGGTTCGGGCGGTGCCGGCAAAAGCCGGTTGGCGCTCGAGCTTTGTCTTGCCCTTCGCAACGAATGGCATACAGGCTTTCTACCCCAGGAAGGCGACGAACCCGATTGGGGCCGCTGGCAGCCGCTTCTCCCGACGCTGATCGTCATCGACTATGCGGCGCGCGATACGCAGCGCACGGGCCGGCTGCTAAGGGCGCTTTCCGGCCGCGGCGCTCCAGATGGGACCTCGCGGCTTTCGGCTCCGGTGCGTGTCCTCCTCGTCGAGCGCCTGAGCAAAGGCGATTGGCTCGACAAGATCGTCGGAACCGGGACGGATAAGGCGCGGGTCGAAGCCTGCCATGCGTCCGAAGACCTGCCGCTCGTCACCATTCCAGACCCCTGGCCCATTTTCGAATTCGTACTGCATGCAGCCAAAATCTCGCTGCCCGATAAAACAGAGACTTTGGCCTTGCTCGAAAAGATCGACCCAGAGCGCCGGCCCATCTTTGCTTACTTCATGGCCGATGCGATCGCCGCCGGCCGCGATATCCGCCATTTCGATGCCGAACGCCTGGTTGAGGACGTCATTAAGCGCGCGCGCGAAAAATTCTGGGCGCCAGCCGGAGCGACAGCGAAAGAGGAGCGGCTGCTCGCCCTGGCGACAATGACACGGGGCCTGCCCGTTGCCACGCTGGAAAGCGTGACCGAGAAATTATTGCCGGCTTGGGATGTTGACCGGCACCCTGCCGCCTTTCTTGCGATGACGGGCCGGGAATCGGGCGAAACCATTGCGCCCCTGGAGCCGGATATCGTCGGCGAGCATTTCACGCTGGCCTGTCTCGATCAAAACAAACTTTCGAATCAGGACCGCGCCCGTTTCTGCAGCCTTGCGTGGCGCCTCAACCCGTTCGGGATGGCGCAATTCATGTGGCTCTCCCATCGCGATCTAAGCGCTCATGCCATGTTGGCATGGGTGCGCAAATCGCCGCCATTCGCAGGCTTACCTAAGCTCGTCTGGGCAATGGCCTCAGTCGATCTGATGACTGACCTTCCATCCCGCGATCCGGAGGCGGCGCGGGCCTTGCTCGGCGACCTGCGCGCCGTCGCCTCTGAGCGCGGCGAGGCCGCCTTGTGGGAGCTATGGGCCAAGGCCGCCACCAATCTGATGGCTGACCTTCCGTCCCGCGATCCGGCGGCGGCGCGGGCCTTGCTCGGCGACCTGCGCGCCATCGCCGCTCAGCGCGGCGAGGCCGCCCTGTGGGAGCAATGGGCCAGTGCCGCCACCAATCTGATGATCGACCTTCGATCCCGCGATCTTGAGGCGGCGCGGGCCTTGCTCAGTGACATGCGGGCCGTCGCCGCTCAGCATGGCGAGGCTGCCCTGTGGGAGCAATGGGCCAAGGCTGCCACCAATCTGATGATCGACCTTCGATCCCGAGATCCGGATGCGGCGCGAACCTTGCTCAGCGACATGGGCGCCACCGCGGCTCAGCGCGGCGAGGCCGCCCTGTGGGAGCCTTGGGCCAGTGCCGCCACCAATCTGATGATCGACCTTCCATCCCGCGATCCGGGTGCGGCGCGGGCCTTGCTCAA
>DATJTB010000261.1:0-25125 GCA_035503795.1 Methylocella sp.
TTGAAAAATTGGGGAGTTCCACACGAAATGATCTAAAGCTGACACCTGCTTTGCACCACGGCGCAGGGCTTCCACACAAAATGCACCGCTCCAGGCCCCTACGTCCAGAACAGTGCGGCCCGTGAGCGATAGTCTGTTGAAAGTGTTTGCATAATCCAATTGCATAAGCTCAAGAGATTTCCCTCCTCGAGTGACATAGCCGCCGGGAAGCTCAATTGAGTGATGCCAGGGATAGCTGTCGATTTCAGATTTGATTGCATCAACCGAGTCGGTTTGAATTGCCATGTCTTAAAACCCCTCCTTTAATGGGCATCGATAAATTCTGGACTTCAAGACTTACTGTAAAGCCAGAAAAATCGTGAAAATACTATCATGTGAGATGTAGTAAGTCAGGGTCTGTGTGGGCTAGCTTTGAGCTTCGTATTATCGAACTCTGTTCTATGTAGAAGTTCAGATCCTGAGACAGCCAATCTTCGGGTTCTTTAGGAGCTAGAGTTAAGCTTGAACAAAATCCCCCGCTTAATTCACGCGCTCTCGGAAGATGCATTTGTTTCCGACTGCGCCTCGCGCAGATCCTTGCGCAGGATTTTGCCGACATGGGATTTCGGCAGATCGGCGCGAAATTCGACGAATTTGGGAACCTTATAGCTTGCGAGCTCGGTTCGGCAGAAGGCGCGCACCTGCGCCGCATCCATGGTGGGATCATCCGAGACGATGAACGCCTTGACCGCCTCTCCCGTCGCCGCATCCGCCACGCCGATGACCGCGCATTCCCTCACGCCCGGCATGGAAGCCAGAACGGCTTCCACCTCATTGGGAAAGACCTTGAAGCCCGAGACATCGACCATGTCCTTGCGTCGGTCGACGATGCGGAAATAGCCTTCCGCGTCCATCGTCGCGATGTCACCGGTGTAGAGCCATCCGTCGCGTAAGGCATTGGCGGTCTCGCCGGGTTGCTTCCAATAGCCGAGCATGATCTGAGGCCCGCGGGCGACGAGCTCGCCGGGCTCGCCCAGGGGGACCGTCTCGCCCTTTTCGTCGACGCAGCGGATCTCGGTCGAGGGCAGCGGCAGGCCGACCGTTCCAAGCTTGGGCCGGGCTTCCGGATTGACGGTGAGAACAGGCGAAGCCTCGCTCAGGCCATAACCCTCGATGACCAGCGTGCCGGTGATCGTCTGCCAGCGTTCGGCAACCGTGTTTTGCAAGGCCATGCCGCCGGCCACCGACAGGCGCAGATGGCGTGGCAGATTGCTGGTGAACCAGCGCGCGTTCAGAAGGCCGTTGAAGAGCGTGTTGACGCCGGTAATGAGAGTGATCGGCTGGCTCGCCAGCGCGGCACGAAGATTGGTCAGGGGCCGCGGACTCGGAATGAGGACGTCATGCGCGCCGCGGATGAAAAACCCCAGCATGTTCGCCGTGAAAGCAAAGATGTGATAGAGCGGCAGGACGGTCAGGACATGGTCGCTCTCCCGGATGCCGTTCGGGTTGAAACTCAGGAATTGCGCGACATTCATGATGAGATTGCGATGGGTGAGCATGGCGCCCTTGCTCACGCCGGTGGTGCCGCCCGTATATTGGAGAACGGCGACGGCGGTCGGCTCGACCCCCAGATTGTAGCTCTTGACATCGGCCCCATGCCGAAGTCGCGCCGCGCCGAGAGCCAGCGCTTGGTCGAAAGTTGTGAAGGGGAAGCGCGGCTTCGGCACGTCCTTGCGGATGTATTTCTGGACGATGCCGATGAGCTGTCGCTTGGGCGAGGGAAACAGGCTCGCCACCGCACTCAGGACGACATGCGGGACAGGCGCTTCGCCGAGGGCTTGCGCGAGCTTGTCGGCGAAAAGGTCGGCACCGAGGATGACATCGGGCGCGGCATCCTTGAGAAGCTCGATCATCTCATGCGCCGTATAGAGCGGGTTGACATTGACGAGCACGCAGCCTGCCTTGAAGATGCCGAAAGCCGCGACCGGATAGGCGAGGCCGTTCGGAATCTGGACGGCGACGCGCCCGCCCATCTCAAGGTGCAACACGTCCCGCAGAAAGGCAGCGAATTGATCCGATAAATGATCGACATCGGCAAAACTTAAATCCCCGGCCATGCCGTTCGGCAGGACCGTGGTGAAGGCGCAAAGCTGACCCCGGCGGGCCGTGAGATCCGCCGGAATATCGCCAAGCAGCCGGTAGGGCGGCGTCTCGATCGTTGCCGGGGCACCTGGCGGATAGGAGGCGAGCCAAGGGAATGTTGCGTCCTTTGGCTTCGAGGGGCAGGAGGCCTCTTGTGGCATCGGCGTTTCCAGTTTGCTTGATCGGTGGGAGCCAGGCTTGCCCGGCGCCCATGGATCGATATAGTGCCGAAACCGACACGGCGGGAGCACAAGAGCAGGGAGTGAACGGAATTTTGGCTGAAAAGAAGAAAATCAATTGGCTGCATGTGTCGACCCTGGTCGCGGTCGCCATTCTTGTCGGAACGGAAGTGGTCGGTGCGTCCTGGGCCGCGGGGTGGGCGCTGGGAGGTCTCCTCCAGCTCGATCCGCTGATTTCCCGAATCATCGAAGCGGCCTTCGCCATGATCGGCTTCGTCCTTTTGTTCTATTTCATGCGCACCGCCATCCGTCACGAGACCATCCGTTAAAATTCTCAACTCTTGTCCCGTTCCGGCGTGAAACCTCGGCAGCCCGGCTTGCCGGGGCGAGCAGGAGCTGGGCGATCCGGGGGATTGCCGCATGACATTTGTGTTTGACCGCCGCGCGCTTTTGAAGGCTGCCGCGTTCTGCGGGCTTTTGGCCGGAGGGGTGAGGAAAGCCCGGGCGGCAGGTCTCAAATTGGGTGAAGCCTCGCCCTTCACCTTCGATGGGCTCAAGGCTTTGGCGCGGCGCATGGCGGGCGAGCCCTATGCCGGCCCGGCGCGTCCGGCTCCCGAAATCGTCGGCAAGATCGATTACGAGGCCTGGGGCAAGATCAAATTCGACATGGATCATGCTCTCTTTGCGGAAGGGCCCGGCCGCTTTCCGGTCAGTTTTTTTCACCTCGGCAAATTCTTTCCGAAAGCCGTGGCCGTCCATGTGGTGGAGGCGGGCCAGGCGCGCGAAATCATTTACGACCCGAGCTATTTCGACATGCCGGCGGATTCGATCGCGAGGCTTTTGCCGAAGGGAGCCGGATTTGCGGGCTTGCGCATCCAGGAAGCGAGGGACGGGGCGCTCGATTGGCGGAAAAATGATTGGGTGGCGTTTCTCGGTGCCGATTACTTTCGCTCGATCGGCGAATTGTATCAATACGGCCTCTCGGCCCGTGCCGTTGCGCTCGATGTGGCGACGGCCGGCAAGCCCGAGGAGTTTCCCGATTTCACCCAATTCTTTATCGAAGAAAGCCAGCAATCCGGCGAGTCCATGACCCTCTACGCCTTGCTTGAAGGCCCTTCGATCGTTGGCGCCTGCCGCTTCGGGCTCACGCGCGGCAAAAGCGTTGTCATGGATATCGAGCAAAGCCTTTATCTGCGCGCCGATATCGAACGTTTCGGCTTGGCACCCCTGACGTCCATGTATTGGTTTTCCGAAACCAAGAAGGAGACGGGCATCGATTGGCGCCCGGAGGTGCATGACAGCGATGGCCTCGCCCTATGGCTCGGCAACGGCGAGCGCATCTGGCGGCCGCTGAACAATCCGCCGCGCATCATCACCTCGTCATTTGCCAGCGAAAATCCGCGCGGCTTCGGGCTTTTGCAGCGGGACCGGAATTTCGATCACTATCAGGATGGTGTCTTCTACGATCGCCGCCCGAGCCTTTGGGTTGAGCCCAAAGGTGTCTGGGGCAAAGGGGCCGTTCAGCTCGTCGAAATTCCGACCGACGACGAGATTCACGACAATGTCGTCGCCATGTGGGTGCCGGAAAAAGCGGCCGTTGCGGGATCAGAGGTCAATCTGGCCTATCGGCTCCATTGGGCAGCGGACGAGCCCACACCGACCGATCTTGCCCGCTGCGTGGCGACGCGTCTCGGCAGAGGCGGCGAGCCCGGCAAGCCAAGGCCGAAGGGCGTGCGCAAATTCGTGGTCGAGTTCCTGGGGCCGCCCCTCGAAAGCCTGCCCTTTGGGGTTCTGCCCGAGGCGGTGCTCTGGGCCTCGCGCGGCAGTTTCTCCTACATATTCACCGAGGCGGTGCCCGATGGGGTCAAGGGCCATTGGCGGGCCCAGTTCGATCTCACCGTGACCGGCCAGGAGCCGGTCGAGATGCGGCTCTATCTCCGGTCGGGCGATCAGGCTTTGAGCGAGACCTGGCTCTTTCAATATCACCCGTTCTAGCTCGGTCTTAGAGCTGAAGGATCGGTTTTTGAGACGCCACCGCGCGCCGCCTCCGGCGATTGTCCGCTCCGCTGTGTGAGTCAATTAAAAAAGGACAGAGAATGTTTTCGAAGTTGTCTTTCCATTCGGAGGAAGCGGGATCGACACCCCTAGGTCAGATGAGTCCATGTATCTAGATTGAGAACCATAAATTGCACTTGAAGGTATACTTGAATCTATAGCAAATATTACAGAACTTATTGATAGTTGAGGAGATGTTCCCGCCACAACAAGGTGGGCTAAATATTCAATTGTAGAGTTGCAAGTTAGCGAGTTTTCTGAAATCGTTGCTGGAACAGTTGCGTTTTTATCTTGTTCATAGCTATAGGTCACCCCGTCTCCCGCCGTTATTGTAATGCTTATATAACAAAAAATCTTGTTGGTTGATGACAGCGGTGGTTGAATAGTGCCATTTATAGTCGTTTTTACGGTGCCGCCAACGGCGGAAACCGCAGCCTCGGGGCTCTCAGATTTCGGAAGCGCTTTAAAAACACCGGTCCGCGGGTTCATCACACCGAGAATACCCGCGCTCGCACCTTGTTCCTGGGCAAAGGCCGCACTCGAAGCAACGCAACTTAGCCCGGCTAAAAACAACGCAATCCGTCGCCTACTCATTTCGCTACCCTCTGGATTTCAATGGGTACGCCATCAAACCGCTGCCGCGATGATAACTAAGGTTCAGCTAAGGGAGCCTTGAACCAAGCGTAAGGCCTATTTGGGTCGTTCCTCGTAGGCGGCCACGAAGTGAGAACCAGAAAGCCCCGCAAAATCGAGTCTTTCAAATGGGACACTGCCCCGACGGCGAGCCAATGGCGGTTATGGTTAAAGCTGCTATAATGGCGATGACGGGTACCAGGCCTTGAAGACCCATGTCCGCCGGGCGAGGCGCATCGAGTCGGGGGCATCCGTTTGCGTAGGAGTATCTCATGGCCCCGCGTGCTTCCTGGAAGGGTTATCTCAAGCTCTCCCTTGTGTCCTGTCCGATCGCGCTTTATCCGGCCGCCTCGACGTCGGAGCGGGTTTCGTTCAGCCGGATCAACAAAAAAACCGGGAACCGGCTGAAGCAGCAGCTTGTCGATGCCGAAACCGGCGCTCAGGTCGAGAAGGAGGACATCGGCCGCGGCTTTGAGATCGGCAAGGGCCAATATCTGCAAGTCGAGGATGAGGAGCTCGACAAGATCAAGATCGAAAGCACCCATACGATTTCGATCGACAGTTTCGTCGCGCGATCCGAGATCGACGACCGCTATCTCGACAGCCCCTATTACCTCGCGCCGACCGATCAGGTCGGCCAGGAAGCCTTCGCCGTCATTCGCGACGCGATCCGCGACAAGGGAATGGTGGCGCTCGGCCGGGTGGTCTTGTCGCGCCGCGAGCATGTCATGATGCTGGAAGCCTTCGACAAGGGACTTCTCGCCACGGTTCTGCGCTATGCCTATGAGATCCGTGACCAGGCCGCCTATTTCGAGGATATCGCCGATTTGAAGCTGCCGGCGGACATGAAGGAGCTCGCCGCGCATATCGTCGACAGCAAGACCGTGCATTTCGAGCCTTCGGCCTTCGCCGACCATTATGAAACGGCCCTCGTCGAGCTGTTGCGGGCCAAGCAGGCGGGCCGCGCCCTCGAAGCACCCAAAGAGGAGCCTTCGAGCCATCGCGTCATCAATCTCATGGATGCGCTGCGGGCGAGCATTGGGGCCGACACGAAGAAGAAGCCGGCCGCGGCGAGCGCTAAGACCAGGGCTGCCTCCCGCCCGGCCGCGAAGAGGAAGGCCGAGCGCTGAAGCCGAGAGCCGCACCGGACGCTTCGCCGCTTGCAGGCGGCCTCGTCGCCTTCACGGGGCGGCTTGCCTCGATGAAGCGAGCCGAGGCTTTTGCCTTGGTCCGTCAGCAAGGCGGCACGCCGAGCGAGCGGGTCAGCAAGGCGGCGCGGGTCCTGATCGTCGGCGAGCTCGGTTGGCCGCTGCAGTCCGATGGCAAGCCCTCCAAAAGCCTCTTGCAGGCCAAATCCTACGGGATCCCAATCCTCAGCGAGCGAGGCTTCCTCGAATGGGTCGGCCGGATCACACCGGACGCACAGACGAAGACCTATACGCGGGATGAGCTTGCTTCTCTGAGCAAGCTTTCCGCCGAAATGATCGAGCAGCTCGCGATGTTCGGCTTGATCGAGCCAAGCAATGGTCTCCACAGCTTCCAGGATCTGGCAGCGGCCCGTCAGATTGCGCAACTCCTGGGTTCCGGCGTGGGGCTGCCGGCGATCACCCGAAGCCTGCGCGAGATTCGAAGCTGGCTGCCGGACGCGCGGCTTTCCAATCTTCGTCTCTTGTCCGAAGAGAAGGATCAAATATTCGTCGTGCAAGCGGAAGGCCGGACGGATTCGAAGGGCCAGTTCGTCTTAGCGGTCGGCCAGCCGGATGAGGCGGATGCCGATCAGTGCTTCGCCGAGGCGCAGGCGGCCGAAGAGGCCGGCGATCTCGCGGGAGCCGAAGGCCTTTACCGCCGCGTCATGCGGATGGATCCTACCGATCCTGCCGCCGGTCACAATCTCGGCAATGTGCTGCGCGCCCAGAACCGCAGCGTTGAGGCCGAAGCCGCCTACCGCAGTGCAGTGCAGGCGGATCCCGGTTTCGCGCCGGCCTGGCACAATCTCGCCGATCTCCTCGATGAGAAAGGCCGACTGTCCGAGGCGGTGGAGTGCCAGAGGCGGGCGCTAGCCGCCGATCCGAACTACACGGATGCCATGTTCAACCTCGCTTTGTTCCTCCAGCGCGTGGGCGCGCATGCGGAAGCGGCAGTCTGGTGGAGGAGCTATCTCGAGGCCGACCGCACATCGGCCTGGGCCGAGCGGGCGAAGCGCGCCTTGAAATATTGCGAAATGCAGGCAAGCGCGGCTCTTGGTGATGACGAGCCCGCCTCCACATCGGCTTCTCCCGCATCGGGTCGGTCCTGACGTTGAACCTTGGGCGTGCATCATGCCGGAGAAACTGCAGGTCGAAGTGGCGCCGGATCGGAGGGTGAGCGCGCTCTTCTACCCGGCGGCGAAGCCGCATCCAAGCAAACTGACCCTGATCCTCGCGCATGGGGCGGGCGCCGGCCAGACAAGCGATTTCATGACGGGCTTCGCCACGGCGCTGGCGGCGCGAGGGCTCGCCGTCGTCACCTTCAATTTTCCCTATATGGAGGAGAGGCGGCGGGCGCCCGACGCGCCCCAAAAGCTTGAAGCCTGCTTCGAGGCGGTCCTGACGGCGGTTCGGAAGCAAAAGAGCGGGCCGCTGATCATTGGCGGCAAATCGATGGGCGGGCGGATCGCGTCGCAAATCGCGGCGTCGGGCGCCGAAGCCGCGGGTCTCATCCTTCTCGGCTATCCGCTTCATCCGCCCGGCAAGCCGGAGCAGATGCGCGCCAAACATCTCGCCGCCGTTGCTTGTCCCATGCTTTTCGTGCAAGGCGCTCGCGACACATTCGGCACGCCGGAGGAATTGCGGCCGGTTCTCGAAAAGCTGAAGGGCCGGGCCGAGCTTTATGTTGTGGACGGCGGGGATCATTCCTTCAAGGTTTTGAAACGGGCGGGGATCGTGCAAGACGATGTCTATGAAGCCGTCTTCGATCGAATCGAATTGTGGATCAGAGAGCGTCTCGCGGCTTGATGGCAGGTGGGCAGGAGGCGGGCTTGGCGGCCGGCAGGACAAAGAAGATGGACGCCGAAAAGCCGCTCAAGGCCTATGCGGCGAAGCGCGATTTCAGCAAAACGCCGGAGCCCGCGGCGTCGTCAGCTCCGGCGGAAGGTTATGGCTTCGTGGTGCAGAAACACGCCGCGCGCCGCCTTCATTACGATCTGCGGCTCGAAATGGACGGCGTGTTGAAAAGCTGGGCGGTGACCAAGGGGCCGAGCCTCATCGCCGGGGAAAAGCGGCTGGCCGTGCGCACGGAGGACCATCCGGTCGAATATCTCGACTTTGAGGGCAATATTCCGAAGGGGGAATATGGCGCGGGCTCGATGATCATTTGGGATCACGGGCAATGGCAGCCGGAAGGCGATCCGCAAAAGGGGCTGGCGAAGGGCCATCTCGCCTTTACACTGCATGGCGCAAGGCTCAAGGGACTCTGGCATCTGGTCCGGATGAAACCCCGCCAGGGAGAGAAGACCGATCCCTGGCTCCTCATCAAATCCGAGGATGAATTTGCAAGGCCTGCAGGCAATAACGAGATGACCGAGCTGGAAACGACCTCGTGGCTCAGCGGCCTGACCAATGAGGAGCTTGCGGCCGCCGGCGGGATCCGCGAGGATCATGCGGCGAGAGCGAGAGTCGGCAAAGCGCGGAAGACGTCTCTGCCCGATGTCGGCAAGCTACCGGGCGCGCGAAGGGGATTGCTCCCGACCTTTCTTGAGCCGAGCCTGGCCGCGCCTTGCGAAAAACCGCCAAGCGGTCCGAAGTGGATCCATGAGATCAAATATGATGGCTATCGCATCCAGGCGCGCATCGACGGGGATGCCATCCGGCTCCTGACCCGCAAGACGCTCGACTGGACGGAGCGCTTCGCCAGCATCGCCGAAGCTCTGAGGCGGCTTCAGCTCGGCTCGGCCTGGCTCGACGGCGAACTCGTCGTCGAGAGTGACAGCGGCGTTTCGAGCTTCAATGACTTGCAGGCCGTTCTCAAGAGCGGCCATCAGAACCGGTTCCGCTATTACGTCTTCGATCTTCTTTACTGCGACGGGTATGATCTAACGAAGGTGCCCCTCAAGGACCGCAAGGAGTTGGCTTCGCGGCTCCTCGAAAGCCAGCCATCGGGTTCACCCATTCGCTTAAGCGAGCATCTTGATGTCGATGGTCCCACCATGCTCGAACACGCCTGTCGTTTCGGTCTTGAAGGCATTGTCTCCAAGCGCCTGGACCTGCCCTACCGGTCCGGCCGCGGTAGCCATTGGCTGAAGAGCAAATGCCTGGACCGGCAGGAGTTCGTCGTCCTCGGCTATGTTCCGTCCACCGCTGCGAGCCGGTCGGTCGGCGCGCTGGCGCTTGGCTATTACGATCATGCGCATCTCCTTTATGCCGGCCGGACGGGTACAGGCTGGTCGCAAGATGAGGCGCGATCGCTGCGGGAGAGGCTCGAAGAGATCGGGGCCGGCAAGCCGCCACTTGCCAAGCCCCTGCCGGATGGCGCGGAGAAAGGTGTCCATTGGGTACACCCGCGGCTTGTCTGCGAGATCGAGTACAGGGGCTTGACGGCGGACCGGCTGCTGCGTGCCGCGGCCTTCAAGGGTATGCGGGACGACAAGCCGGCTGGAGAGATCTATCTGGAGGCGCCGCCCATGCGTTCCAACTCCCGACCATCTTCAGACCCGAACAGCTTTCCGCTGACCCACCCGGACCGGATTCTCTGGCCTGAGGCCGGCATAACCAAGCAAGGACTCGCGGATTTCTATACCAGTATCGCCGATTGGATTCTCCCACACATCACCCATCGTCCGTTGAGCCTGCTGCGCTGTCCGTCCGGCACCGCGGCGAAATGCTTCTTCGTCAAGCATCCCTGGCAAGGCTTGGACGAGCATGCCCTGCGGGTCGAGACCGGAAAGGAAAAGCCAACGGTCGCCATCGCGGATCTGACGGGCTTATTAAGCCTGGTGCAGGCGGGTGTGGTGGAAATCCACCCATGGGGATCGACGATCGATGATCTCGAGCGGCCGGATCGCGTCATCTTCGATCTCGATCCTGGGGAAAATGTCACCTGGGAGGCGATGATCGAAGCGGCCCGTGACGTGCGCCATCGTCTTGCGACACTCGGCCTGCAGAGCTTTGTCAAAACCTCTGGCGGCAAGGGACTTCACATCGTGGCGCCCCTTCAACCCGAAGCAGGGTGGGACGCAGTTAAGGCTTTCACAAAAACCGTTGCGGAGACCATGGCGAAGGAACGGCCGGAGCGCTACGTCGCGACCATGGCCAAGCAGGCCCGCCACACGCACATCTTCATCGATTATCTGCGCAACGTCCGCGGCGCGACCGCCGTTGCCGCCTATTCCACGCGCGCTTCACCGAAGGCCACCGTTTCAACGCCGCTTGACTGGGATGAGCTTTCGCCCGCGCTGCGGTCCGATCACTTCACGGTTCAAAACCTGCCGCATCGCCTGGCCTTTCTGAAACGGGATCCATGGCCGGTCTTTTTCAGTCTTCGGCAGAGACTGCCGCAATAGGACATCAAAAACCGGAATCCGCTTATCTTGCAATAAGCACGGGGCTCATTTTGTAATAAGCACAGGACATGAAGCGAGCTGCATCATCCGGTCCGCCTGACTGCCAATCATCCGCTCATAGAGGGCCGAATGCCCTCTCGCTCCGAGAACCAGCAAGTCCACCTCGAGATCGGCCGCCAGATTGACGATGCTCGGCACCGGGCGCCCCTTTATGAGATGGGTCTGCGGCTCCACCTGATAGTCTTCAGCCATCGCGCGAGCGCGCTGGAAAACACCCTCGATCCGGTCGGCGACGCCTGTTGCTACATCGCGGGCTTCTTCAGCGCTCTCCGAAAGATAGGGGACCTCTTCGACGCAAACCATGTGCAGTTCAGCCCTGTTCTGATGAGCAAGGCCAAGCGCCAATGTCAGGGCATGGACGGCGTGCTTGGACCCATCATTGGCGACCAAGATTTTCGTGAAGACAGGACCTTCGCTCTTCGCCACCGGCAGCTTGACGACCAACACCGGACAAGGAGCAAGTTGCACGATGCGATCCGCTCTGCTTCCGATCATTCGTTCATAGATGGCTGAATGGCCCCTCGCTCCGATCACCAGCAAGTCCGCATTGAGATCATCGGCAATCCGGACGATGTCCCGCACGGGATGCCCGGCAATAGCGTGTGTATGAAGCGTCACCTTCTGTTCTTCGGCCATCCCGCGTGCCTGCCGGAAAACCTCCTGGATCTTCTCGTCGGCCGCTCCCATCGCCTCACGGACTTCCGTAATGAACTCAGGCATATAAGGTATTTCTTCCACGCAAACGATGTGGAGTTCGGATTTGTTCTGCCGAGCAATCGCAAGCGCTAACGTCAGTGCGCGGAAAGCATGCCTGGAGTCATCATTAGCATGAACAATCTTATTGAACATCGATTGCTTCCTAGATTACGTATCTTTTGTCCAACACCGTCTTTGGTACCCGATGGTTGGGCGCAAAAATCTCTTCGCAACGAAGGTGGGGACGACCGCGCTCGCGATGACGGCTGCCACTCGAAAGTGGACGCCTCGGTCAACAACCGAAGCGCCTAAGCTTCATTGTAACGAGCGACACACTCTCACAAATCTGACAAGGATCAAATCACTCACTCGTGAAGTGATCCTTTCGCTCATCAGCCTGATTCGGCAATGATTATATTTTCATTGCAAGGCTCGCGGGCGCCCCTGCTTCCACGAACATAGCGATCCACGTAAATAAAGGCATCAAGCGGGCCGCGGACGTCCAGAATTTCGATCGGATAGACAAGAACCTTGATTTTCCGTACATGCGTCATGTCACGCGCGGCGGGGATTTTTACGTGAGGAAGGTTCGGGCAAAGCCCAGATCGAAAAGTCGGGACCGCACAACATCCAGAATTGTTCTATGTGATCGTTGTGGCTGCAATCACCCGGAGTTTTTTCAGAAATGATCGCTTGGTGAAATCAACCATCAATCCAACTTCCGACCTGCGGCATTTTTTGGAGTGTCCCCGAACCAGCTGTTTCACGGCCGAGCCCGTATTCGTCACGAAGCATATGAA
This sequence comes from Methylocella sp., assembly GCA_035503795.1. Taxonomy (GTDB): domain Bacteria; phylum Pseudomonadota; class Alphaproteobacteria; order Rhizobiales; family Beijerinckiaceae; genus Methylocapsa. Next base: position 12,081 of record DATJTB010000261.1, read on the forward strand.
TATCATCGGGTGAGACCGCAAAATAGGCGGCAATCTGAACGTCTGACAACCCGCAGTCGATCAGCGCGCCAAGCCCCGCGCGATTGACCTGCCAGCCTGAACAGCTTCCGAACTCTTGATCCAGCAAGGCCTTAAGGTTGGACGCGAACACGCCCTTCTCGCTGTCCTTCATTGGTCCTGCCTTTGGTTCGACAGAGCTTCGAGACGATCGTCGTCGCGTCGACATTGTTTCCTTGTCAGGTCGATAGCTGAACTTATCAATACGAGTCGCCTCACTGCAATGGGTTGCGGGAGCGCTTCAGCAACATCACGTCGAGCTTATCCAAAAACTGGTGGAGATCGACAAGCATCCTGCATGTGTCGGGTGTCGCCTTACCCACGGCTTCCAGATCCTTAAGCTCCGCTATCCACTTGCGAAGCATCGCCATAAATCTCCTGGTGGGGATATTTTCGTGAAGTTCATGAGGTCATACATTATATCGGCTTCTACTCTTGCTCCGGTCCAATCGGTTGCCCGTTCCCTAACACCTCCGACAAACTGTCATGATGAACCGGCAGAACCGATCGATCATGTCGACGCCACTCTCGATGGTGAAGCCATCGGCAGTTATGACGGCATGCGTGAGGGGCAACGCAAACCGTTCGGCAAGAAAGGGCTCGGCGCCGGCGATCGCCCAGGGTCGGGTCTTTCGGCATGATGCATTGCCTCCGCTATACTCTCAGAAGTTGCCTCGGGTAATGGCGCGCCAGCGCTCGCGACCAACGACCGGCCATGCTGCTGGTGCGACCCGGACAATTCTTCAATGCCCTTCGGACCGCCATCCATCGACGATCAGCTACTCTTCGTGGGCGACGGAGGACTTGCTGCCTTTATCAGCTCCAGGAAGCAAGTTGTGAGGTTGTTGATCTCTTCGCTGTATTGGGTCGTGGTCGTTTCCATGAATCTCTTCTGACATTCGAAAACGTCTTGTGGGCGCCGACAATTGGCAAGAGCACACCAGGTATCGACATGCGCATTCATCCGCTTCGTCGAGAATGTCAGCAGTTCCTGGCCAAGCCCGATTACCCCGGTGAACAGGGTCGAACTTGTCCGTGTCCAGTTCTCCAAGGCCTCACCATTACGTTTCGCCCCGGCATCCGTTGCAGATAACTTCTCGGCCAGCGACCTTGTTTTTTCTGGGACCACTTCACTCATCACAACATACTCCCCAGAGGTGATTAGACGGGGTTGCCGGGAGCCGCCGCTCGCCGATCTCCGTCGTGGCGGAACACGAGCCGAGTGCCATGCCAGAGTTCGAAGCCACGAGCACCTTTTTGGTGCAGGCGGTAGCGGTTCCAGGCCGCAAGAATGCCCTCCTCGTCCGTGCTGGCATAAAGGTCATCAGCCACTTCGACCGACCGCGCCAGGCCGAAAAACGGGGGCGGTGAACCTAAAATATAGATACGATAAAATGTCATTGGTGGAGACCCACCGCCCTCGTCAGGGCTTGCCCCCTTCAGCCCGCACCGTATCAAGTGTCTGAAGCCCACCTTGCCGCAAGCCTCGGATTTCCTCTAGGTAGTGCCCGCAGCCTGAACCAAGCCGGCAGAGCTTACGACCGCGGCTTAGGGCTGGTCGCGGTCTCGCTCACCGTGGCGAGGGCCGATGCAACCTCCTTGCTTAGCGCTTCGCAATAGGCGACAACTCATTGAGTTGCGGGGTTGCGGGGGGTTGCGGGGTTGCGGGCCCTGACCCCTGTCCGATCGTCTGCCGGCCGCTTAAATTGATGGATACCGCCGGAAGGCCACTGGTCAGGTGCCAAGGCAAGCAGATTCATTATGGCGAGAAGAAACGCCAAGCCTTCGCCAAATTCGAAACCCGGCCCCGCTGTCAGGAGGGGCCGACGCCGCGCTGCGCCCGAAACGAAACCGGCGAAGCCCGTCGTCGATGTCACCGGGTTTTTCCGCGATCCCGATGCCTTCGCCGCTCTCGCCGAGCACATTTTGGATGCCCTGCGCAGCCATCCTGCCGACCAAACTTTCCGTGCCTGGGTCGCGGGATGCGGCACCGGTGAAGAGGCGTACACGCTCGGGATTCTGCTGCTCGAACAGCTAACAGCGCTCGGCCTGCGATTCCCCGTGCGGATCTTCGCGACGGACATCGATGATGAAGCGCTGGAGGTCGCGCGCGCCGGCATCTATCCCGAGAACATCCGCGCCGACGTCTCCGAGGACCGACTCAGCCGGTTCTTCACCCGCAAGGGGGGCCGCCTGCGCGTCAGTTCGGACCTGAGACGCGCCGTCATGTTCGCCCGGCACGACTTGCCGCACGATCCTCCCTTCGCGCGCCTCGATCTCGTGTTTTGCCGCAACATGCTGATGGATCTGACGCCAGGGGCACAGCTTCAGGTCCTGGCTAAGTTCAACTTCGGGCTGGTCAAGGGCGGGCTTTTGATGCTGGGTTCCGCGGAATCCGCGCATGTCGCCGAGGACCTCTTCGAGCCGCTCGACGAGAAATCGCGGATCTACTGCCGGCGCGGTTACGCGGCGTTCCTCCAATCCTCGGCGGTTCCACAGTTTCGAACCCGGGAGGACATTGGTGAAGCAAGCCGAGACACGGCAATGCAGTCATCGGCTCACGCGGAGAAGATGCAGGGTCTGCTACTTCGAACCTATACCCCCGCGGCCGTGACGGTCGGCCGGCATCTGAAGGCCCTGGCAACTTTCGGGGCGATCGAACGCTACCTTCAGTTCATACCAGGTGACCTCGATCGGTACGTGTTGCCGGCGGCGGCCGGCTGGTTACGCGCCGAGCTGCGGGAGGCGATCTCCCGGGCTTTCCGGACCAAGCGCCGCGTCACCGTCCACGCCGCATGGAGCCAGCGCCGGGGCACGGCTGCGCCCGTGACGATCGAGGCCCAGCCTGTCCCCGACGAGCATGACGATCTTGTCCTGGTTGCTTTCCTCGAAGATTTGCCGCCGACGGTGCCTGGCAAACCCGCGCCGGGCGACAAGGCCGAACTGAGCCCTGAAGCCTCCTCGATTGCGCAGAAGTTGGCCGACACACGCAGGGAGCTGAACCGCACGATCAACGAACTTCGCGAAACTACCGAGACCCTGAAGGCCAGTAACGAAAGGGCGATGTCGCTCAACGAGGAGTTTCTCACGACCAACGAAGAGCTTCAGTCCTCCAGGCAAGAACTCCAGTCGTTGAACGAGGAATTGACGGCGGTCAACAATCAGCTGCGGAAGACGCTGGAGCAGCAGCAGCGGACAGCGAACGATCTGTCGAATTTGCTCAATAGTTCGTCTGTGGCGACCATCCTTCTCGATGAGGAACTCAATATCAAAATATTCAATCCGCGCATGAGGGAGCTTTTCTCTCTCATCGAAACGGACATTGGCCGCCCCCTCGTTGACCTCCTGCCGCAGTTTTCCGACCCCGAGCTGACGGCAGATGCGCTTGCGGCCCGTTCTTCGGGCACGTCGCGCGAACGCGAGATTCATGCGCTCTCCGGCGCCTGGTATATGCGCTCGGTCATGCCCTACCGCACCGACATGGGCGAGATTCGAGGGGCGGTCGTCACCTATACCGATGTCACGCGGTTGAAGGAGGAACAGATCCTCTCCCAGGCGGCCCGCCGCTATGCGGAACTGATCGTCGAAACGGCCGCCGAGCCAATGGCGGCGATCGATGAAAGCTTCAGGCTCGTCTCTGCCAATGAAGCGCTCTGCGCGGCGATCGGCGTTAGGAAGGACCAGCTCGGCAAGGCGTCTATGCGGGATCTCGAGTCTCCGGTGCTGACGCACCCCCCGCTGCTGGAGTTGATATCGCAAATGCTGACGCAAGGAGAGGGCATAACAAAGTCGGACATCGAAGTCACTCAGCCCAAAGGTGGTCAGCACAGCTGGCGTGCGACGATTCGTGCCTTTCGGGCGCCGCCGCCACAAAGCCCCATCGTGCTGCTGGCGCTGGAGGATATCACCGACCAGCGACGCGTCATCCGACGGCAGTTTCAGCTCCTCATGGAGGCGCTTCCGGGGCCGGTGCTCGCGACCGATCCTCAAGGACGCATCCGCTTTGTCAGCGCCCAGGTGGAAGGCTTGTTCGGCCATTCGACAGCCGAGCTGTTGGGACAGACCGTTGACATGCTGATCCCACCCGAGCTGCGCGCACGGCATGCAGCCTTGCACATGGACTTCCTCAAGCAGCCGACGCGACGATCCATGGGCACGAGTCTCGAGATCGACGGGATAGCGAAGGATGGAACCAGAATCCCGTTGGATATCGGGCTCAGTCCAGTGGAAACCGCCGACGGCCCCCTCGTCATCGCCGCGCTCCATGACCTCCGCGAGCATAAAAAAGGCGAGGCCGAGCGCGAGCATCTCCGGGCACAGCTTGCCGCCGATCTTACCGCTATGGAGCGCCTTCACGAGATGGCGACGCGGCTCGCCGAGACCGCCGAGCTGCCCGAGCTGCTCCGGGAAATCCTCAATGCGACCATCGAGCTCCAGCATGCCGATCTTGGCAACATCCAGCTTTACGACCCTGAGACCGATTCTCTGAAGATCGCAGTGCAAAAGGGGTTCAGTCGATCGTTTCTCGAACACTTTGCCATTGCGCGTCGCGGTGACGGTTCGGTCTGCGCTAGAGCCATGGAGGCGGGCACGCGTGTCGTTGTCGAGGATGTCGAAGATGACGTCGCCTACGCACCGCACCGCTCTGTTGCGGCCGCGGCGGGATACCGGGCCGTGCAATCAACACCCATTTTCACGCACGACGGAACACTCATGGGAGTGCTCTCGACGCATTTCCGCGGGCCGCATCAGCTCGTGGAACGCGATCGGCGAATGACCGACCTTTTTATGCACATGGCGGCTGCGCTCATAGAGCGCACGCAGGCTGAAGCGGTCGCTGAGGCCGCGCGGCTTGCCGCCAATGAGGCGAACCGGGCCAAGTCCCGCTTCCTTGCCGCGGCCGGCCACGATCTGCGCCAGCCCTTGCAATCAATCGGCCTGCTGCAGGGCCTCCTGGAGGCGCAGGTGGCAAGTCCGCAGGCGCGCGCAACGCTGGCAAGACTCGGCGACGCAACTGAACAGATGACCGAGCTCATCGATGCCCTGCTCGACCTCAATCAGATCGAATCCGGCGGGATAAAGCTTGAACTGACCGACCTGTCCGTCGCCCCGCTTTTGACGCAGGTGGTCCACGACTTCACCCCGCTCGCTTCGGCAAAAGGGCTCGAGCTGCGCTGCGTCCCGGTCGCGTCGATCATCAGGGGCGACCGCCGATTGCTGGTTCGCATGCTCTGCAACCTGGTCTCCAACGCGGTGAAATACACCGACAATGGCAAGATCCTGACTGGCTGCCGCCGCCGGGGCAACAATCTTCGGATCGAGGTGTGGGATACCGGCATCGGCATTCCTCCGGATAAGATCAATGCCGTGTTCGATGAATTCTACCGCGTCGACGAGGCTGAGGGTGACAAGTTTGGGTTCGGGCTTGGCCTCCACATCGTGAAGCGCTTTGCCAATTTGCTGGGCTACCAGATCGACATCCGCTCGACCCTCGGCAAGGGAACAATGTTCGCCGTTGTGATCCCGAATGTGGATTTTTCGGGGGCTGCCAGCCCCAAAGCGGTTGTCGGAAAGGAAATCGCCGCCTCAGGTCCGGCCATCCTTCTCGTCGAGGACGACGCAACGCAGCTCCACGCGCTCACTTCGCTTCTGGAACTGCAAGGATATCAGATTGCGGCGGCTCCCAATGAGGTCGAGGCCATGGCCCATCTCCGAGGAAACACTGCCCCTCGGCCAAATGTCGTCATCGCGGACTTCAACCTTCCGGGCGGATCGACCGGTGTCGATATCGTCCGGCACGTCCGCGACGAGCTGAACGCAGAGATCCCTGCTTTGATCCTGAGCGGCGAGCAGCCGGAAGCCCAGCTTTCAAGCAGCAAGGCAGGCGAGCTCCAAGTCCTCCGCAAACCTGTAAGGCCGGCTACTCTGCTGGCGACCGTCGAGGTGCTCGTCAAGCGCACCATGCCCGCTTGGCAGGGCTGCAGCGCGGGCGAGCGGCGGATGGCCGGGCTGCCGTCTGCGCCCAATCCTCTCTCCGAGATCGCTGTCATCGACGACGAGCCCATCCTCCGTGATTCCATCCGGGCCATGCTTGAGTCCCAGGGCTATAAGGTCGAAACGTTTACATCCGGCGAAGCCTTCCTGTCGGACCCGGATCATGGCCGCTTTCGCTGCCTGGTGGTGGATGTTTCCCTTGCGGGTATGGGTGGGCTCGAATTGCAGAGCCGTCTGAAATTGGAGCAGCGCTACACGCCGATCATCTTCCTGACCGCCTCCGGCGACGTGCCCTTAGCCGTTCGGGCAATGCGCGAGGGCGCCGCAGATTTCCTGCAGAAGCCGGTCGACAGCGTGACTCTCCGCCAGAGTATCGCCAGCGCCATGGAGCAGGGCTCGGCAACTGTGGCCACCCCATCGCAGCGTGCCGACACAGAGGCTCGGCTCGCCACCCTGACCAAGCGCGAGCGCGAAATCATGGACCGAATCGTGATGGGGCAGCTCAACAAGAACATCGCCACCGAACTCGGCATCAGCGAACGCACGACGGAGCACCACCGCCAAAGCCTCATGCGAAAGATAGGCGTTACGTCCCTCGCCATGCTGGTCAGGCTCGTGACGGCGACTGACGGCAATCGCTGACCCAATCTTGTGCCAAACCTTCGAGACGAAGCTCTGCGATTTCAGTGCCACCCCGCGCGATGACCATCGAATCGGCCGCAGGCAAGAATGCCGTGATGCATGTCGGCAAGCTCTACAACATCGCCGCGAGCCTGATCGCCCAGCGCCTGGTCGAGGAGGTGGGCGCGGTCGAAGAAGCGCGCTGCCTCCTCGTGAGCCAGATCGGATCACCTCTTGACCGGCCGCAGGCGATCGATGTGGCCGTTCGGGTTAGGCGAGGCTCGGGCGAGCCGCAGCGCCAGATCTTGAGCATCGTCGAAGAGGAGCTTACGCGCATTGGATCGATCGCCGCTGAACTCGCTGAAGGCCGCCGGGCAATAGGCCGCAGGCCTGTTCGCGCTGCTGCCGTTTGAAGGGGAGCAGGCGCGCCCGGCCGATGACACGGGTCAAAGCGGGTCGACTTATGAAGCCGATAGTTTTGGATGATCCGAGATTGGCGGCCACAGGACAGTATCATGGAAGATACCAAGCACTTTCGCGTAGCGGCGCTGGGCGCCTCGGAAGGCGGTCTTGAGGCGTTTCGGACCTTGCTCTCGTCGCTGCCGCCGGACTCGGGCATGGCGTTCATCCTGGTCCAGCATCTCGACCCTCAACATGTGAGCTTCATGGTCTCGCTGCTTGCCAGTCACACGCAGATGACCGTCTCCGAGGCGGGTGAAAGGACGCACCTTGAGCCGAACCAGGTCTATATCAATCCGTCCGGGTGCTATCTTACCGTCAGCGACGGCGAGCTGCGTCTCTCGCCCGTGGGCGGTGGCGGCCGGGCGCGGATGCCCTTCGACGTTTTGCTCGAATCCTCGGCTGACGCCTATGGCGAGCGGGCCGCCTGCGTTGTCCTGTCCGGCACGGGCTCTGATGGCAGCATCGGCGCCCAGGCGATACGCCTGAAAGGCGGGCTGACCATCGCCCAGGATCCGTCAGAGGCCGAATTCGACGGCATGCCACGCAGCGCCATCGCCACCGGCGCGATCGGCTTCGTCTTGCCATTGGAAAGGGTGGCCCGCGCTCTCGTCGATTTCGCCAAGTCGGGACTTATTCCGACCGATGTTGCCATGGGAGCTTTCCCCGCCAATAGCTCCTACGCCAAGATCATCGATTTACTTCGGCAGAAAAGCGCGCACGATTTCGATTTGCATAAGCGAGGCACGCTGATGCGCCGAATCCAGCGGCGCATGGCGCTCGCCAATATCGAGGATCCCGCGGTTTACATGAAGTTGCTGGAGACGGATCCCGACGAGGTCCGGAACCTGATCGACGACCTTTTCATCATCGTCACCAGCTTTTTCCGGGACGCCTCCGCCTTCGAGCTGTTGAAGACACAGATCCTTCCCGATATCCTGCACACCTTGCCGTATAACCAGTCGTTCCGCGCCTGGGTCGCCGGCTGCAGCACCGGCGAGGAAGCCTATTCCATCGCCATGTCCTTTACGAGGTCATCAATGAACTCGGCCGAGGCGGACGGATCGGCGCCGCGGCTCGCCCGTTTGTTCCTCAAGGAGGACCAAGGCTTCTGCCGAACGGGACGGCGTCGGCACGCTCGGCTTCGAGTTCTACAATGGCGCGATGAACACCGAGCAATGCTATCGCCTGCGCGACGCTTTCCTTTTCGCCCGCCGCCCGCCGACGCGGGTCATCGTTCTACAAGGCGGCCGCGATTTCTTCTCCAACGGAATCCATCTCAATGTCATCGAGGCGGCGACCGATCCGGCGCTTGTATCCTGGCGCAACATCAATGCCATCAATGATCTGATCCATGAAGATCATCACGACCATGTCGCATCTTGTGATCGCCGCTTTCCGAGGTAACGCCGGTGCCGGCCGCGTGATGCCGGGGCTGGCCGCCGATCATGTCTTTGCCCACGAAGGCGTGGTGCTCAATCCGCACTACAAGAGCATGGGCGGGCTTTATGGCTCGGAATATTGGACCTATACGCTCCCGCGCCGCATCGGCGAGGAGCGCGCGCAGGAGATCACGCAAGCTTGCCGTCCGATGGCGTCAAGGAAGCCAAGGCGATCGGCCTGATCGACGACGGCTTTGGCGCGGACCTCGTCGAGTTTGAGCAAATGCTTCGCCCCTCAAATGATCTTGGTGATGGGCACCATAAATGCAGGGCGACCTCGGCAATCATCATCTCGTCGCTCGCCGCACGCGTGGCAATGATCTCATGACCGCGCGCGGTGAGCTCGATCGCAAGCCTTTGGCTCAGGCTGTGTGGGCGGTCGTCAAAAACTGGATTTTCATGTTGCTCTCCCCGTTTTTCCTTGTGTTCTGTCTTGTGTTCTGTGGAGAGGTAATTTTGCGATGCACGAAATCGGCTTGCCAGTGCCTTATTCTTCGATGCACGCCGTCCGGAACCTGGCTCTGTACTCATGCGGAGTGACGTGGAGGAGACGCTGGAAGGAGCGGCGCATGCGTTCGGCCGTGCCAAAGCCACAAGCCTCCGAGATCGTTTCGATGGGCATGCTGGTTTGCTCGAGCTTGCAGCGGGCCGCCTCGACGCGTGCGTGCTCGACGAATTTCGCCGGGGTCCGGTCGGTTTCGGACCGAAACAGGCGGGCGAAATTCCGCGGGCTCATCGCCACGCGCTGGGCCAGATTCTCGACGCGATGATCATCCGCGGGATTTTCCAGGATCCAGGCCTGAAGCTGCCTGATATCGTGGCGGCTCTTCGCCTCGGCTTGCAAAAAAGGGCTGAACTGCGTCTGTCCGCCCGGCCGGCGCAGAAACACCACCATCATGCCGGCCACAAGGCGGGTGATTTCATGACCCAGATCCTCCTCGATCAACGCCAAGGTCAAATCGACGCCAGAGGTAATACCGCCTGAGGTATAGATATTGCCGTCACGAACGAAGATGAGATTGGGATCGACGCGCAGGGAGGGATAGGCGGCGGCAAGCCGGTCAGAATAAGCCCAGTGGGTTGTCACGCGGCGGTTTTTCAAGAGGCCGGCCTCAGCCAACAGAAACGTCCCCGTGCAGGTAGAGACGATGCGCCGGGCGCGCTGCGCCATATCTTTCACCCAGGCGACCAGCCCGGGTTCCGCGCAAGCCTGTTCTACGCCCTCGCCGCCCGCGACGATCAAAGTGTCGAGATCTTCCGTCACATCGCAACATCCATGTGTGGCGATGATCTGCAATCCACATTTGGTCTTGACCGGGCCTCGCGTTTCCGCAATCACCTGGATTTCATAACCCGGCTCGCTGGCGCGCCCGCTTCCACGAACATAGCGATCCGCATAAAAAAAGGCATCGAGCGGCCCGCAGACATTCAGAATTTCGACATCGGGATAGACAACAATCCCGATTTTGCGTACATGCTTCATGTCCCGCGCGCCGGGGATTTTAACGTTTAGGAGCGTTTGGGCAGAGCCCGTATCGAAAAGTCGGGACATGCGCAACGTGCAAAATATCCTATGCGGTTGTTTTGGTTTCAATGACAAAGAGCGCGCAATTCCTGCCATGCCGCTGCGTATCCGCCGACCACGCAAGAAACCTTCTTCGCCGTCGAAAATTGCGTATTATGGACTTTGCCGCCCCGTTCCGCATCGGAAAAAGATCTGAGGTCTCCGACGTTTTTTTGTGATATGCCTTGGCACCGTTCCGTCCGGCTTCCTCGACTGAATCGTTATTCGGCATGAAAGGGAGCCATCGCCCGTCGGCCAATCCCGCCGGTCGCACTCTGCGGTGTTCCGCTGCTAGCCGTCGATCGAAAGTTAGCAACAGGTCGCGCGGGCCTTGCCGCGCCGCAAAGGGGCGGCTTTTGCATTTGCGGGTCAATCGGGCTAATGACCCCGGCATGCAGCCATGCGACCCCCGCTTGACCCCCGCCCGACCGGACCTCGCCGCCGAAGAATGGCGCGGCCGGATCGAGGCGCCCCGTTATGCCGCAGGCCGCGTCATGCATGTGGCAACCGGCATCGCCGATGTGCGGCGTGCGCCCTCACATGACGCGGTCCTTGATACACAGGCGCTCTACGGCGAAACCCTCATCCTCTATGAGGATCAGGAGGGCTGGGGATGGGTGCAGCTCGGTACGGATCAATATGTCGGCTATATCGCCATGGCTGCTCTTTCGGCGGGAGGCCTCGAAGCCACCCATCGCGTCAAAGTCAACCGAACCCTGGTCTATCCATGCCCGGATCTGAAAATGCCGGTACGGCGGGCGTCGCCGCTTGGAGCTCGCGTCCGCGTGGAGGGGCAGAAGGGTGCCTTCGCGCGGATTGGCGAGACGGCATTTGTCTTTGCCGGCCACCTGGCGCCGGTCGAAGCGCGGGAGGCCGATTTCGTCGGGGTAGCGGAGCGCTTTCTGCACACGCCCTATCTTTGGGGCGGCAAGACGAGCCTAGGTATCGATTGCTCGGGCCTCGTCCAGGTCGCGCTTGATGCGGCGGGCATCGCAGCGCCACGCGACACCGACCTGCAGGAACAGGCGCTCGGCCAGCCGCTTAGCCCAAAGGAGCAAGGTACGCTTGCGCTGCAACGCGGCGATCTCATTTTCTGGCGCGGCCATGTCGGCATCATGCAGGACGCAACCAAGCTTCTGCATGCCAATGCCCACCACATGCTCGTGACAAGTGAAGATTTTTTGGCTGCACGTGAGCGGATTTTAGCCAAAACCGGCGAAGATGTCCGTACGATCAAAAGACTAAGCTTGGCTTAGCACCCAATGGGCTTGCCTCGGCCTCCCCCCTGACGCTTCGGCCGTAGCGCGCAAGTTTCCCGTGCCAAGCCCGCTTGGGTTGATGCCGTTTATGGACTAGATCACGATGATTTTGGATCGAATCGATCCAAAATCATGAAACGTCATCGATTTTCTAATTTAGAGCGGGATGCGAGCGCAAAACCGTTTTCACATCGCTCAACCCGCTCCGGATGAACCAAAGGCCAAGCTATGAAGCTAGCCGGACTTCATATTCTGATCCTCGCCGCCTACGGATTTTTGGGCGATGCGGCCGGCCGGGCGGCGGAAGCCAATGATTATCCCACGGAAGCGCGCGCCGATTATGTGTTCGTCTGCATGCAGACCAATGGCGAAACGTCCGACATGCTTCATCGCTGTTCCTGTTCAATCGATGTCATCGCTTCCCTTTTACCTTATGACCGCTATGTGGCGGCGCAGACCGTAGCGAGTCTCATTCAGGTCCAAGGACAGATCGGAACCATGTTCCGGGCGAGCGAGGAGACGAAGGCCATGCTGGCCGACCTGCGCCGGGCGGAGGCGGAAGCCGAAATCCGCTGCTTCTGAGACTTCTTGAATCGGGTTTCGCTTTCCTGCCCCAGCCGCCTGTGGAGGGCCAGCAGGCCTTAATTGACGTCACATTTGCGACATTCAGCGCCATGCCGCGCCGCCCGTGGCTTTATGCTGGTCCGCAACTTGCTTCGCATGAGTTCTGCTGGTCAGACGTGGATTTTCAAAAGGGCGTTCCTGATGGCGTTCACCTTTATTTGCAACACCGATGCCGTGAGTGAAGGGAGCATGGGCCTCTTTCATGCCGGCAAGAAGAGCGTGCTCCTGCTTTGGCCGACGGGCGGTGAGCTCAAGGCTTATCGTGGGCGCTGTCCGCATGCGGATATGCCGCTGAGCGACGCCAACTTCAACGGACAGACTGTCACCTGCTCCCAGCACCAATGGGGTTTCGACGGCACCAGCGGCAAGTGTGTGACTCATCTCGTGCGCAACGCGCTGCATCCCTACCCCCTGAGGGTCGAGGGTGAGGAGATTCAGGTCGATGTCGGACCGATCAAGGAGGCGCGTGCGCCGGCATGACTTCCAACTATAGAACGTTTCCTGCTTCTGTTGAATCGTGAAACGGTTCTATTTTTTGATGTGTCGCATTTTCTCGACGCGAACCGGTCCGCTTCGCTGGAAAATGCCTGTATCAGCGAAAAAGCCTCTCGACGGCGTGGGTGTTACCACAACGGCACAGTCCGTCGCCTGAACGCCCTCTTCAACGTCACGGGCCAAGGAATTCCCCAAATAAGCCCCCGCATAACTTGCCTTTTAGATCACGATGATTTTGGATCGAATCGGATCCAAAATCATAGTATGTGATCGATTCTCGTAATTTAGAGCGGGATGCGAGCGCAAAGCCGCTTCACACTTTTGCTCATCCCGCTCTAGGCTGGGATTGGGTGTCCTGATTTGTGGCGCGCCCGGAGAGATTCGAACTCCCGACCCCTAGATTCGTAGTCTAGTGCTCTATCCAGCTGAGCTACGGGCGCGCGCCGTTCCGGTTGTCGAATCAAGCTGTTCTTCAGGATAACCGGAAGGGATCGGCCCCCTTTAGCGGCTTGCCGCGAGGCTGGCAACCG
>DATJTB010000262.1:0-2862 GCA_035503795.1 Methylocella sp.
CAGAAGTGTGCTGATGGGATATTCGCGCAGGATGGAGTCGAAAAGTCGGCATGTTTGATCTTCGCTCCAAACAAAGGGGCGTTGAATATTGGGAAGCCAGAAGCCCCCGTCTTCATCCGTATTGTTGAGGAAGTTGACGATCTTTCTCAGGGAGTGTTTGGGCGTTTTCATGCAATCAGCTCAAAAATGCGCCTATGGTTGGTTAGGGCTGCGGACTTAAACCGCAAGAGTCAGGGGCGCTCGAAATCCTGTCGCCAATCGGGCCGCGCCCCGGCCTTGGCTGCGATTGCAGCTGAAGCGTCCTCGGCCGCTTGCCTGACCTTGGCGGCGAGCGCGGGGTGCTTGCTGTAGAAATCATTTTGAATGGCGATGATCGCCGGTGTCGAAATCGATTTGATGGAGCTGAACCAGCCCGATTCGAGGGTCGCCGTCGCATAAAGGCCGCGGCCGGCCAGGCTCAATTCGAGGAGTTTGCCCGTTGGGCGTATGTCGACAAATTTAAAGATCCGCTGCTTGGTCTTGGGATCGACCGTTTCGCGTACCTCCTGGAGAAGGGGAGACTGCGGGCCATCCATGACGAAAAAGGCATCGAGCTGGCGATCGCGCAATTTGTTGAGGGCGGTTGCCGAACCATCGGGCTGGATGTCGATGACCTGCTTCCACTCAGGCGTGTTGGCCAGAATGGTGCGCAGCGTCAGCTCACCGCCCGAACCCGATCCCCCGGCCGCGACCCGCAGGACATTGCCGGCCTTCACGTTCTCGACCATGTCGGAGAACTTACCCTCACGCGTCTCGGACCGCACGACCATGAAGCCCTCATAAGGGTAAAGCGGCGCGCCGAGCATGACCACATTGCCGGTGCAGTCCGGCTTGTTGACCCGCTCCACGAGGACGTCCGCCTGCACGACGGCAACCACCACATCCCCATCACAAAGGCCGTTGAGGGATTCAACGCTGCCCTTGGATTCGAGCGGCTTCAGCCGGACGCCTTGAGAGACGGTCTTCGAATTGATCTCCGGCACCACAATCGCGCAATTTTCCTTGTCCAATTTGCCGCAGGCGACCTCGACTTCGACGGTTTCAACCTTTTCCTTGGCGGCCCGCCGTTCACTGAGGGACTCGGCCCAGGCTTGTCCAGCCGTCAAGGCCAATCCTAAAGTCAGCAGGAATACCGCGGCTGTGGTACGGGACATAAAGGGCATGCAGGGCTCCCAAGCTTTGATTTCAGGCGCGTCGAAGTTCTAAAGTTGGCACCCCTGCTTCTTTCGATAATTTTGTGACAGCGCTGTGAAGCTCCAGATCGCCCTCCCGGATCCGATGATTTGTGACCTTGTCAATGCAAGGTCATCTCTATCCATTCCGAGGCTTTGAAGCGCGGAATAAGCAAATCGTTACGCAATTGGTGTATACTTGATGATGAAGGGTGAAATATAACGAGCCTAAACCTAAGCCTGGGACGAGGCTGGAGCGTGATGCGAAAGTAGTGACCTTCTGATGCATAATCCTGTGGCGAAGTGACTGGTCGATCGCTATGAATTTGTCGTAATTCGATCCAAATTTATAATTATTGGCTCGTTTTGATGGACTCGAATTTGGACCAAGGCCCACGACTGAATTTGCCGGTTTTGCGGTCCTCCCGCTTATTCCTTTCGATGCTGGCCTGCAGCGGGGTTCTCGTTGTTGCGGGCTGCACGACGATCGGGCTTTCAACCGGCGGCGATTTGGTGGTCGAGCCCCGCTCACTGGCCATGTTCGTGGTCTCGACCCGCAAGGGTGAGCAAAGCGGCGTGGATGAGGCCATCGGGCAGGGCGCGCGCTACTCCTTGCAGCGGGTCGGTGTGCCACCTTCACACGAGACGGGCCGGATTGAGGGGCCGAGTTTTGGTGCCGCGGATCCGGAAAAGCATTTCACCGTGCAAAGCGACCGCCCGCTTGAGGAGACGGCCTTCTTCAGCGAACTCGCGAGCCATATTTCAGGCCGGATCGGCTCGAACCGAGATATTCTTCTTTATGTGCATGGCTTCAATACAAGCTATGACGAGGCGCGCTTCCGTCTCGCCCAAATCGCCGCGGATGGCCGCTTCGGCGGGGTTCTGGTGCTCTACACCTGGCCGGCGACGGCGAGTCTGCTTGACTATGGCGCGGCCAAGGAGAATGCGACCGCGGCTCGCGATGCCTTGACTCATCTCGTCCAGAAGCTCGGTGACGTGCCGGATGCCGGAAAAGTCCATATTCTGGCCCATTCGATGGGGGCGTGGCTCGCGATGGAGGCGCTGCGGGAAAATGCGATTGCCGGCAGCGCCGATCTCAAGGGCAAGCTCGGCGACGTCATGCTGGCGGCGCCGGACATCGATCTCAATGTTTTCCGGCAGCAATTGGCGCGGCTTGATCCCAGCCATGTCTTCGTGCTCATCGCTTCGAATGACCGGGCGCTGTCGGTCTCGCGCCGGCTCGCCGGCGACCGTCCGCGGCTCGGTGGGCTTGATCCGAACAACCCTGCCGACCGTGCCGCTCTCGATCAACTCGGTGTGAAGGCCTATGATCTCTCCGGGGAATCCGTGGGCCTGATCGGCCATGCCACTTATGCCGACGCCCCGCTGGCCGTGCGCACGATCGGTGCGCAGCTCAGCGAGCCAAGGGCGCAAGACGCTCACGTCCAGGCCGTTCTCGGAGACCGGCCAGTCGATTCCAAAATTATATCGACGCCTTTGCCGCCGCCCCAGGCGCCCTCCGCTGTCCAGGCCACCCTCCCGTCCTCCATTGGCCCAGTGATGGCGTCGCCGCAATGAATGCGAACCCTTTCGCGGACTAGCGCGACACAAGCTTGATCAAGCCGCGATTCCCGCGCGTGGTTGAACGTTG
>DATJTB010000263.1:0-21531 GCA_035503795.1 Methylocella sp.
TCTCATTGGTGGAAAACTCAAGACCCCGGCAGCTCATTTAATTAATACAGGTGAAATTCTGTTCGTTAGCTTGCTGTCTGGTGAAACCGGATGAAACGAGGGCTCCGTTGTTTAGATCTACCCACTCGCTAGAAGCGGTTCTTACGCTCGCGCAATTCGGCAAAGACCGTGGCCGGATCGGCGCCGGAGAGGCCGAGCCTCGCCTTTATGTCTTCATCCTCGGCGCGTAGAAAAGGATTGGTCGAAAGCTCGACGGCGAGCGTCGTTGGCAGGGTGAAGAGGCCAGCTTCCCGCAGCCTCGCGACATCCTCTGCGCGGCGCTTCAAGATTTCATTTTCCGAATCGACGGAGAGCGCGAAGCGGGCATTGGCCAGCGTATATTCATGCCCGCAATAGATTTGTGTTTCGAGCGGTAGAGCAGCGAGCTTCATCAACGAGTGATAAAGCACGCCTGACGGTTCCTCAAAACCGCGGCCGCAGCCCATGGCAAACAGCGTGTCGCCGGAAAAAAGAAGATTTTCGGCGGCGAACCAGTAGGCGACATGACCCGATGTGTGGCCAGGGACCTCGATCACAAGTGCCTCGAGACTGCCAATTTTGACACTATCGCCATCCGCCACGGTGTGATCGAGGCTCCCGATCCGGCTCGCCTCCTTGGCTGGGCCGATGATTTGCGCCTGCGGGTAACGGGACTTGAGAAGCGCAATGCCCTGGACATGGTCGTAATGGTGATGGGTGACCAGAACATGCGTCAGATCCCAATTTTTCGCGGCGAGCGCAGCAAGGATGGGACCCGCCTCCGGTGCATCGATGCTGGCTGTTGCGCGGCTCCCCGGATCATGGAGAAGCACGCCGAAATTATCGGTAAGGCACAGAAATTGGTGGATTTGGGCCGCCATGGTTCCGTCTGTCGTTGCGAACTGAGAGGGTCGCCTCAATCCTTACGCAAAAGTGCTCTCATAAGCGAGATGGCAAGCGCTAGCACTCTTTCCGCTCAAACGGAATCGTTCGAGCGGAAAGAAATCGCGCAAGATCGAGAAGTTGGAGCGAATTCTCGTCGCAAAAGTCTGTCAACTTTTGCGGGATTCGCTCCTAGCTAGAGCATTTTCCACGAAGTGGATACCGGTTCGCATATCGCTGGCGATGTTTCGCAACAGCGACATCGTCGAGAAAATGCGACAAATCAAAAAAGCAAGAGGCGTTTCCCGAGTCAATAGAAGCGGGAAACGCCCGATCGGGACGAATCCGAGGACAAGCTTTGGCGTGAGGCGGGAACTAAGACGACCTGAAGACGATGCAGGGATTGAAGGGCGGTTTTTCGCCCCCGAAAGGGACCAAAGCCCCACGGTCTCTCTGAAACATCTAGCTTAAGCCTGCTTAGGTATTTGGGATCGAGGCAGATTTGTCGTAAGGAAAAAAGCGCACTTCTTGCCAACCGTTGGAGTGGGCGTGGTCGAGCAAGTCATGATCTTTACGCTGGGTTGTCTGATCGCGGGTCTGATCGCCCTTGCGGTCGCTCCCGCGTTCTGGTACCGCGCGATCCGCCTCTCGCGACGGCAGCTTGAAATGCAGCTGCCGCTTTCGCCAGAGGAGATCCTTGCCTCGCAGGATCTGCTACGGGCCGAAGCCGCCGTCGATCAAAGGCGCCTGGAACAAAAGGCTGAACATCTCGAAAAGCTCCGGGTGGCGGATCGTTTGGAGCTCGGCCGGCAGACAGCGCTGATCCTGGAGCAGAAGGCTCAGCTTCGGACATTGTCCGATCACGAAAGCGAGCACGGGACGGAAGTGGCCGCCCTTGAACGCGCCTTGGCAGAGGCCTCTGCCTTAAGCGCCGCGGCGGCAAAGGAAAGCTACGACATGGGCGGGCTCCTCGCCCGCAAGGATGCCCGTATCCAGGAATTGACGGACCGACTCGGCGAGGCGGAAACGCTTGCCGCCAACCAGAAGGAGAGGTTGGCTGGCCTCGAAGCAGAGGTAGCCCGCCAAAGCGAGAGGCTCACTGCCCAAGGCGCAATGGTCGAACAGCTCGAGGGCGTGATCGCAACTCTCAATCTGCAGGGCCAAGCCGATCAGATCACGCTTAAAACGGCGGCTACCAGAATCGCCGAGCGCGAGGAAGCGCTTGAGTTAGCTGCAATAAGAGAAAAGGAGGTCGTGCGTCAGCATCAGCTGCAGGGGGAAGCCGCGCGCGCGGCAGAGGCGGGATATGCCGAAAAGGTTGAGCGGCTGCGCGGCGCCAATGCCGAATTGCAGCAAGCGCTGGATGCGGCGCGCCAGGAGTCCGGACGCCTCACGCGGGAGCTGGCAGAAATGCGCGCAGCCGGCCCTTCGCAGGAAGCTCAGATGATCCTCGCCCAACGTGAGGAAAATGAAATTCTGCGACAGAAGATCAAGGAAATCGGGGCAGCGGTCGTGCGTGCTGCCGGCGGTGTCCCAGATCAAGTGGCGGAAGCGGCAGCGGCGCGATTGGAAAGCGGCGAGCCAGAGCCGGCTCATTCGGAACAAGCTACGGCCTGACAAGATCGCGGCGGCGGTAGCGGGGTTTTCAAAACCAGGCAAAAGGAGCGCCCTCGGGCTGTCTCAGCCAACGAGCTCGTTTCCGGAGAACCATTGGGTGATTTCGGCGGTCGCTGTCTCGGGGCTATCCGAACCATGCGCCGCATTCTCCCTGACCGAAAGCGCGAATTGCCTGCGAATTGTGCCGGGCGCCGCTTGCGCTGGATCGGTTGCCCCCAGCACGGCGCGGTATTTCTGAATCGCATCTTCGCCTTCCAGCACCTGCACGACGACCGGCCCGGACGTCATCGCTTCGATGAGGTCCTTGAAGAACGGACGATGCCGGTGCGCCGCATAGAAGGTCTCCGCCTGCTGGCGGGACATGAGGACACGTTTCTGCGCGATGATTCGCAGACCGGACTTTTCAATGATGGTGTTGATCGCCCCGGTGATATTGCGCTTTGTCGCGTCGGGCTTCAGGATCGAAAAGGTTCGTTCGGTCGTCATGATGGCCCTGGTTCAAGCAAGCAGAGAAGATCCCGCTTCAATACCGAATGAAGCGGGCAAAGCAATTCATTGTTCGGCAAAAATTGCTGATTCTCAAGGTTTTGAACTCGAGATCATCAGAGAGCTATACGCAATCTGGATAAATTTGATTACGCGGCAAAGCCTTTGCGCAGTTTTACTCATCCCACTCTTGCTGATGTCAATCGAAATCATCGGCAAGCTCGGCACGGACCAGCTCCGGCAAAAGCGCCATATGACCGTAGGCTTTGTGAGTAAATCCGACCATCACCGCAGCACCCGGCCGGCGGAAGTCGGCGATCTGGGCCGGGGTGAAGTGAAAATGGACGAAATGGACGGAGGACGCCTTGCCATCGGCGCGGGTGCGCTCCTGATCGGCTTCCGCCACGCCTGCGATTCGCTCGCCGCCAACCGATAGGAAACTCGTGTCCTCAATGCCGCCAAGCTCTGCCAGTACCTGTTTTCGCCGATCGGGATCATCGATCTCGATCATGAAGGTTGCAACAAGCTCCTGCCCTTTCGGGATCAGCGGATTATAGGCTTCGAGCTCTTCCTCAACCTGCGACGGACCGCCCCTTTCGATATAGACCATCTCATGAACTTGCGCCCACATGGTCTCGTAATTCTCAAAATAGAACGTCACATAGGGACCGACGGCAGCGCGCCGGTAACGCTTCCTCTCCATTATGTTCTTGCGGCATTCCTTGCGGATATTGCCATAGTCATCGGGCGGCAAAATATCGCTTGGCGTAAGAAAATGCTTCTGCGGCATCGCATGCTCCAAAATCCGGGACTGGCTTGCCAAGGGTTCCCACTTAAGCTGGATCACCGCAGCCCATAGGCTTGCGCCAGAATTTCGATTGGATGTCCAACCCGGCGCGGCACTTGTCCGCCCTCCTTTTCCAGCTCTTGCGCGATATGCGCGCCAGCCAGCGGACATTCGGAAGAGACGACAGCCTTGCCGCTCTTGGCCACCTGCTTGGCGACCGGCGCCCCGACCTTCAATGCGGTCGCGAAATTGGCTTTCTTGAACCCCCAGGATCCGCCATGACCCGAACAGCGCTCGATGACTTGCAGATCGGTGTTTGGGATGAGCTTAAGCATGTCGCGCGCCTTCTGGCCCATGTTCTGGGCGCGCGAATGGCAAGAGACATGCAGCGCGACCCCACCGCTTGCGACCGGTGCAAGGCCAGGCGCCAAGCCCTCCTTGCGGGCGATATCGACGACATATTCACTGAGGTCGAAAGTGGCCTTCGCGAGTGCTGCGACGTTGCAATCCTCCGGCACAATGAGCGGCCATTCGAATTTCAGCATCAGGGCACAAGAGGGCACCAGTGCGATGATATCATAGCCCTTGTCGATCCACGACCGAAGCGCGGCGGCAACGGTTGTCGCGGCTTGGGCAACCTCGGCGATACGACCTTGCTCCAGCAGCGGCATGCCACAGCATTGCGGATAGATGATCTCTGTTTCAACCCCATTCCGGGCCAGCACCGCACGGGCGGCAAGCCCAATATCCGGCTCGTTGTAATCGACGAAGCAGGTCGCAAAGAGCACAGCCTTGCGCCCCCTGGCCGGCGCTTCGTGATCGATCTCGGGAGCGGTGGTCTCGCCGAGGTCCTCGAAGGTCCGGGCCTGATATTTGGGCAGGACCGCTTGCCTGTCGAGCCCGATCCATCTCTCAAGGAGCCCCCTTATCCACTGGTGGTTGCGGTTCGTGGCCCAGTTCGCAAGAGGGGCGATGAAGCGCGCGAGCCGGCCATTGCGGTCCGTCCTCGCCAATTCGCGATCGGCCAGTTTGAGTTCTCCCCTTTTCGCCTCGGCTGCCCGGTAGCGCAGCATCAAATGCGGAAAGTCGAGATGGAATTCATGCGGCGGCACATAAGGGCACTTGGTCATGAAGCACATATCGCAGAGCGTGCAGGCATCGACGACCGATTTGAAATCCTTTGACTCGACCGTTTCGACCTCACCTTTCGGTGAAGTATCGACGAGATCGAAAAGCCTGGGAAAGGAATCACAAAGATTGAAGCAGCGGCGACAGCCATGGCAAATGTCAAATACCCGGCGCATCTCTGCATCGATCTTGGCTTCGTCGTAGAAGTCGGGATTTTGCCAGTCCAGCGGGTGACGGGACGGCGCCTCGAGGCCACCTTCGCTCATGAATATCTTCTATGAATGATCATCATTGACGGATGGGAAGGCTACGCAACGAGGCTCGGCATGCCCTTGCCGCGCAGCCGTCCTGTTTTGATGTCGAGAAATCAAGCTCCCTCGATGGATAAAGCGGGAGCCCTTTTGAGCTGAGCTAAAGGAAACTGCCCCGATAGATTGCGCTATTCCGCAAAAAAGCGAGGGCAATTTCGCGACGGTTGCTTTTTTTGCCGTAGGATCCAGCCTCTTCCGGCTGCGCTGCCGCTAGAGCCGAGCTATTTGCTCAATTCATCGAGCGCCTTTTGGAAGCGGCCCGCATGTGAACGCTCGGCCTTCGCAAGGGTCTCGAACCAATCAGCGATTTCGCCAAAGCCTTCTTCCCGGGCGGTGCGAGCCATGCCTGGATACATATCGGTATATTCATGCGTCTCACCGGCAACGGCCGCGCTGAGGTTCTTGGACGTGTCGCCGATCGGCAGGCCGGTCGCGGGATCGCCGACCGCTTCGAGAAATTCGAGATGCCCATGCGCATGGCCCGTCTCGCCTTCAGCGGTCGAGCGGAACACGGCCGCAACGTCATTATAGCCTTCGACATCCGCCTTTTGTGCGAAATAGAGATAGCGCCGGTTGGCCTGCGACTCGCCGGCAAAGGCAGCTTTCAGATTGGTTTCGGTCTTGCTGCCGTTCAATTCAGTCATTTTTGACTCCCTTGAAACGAGATGGTCACGTTCGCCGACAGACCCGTCTTAGGATGAGCGTTTCGGCTTAGAATAATTCTAACGGTCTGCGCCGGATTGAGCAAGTCCCGCTTTTGAGCCCCTTGGCTATAGGCAAAACTGCCCAGGGCTTTGCGGTGCCATCGCATTTTCGCAAACCGCGCAAGCTCAGGCTCTTTCGCTGTCAAATCATTAACACGGGATCTCCGTCGACTTGCGATCGAACGATCATTGCCAGCGATTTCAATTATTTAAGATAAAATGAACTGACGGTCGGGTCGGATGGGAAATGGTCTGGCTGGCGCTTGCAAAGCATTGAGGACCGTCTTCAACGCGTGGCCTTTCACTGCTGCGTACCATCCTCAAGCGGTGCGCCCGTTAACGATGTTTGTAAATGCTGAGGCACCTTGAGTTTGAATCCTGATATTCCGGTTGTAAAGTAAGATTTGGTTAACGGTTCCGTGCAGGACCGTGACGCGTAACGGAATGGAAGCTGACCGCTTCCGGCGAAGCGTTTGTTAGGGGCGTCCAATGGCAAGCATCAATAAGGCTCAAGATCCCGCTGCTGCGGCGTTGTTAGCCATTGAGGAAGCACTGAACCTGCATATGACAGGCGACGCCACCGAAACGCAGCAAAGCGCCCCGGTCGCCAAGCCGAACGACACGGCTCGTGCTGGCGAGAACCTGGGGCAAACCGTGAGCGATCCGGACTCACCAAGCGCTTTGTTCCCTCAACGTCGATCCACCGCAACCCGCCCCATCACCGGGCCGGCCTTACCCGCCGGCGGCGCCGATCAGCTACGATCCGGCTTGCAGCCGAATGCCGCACCGATCGAGGACCAGCCGGCTCGTCCGGAAAATTCTGTGCCCCCACCGCTTCTTCCCGCCAATGACGATCGCCGTTCGGCCGGTGAGATTTTGCGCAGCTTCCAAAGCCGCTATCATAAGAGCCCTGTTCTCATCATCGCCGCCGGCTCGGTGGCCTGGGTGGCGCTCACCCTCGCTTACTTCATCACGCACGGCGGCCCCGAATACGAGGCTGCACCCGGTGCCTGGCTGCCCAAAGCGACCCTTGCTCTGCTGACGATCGCCGGTCCGGTCGTCTTCTTCATGGTTACGGGGGCACTGCTGCGGCGCGGCCAAGAGATGCGACTTGCCGCCCGCTCGATGACGGAGGTTGCTGTCCGGCTTGCCGAACCGGAAACCATCGCGACTGAGCAAATGGTCACGCTTTCTCAGGCAATCCGCCGGGAAGTTGCCTCGATGGGCAACGGGATCGAGCGGGCGCTGGCCCGCGCGAGCGAGCTTGAGACGCTGGTCCGCTCCGAAGTCGCCAATCTTGAGCGATCCTACTCGGACAATGAACGCCGCATCCGTTCATTGATCAGCGAAATGGCTGGCGAGCGGGAAGCCCTTCTCACCAATGCCGAACGAGTCCGAGGTGTGATCAGCACCGCGCAAGACAGCCTTTCCACTGATCTCGCGAGCGCTGCGGCCCGGTTCACGGAAAGCGTGGGTGAGGCAGCCGGTCGCGTCACCGCCTCCATTCATTCCAAAGGGGAGGAAATCCAAACGGCCCTCAGTCAGGGCCACAACTCCCTTATCACGCAATTGACCTCGCAGGGCGATAGGTTCATTGCCAAAGTTATGGAAGTCGAAAAAAGTGCCACGGCCAGCCTCACTGGAACGAGCGAAGGGATCACGGCTACCTTGGACGGGCGCTTGTCGCAAATCGATGCCGGGCTCAGGATGGCCCAGGAAACACTGGCGTCCGAACTTGAAACCCGGGGCAATGCCTTAACGAAGCATCTCGATGAAACGGGGGCCCGCATTGCAGAGACCATTTTTTCTCGCGGCGATAACCTTGCCGTGCGCCTGGCTGAGACCGGCGATCGTCTGCATGAGATCGTGACCGTGCAGGGCCAAGCACTGCATGAACATTTGGCAAGGACGAGCGAAGGCGCCGCAGTGCTCCTCACCGAACGCACGAAACAGGCCTGCGATTCACTCGAAAGCGCGACGAAGACGCTGGCTGATCTCTTTGATGAGAGCCAAGCGCGCATCCATGCCCAATTCGTCGAACATGGCGGTGAACTGCAGAAGCGATTCAGTGAAACCGCCGATGCAACTGCTGCGGCCCTCACCGAACATACCGAGGGCCTGCACCATCGCGTTGCGGCAACAGCCCAAGAAACGCTCGCTTCCCTCGAAAACCATTCACGCGAACTGCATGATCATCTGGAGATGGCCGCCAAAGAAACGGTTGCCGCCTTGACGAGTCATAGCGGGACGCTCAATGAGCGGCTGGCCATGACAGTCGATGAGACATTGTCGGTTCTTTCTTCCCGTTCGGCTCTTCTGAGCGGGCAGCTCGATGAGTCCGCCCAGAAAATGCTGGCCGCGCTCACGACTGAAACGACGTCCTTGCAGGGCAAGCTGGACGATGTCCGGGCGCAAACCCTCGGCGCGCTCTCGAGCGATTGGGAAAATTTGAGCGAGGCGCTCGAGCACACGGCCCAAAGTTCCGCCACAGCCCTCACCCGCCACACGCAGGAACTCCATTCCCGCCTCAATGCAACGGTTGGAGAAACCCTTGGCGCGATCACGCATCATTCAGATGAGATGACTGAGCGGCTGGACGCGATGGGACAGCGTTCCCTCGCCGCCTACGCCAGCCAGGCCACAGCCTTGCAAACCCATCTCGACACTGCGGTCAATGACACGCTCACGGCGCTGACGACGAAGTCAAGGGAATTGACTTCAAGGCTTGAGGCAGCCGCGAGTCAAGCCACGGCCGCGCTGGGCGACCATACGGAAGCGCTGCAATCGCGTTTCGCTTCGACGGTTGGCGCAACGCTTGAGACCCTGCACCGCTATGCCGAGCAAATCAGCGAACGACTTCAATCCGTTGCAACGCAGACAGACGAAGCCTATGCCGCGCATGCCGACTCCCTGCATGAGCGGCTCGTTGCCACCATAGAGGAAACCTTTGGCGCGATCACCAGGCATGCCGATGAGATGAGCGAGCAGCTCGCCGGCTCCGCCCAGAACGCTCTCGCCGTCTTCGCCGACCATGCCCGCCTCCTGAGCGAGAATTTCGACGCAACGACGCAGCAGGCGATCACTTCGATCGGCTATCAGGCCAATAACCTGAACGAGCGCTTCGCCGAGACGGCGAATGAGGCGATCACCGCCATCGCAACCCATTCCGACCGGGTCAATGAAGCATTGGCCGGGCGTCTTCAACGCTTCGAGGAGATGGTCGTCGGACAAGGTGGCACCATGGTCCGTCAAATCGATGCGCAAGTCGAGCGGTTCACGGCCACGGTGGCCGATCGCCTTGGCGCGATTGACACGACAATGAGCCGCCAAGGAAGCGAACTCGATGGCCGGCTTGCCGCCCATGCGCGGGAGACCGCCGCCGCCTTCGCGTCACACATGGAGGCTTTTGAGGCTGGCACCAGCGGTAAGGCCAATGAGATCCATGCGGTTCTGCATGAGCTTATGAACGCGATCAATCAAGCGATTGAGTCCCGCACCAAGGGCCTCAGTGACACGCTGACACAAAAGACGCTCGATATTGGAAAAAAGCTCGGCGACAGCGGCGCCGACCTCATACGCGCGCTCGACGAGAAGACAGAGCTCGTCGGGAACGGATTGTCAGCCCGCGCCGCCGAAATATCCGAAGTTATCGTTGCTAGGACCGATGCGCTCCGCGCCCTGCTCGAAGGCCGAGCCTCGGCGATTTCCGAGGCGCTCGCTGGCCAGGTCGGCCAGTTCGAGGAGCGGGTCGTCAATCGCCTCGCGACGATGTCCTCTGAACTTGGCGACACCGGCCGTGCGGTCACAGAGAACCTCGCCGCCAGGACGCGCGAGATCGAGGAGACGCTCGGCCGTCAAGCGAGCCATCTCCATGCGGCGCTTGGCCAAGAAGCCAGCCAGCTTGAACAAATTCTCACCGGGCATTCCACGGACATCCGCGCGACGATTGCCCAGGCCGTCGAGGATCTCGATCAGACGCTTGCCGGGCGAGCCGGCGAGATCGGGGATAACCTCGCCCGGAAAATCAACGAGGTCAGCCTCACGTTGGCAGACCGGCTCGCCGCCCTCGATGGGACATTGGGTGAGAGGGGTCGCGCCTTGCAGACGGCACTGGCAGAGCGCTCGGGCGACCTCCATGAGCTTCTGGATACGAGAGGAAGAGGTCTTGTCGAAGCGCTCGCCCGCTTGAGTCAGCAAATGGCCGATGAGGTGATGAGGGTCGGCGAAACCACGAGCCGGACCGTTGAGGGGCAGTCCAGCGCCGCCATTGAACTTCTCGACCAGAAACAGAAGGAATTCGTCTCGGCGATCGAGCAATCTGCCGCCCACCTGCACGGGGTCATTGAAACGGGCGCAAGGACCTCGATTGAAGCGCTTGTCGAAACGAACGAGAGGCTGCGCGCCGGCATGGCCGATGTGATCGCGCGTCTCACAGAGACGAGCGAAGCCTTGCGTCAGACGGTCGCTGCGACCGATCAGGATTTCACCGCTGCGGAACAGGCACTTGGTGGCCGCATGGACGATTTCCGGATAATCCTGTCGCACTTGACCGGAGAAATCGGCGAGTTGAACGCGACGACGAGAGCGACGCTCGGAGAAGCCGGCAGCCTGGCACAGACGATCGTGGAGCATCGGGAAAGGCTCGCCGGCTCGGCCGGCGAACTTCTTCAGAAACAAGGCGAGCTCGAACATGTTTTCGAGTCGCGGCGGGCATCGCTGGAAGCGCTCGTCAATGGCCTGAACACGCGCCGCGAGGAACTCGAAAACCTCGCGCAAGGCTTCACGGAAAGAATGGATGAATTTTTTGCCAAGGCGGCGACTCGAACTCAAGAAATTGCCACTCTGCTCGACGATACTTCGCGCTCGACAAACGGGGTCATCGACCAGCAATTCGCCGGGTTGCGAAACCAAATTGAAAGTGAGCGGGACAACATGGGTGCGGCGCTCATCGCCGCGGGCGAGCAAGCCAATGCCGAACTCGCTCGCATTATGCACGAAACGACCGAGCGTTTCCAAACGACGGCGACCGAACTGCACGGCGTAGCCCGCGAAATCAACCGTGAGCTTGAAGCCACGCGTGAAACCTTGCGCCGCAGTATTGTCGAGCTGCCGGAGGAAACGGCCCAGCAGGCTACCGCCATGCGACGTTCCGTTGCGGATCAAATCAAGGCGCTGGAAGAGCTCAGCGAGATCGTCACGCGATCGGGGCGCGCCCACGATGTCTCACAACCCACGCAAGCCAGCGCTCCGCGCGTCGCCTCGCCCGTTGCGGCACGGCGGGTTGAACCACGGCGCGCCACTGAAACGCCCCAGGCGTTGGAACGGCCGCGTTCGGAGTCAAGTCCATCTTCCCTTCGTCCGACAACAATGCCGCAAACCAGTTCGAAAGCGGCCGAACGTGGACCCGGCTGGCTTTCCGACCTTCTCGCCAGGGTCGATCATGGCGAGACGGCGGATTTGCCAAATGCGGCGGCACCCGCAAGGTCTGCTGCTCAACATACGGTCGTCCAGACACCCTCCGCCAAGCCGGCTCAGTCGGCACAACGGCTGGACGCGATGTCGCTCGATGTGGCCCAGATGATCGATCATTCCGCCGCTTCGGTCGCCTGGGACCGCTACCGGGCGGGCGACAAGAACGCCTTTCAAAGCCGGATCTATGTCGGTCGCGGCCCTCAGACATTTGAAGAGATCCGCCGCCGCTACCGGGCCGATCCCGAATTTCGTACGACGGTCGATCGCTATGTGGTGGAATTCGAACGTCTCCTCTCGGGCCTCAGCGCCGATGCGAATGGCGAGGCGATCGCGCGAACCTATCTCTTGTCGGAGACTGGCAAGGTCTACACCTTGCTGGCCCACGCGGCCGGCCGGCTGGGGGGCTAGCCGGGGTCAGGTGGCCGTGAGCCGAAGCGATATTCCTGGGGCAAACAGGGGAAGCCGGGCACGGTTCCTTGCATGAAGGCCTAGCGCGTTTCCCGCTTCTACCGAATCGGGAAATACTCTAGCTTTTTGACTTGTCGCATTTCTCAACGCGAACCGGTGTGTCCTTCGCTCGAAAATGCTCTAGCAGTTCGGTCCTTGCCCCCAAAGCGAATGGTTGCCAGCCGGCCTGTAAGCCGGGTTTTGTATGGCGCGCGGTCAAGCGCACGTGATGGCCATTCCTCTGGGACGGCCGTCACAGGCCGCCTCGAGCAACCAACCCGGGCAACGATCCAGAGACGGATCCGAGGCGTTCCCGGCTGGGCCCGCCTCTTGTCACCCCTATTCGGTTTTGCTCCTGGTGGGGCTTGCCATGCCGCTCATGTTGCCATGCGCGCGGTGCGCTCTTACCGCACCGTTTCACCCTTGCCCGAAGGCGGTTTGTTTTCTGTGGCGCTTTCCCTGGGGTCGCCCCCGCCGGACGCTATCCGGCACCATGTCCCTGTGGAGCCCGGACTTTCCTCCGCACCGATCGCGGCGGCCATCCAGCCAGCTGGCCCAAACCACATAGGAGCGGCGCAGGCTTTCGTCAATTCTCAAATCGACGACGGCCGCAAGGCCCGGTGACGGGATCGGGGTAGTCCTTCGTCGCGACGGCCCGCCTCATCGCGCCCGGGGGTGAGCGGCGCGATAGGCGCTCAAAAGCCGCTCGCGATCGACGGCCGTGTAGATTTGCGTTGTCGAAAGGGAGGCGTGACCGAGAAGCTGCTGGATCGTGCGCAGATCCCCCCCGCGTCCCAAGAGATGGGTGGCGAAGGAATGGCGCAGCGCATGCGGCGTCGCATGATCCGGCAGGCCCAGCGCGCCGCGCAATTCTTCGACGGCAAGCTGGACGAGGCGGGCGTTCAGCGGTCCGCCGCGCGCGCCGCGGAACAAGGGCTCTTCAGCCCCGAGCGGGTAGGGGCAAAGCGCGACATAATAGGCGATCGCCTCCTGGACCGGCGCGATCACCGGCACGGCTCTCGTCTTCTGTCCCTTGCCCACAACCCGCAGCACATCTTGCCCTTCAAAAGGCGCTTCCGAGCGCTTGATTGCCAAGGCCTCGGAGATGCGCAGGCCCGCCCCATAAAGCAAGGCGAGAACCGCGGCGTCGCGGGCCAGGATCCATTGCGGCCTCGGGTCGCCCGCCCGCGCCTCGACGCGCACCAGCTCGCAAGCCCGGTCGGCGGGTAAGGGTCGTGGCAGGCCAGGCTTGATCTTGGGTGCGCGGACGGCACGCAAGGCCGGCGACTGTCCAAGCCCCTTGCGTTCGAGAAACCGGGCAAAGGATCGCAAACCCGCGATCTGGCGGGCCAGAGACCGGCTGCCGGCGCCTGCCTCTCGCCGAAAGGCCAGGAAGGCGCGCAGATCTGGGGGCGCCAGGCGCAGGAAGGACTCCTTATCCGGCCTCTGCCCGAAATGCACCGCGGCGAACTGCAAATATTGCTGCAAATCCCGTGCATAGGCCTCGACGGTATGCGGCGAGACTCGCCGGAGGCTGGCAAGCTGAGAGAGCCACTCATGGATCAGGTCCGCGAACGGGGTATCGGCAACTGAAAAATCGGGCATGGTGGTTTCTCTCGGGTTAAGGGGTTTGATCCTTATGGTACGTCCCGTAACTGTCGAAGCTTCCCACGGCGATGAGTTCCCCACTTCTCCCGAAAATACTTTAGATCACGATGATTTTGGATCGATTCGATCCAAAATCATGAAACGTGATCGATTCTCGCAATCGAGAGCCGGATGCAAGCGCAAAACCGCTTCACATTTTTGCTCATCCCGCTCTAACAAATTCTTGTGGTTTCAGCATTGCCGGTCGGCTTGCGCATCGCGGTTCCGGAGAAACGTCATTCATGCGTCTGCGCGCTGATTTTTGGGTTGCCGCCTATTTGCGGCGCTGCGCAAAAGAAGGCGCCTATGCGGTTCTCGTCCGGCGCGGCGCGGCGGAGGCCGGCGCCATTTTCATCAAGATCGACCGGCTTGATGGCTCGATGGCGCTTTATGGCCCGGCGCCGCAAAGTGAGCTCAAGGACGGGAGTGAGCGGCTCTTTGCCCGCCTCCACGCTGCCCCTTGGGTCTCACCTTTCGAGGCCGAGGAAAGGCTCGCTCGCGAGATCCGCTTCGATCCCGATCTTTGGATCCTCGAAACGGAAGACAGGCTCGGCCGACTTCTTTTCGATATTGCCACGTAAACGCTCGATTTGATCCAGTCACGGCCCAAAACAATCATCTACCGATCGATCCAGGCCTGATCCGATTGCCATCCTGTCGCATGGGGGCGATCCGATCGGACTCGCCTTGCGCCCAGGTGGCTTTGGTGGCGCGGCAAAATTCCGCGAAGCCGCCATTCGCTATGACACGGCGTATCCCGGACATCAGATCCTGGTAATAGGCGAGGTTGATCTCCGTCAGCAGCATCATCCCCAATATTTCGCCGGCCTTGATGAGATGATGCAGATAAGCGCGGGAAAAATTTCGTGCCGCGGGCGAAGAAGAGCAAGGATCGACGGGCGAAGGGTCATCGGCGTGGCGGGCGTTGCGTAGATTGAGACGGCCGCAGCGCGTAAAGGCAAGGCCATGTCGGCCAGCCCGAGTCGGCATCACGCAATCGAACATGTCGATGCCGCGGCGCACCGATTCGATGAGATCGTCAGGTGTGCCGACGCCCATCAGATAGCGGGGCTTGTCCCTGGGCAGATAAGGTTCAACCCCCTCGATGACCGCAAGCATGACAGCCTGCGGCTCGCCGACCGCAAGCCCGCCTAGCGCATAGCCGTCGAAATTAAGACTGGTCAGCGCCTTAGCGCTCTCGGCGCGCAAGACATTATCGGCGCCCCCCTGGACGATGCCGAAGAGGGCCCGACCCGGTTTGACAGCAAAGGCAGTCCTTGAACGCTCCGCCCATCGGAGCGACAAATGCATGGCGCGACGGGCTTCGTCGGGAGGGCACGGCAGCCTGACGCATTCATCGAGCTGCATCGCAATATCGGCGCCGAGCAGATCCTGGATCACCATCGCTCGCTCGGGGGTCAAAACATGAGTTGCACCGTCGATATGGGACTGGAAAGTGACGCCCTTCTCTTCAATCTTGCGCAGCTTGGCAAGCGACATGACCTGATAGCCGCCCGAATCGGTCAGGATCGGCCAGGGCCATTGCATGAAGCGATGTAGGTCACCGAGCTTCGCGATGCGCTCGGCACCAGGCCGCAGCATGAGATGATAAGTGTTGGCGAGCACGACATCGGCGCCAAGCGCGTGCACCCGTTCCGGGTGCATCGCCTTGACTGTGGCGGCGGTTCCAACCGGCATGAAGGCCGGCGTGCGGATCTCGCCGCGTCCTGTCGTGATGATACCCGTGCGGGCGGCTCCCTCACATGCCGTGAGCATGAAGGAAAACGCTTGCGTCATGCGCGCGACTCAGGCGCAGGGAACAGCAGGCAGGCATCGCCATAACTGTAGAAGCGGTAATTCGTCTTTATGGCATGCTCATAGGTGGCCCTGAGGGCTGGTAGGCCGGAAAAGGCAGCGGCAAGCATGAAAAGAGTGGAGCGCGGCAAATGGAAATTGGTGAGCAGTGCATCGACCGCCTTGAACTTATAGCCCGGCGTGATGAAGAGCGAGGTTTCGCCGGTGAAGGGGCGGATTTTTCGATCCGGACCGGCGGCGGTTTCGAGGATGCGCAGACTTGTCGTGCCAGCGGCGATGATCCTTCGGCCTGCAGCGCGGGCGAGATTCAGGGTTTCCGCCGCGGCTTGTGTGACCTCGCCCCATTCGGCATGCATCTGGTGATCCCTGGTGTCGACAGCCTTGACGGGTAAAAAAGTGCCCGCTCCGACATGCAGCGTCACGGCTTGGATTGTGATGCCGCGCTTGAGAAGAGCGGTTTTGAGAGACTCAGTGAAATGCAGGCTTGCGGTCGGCGCTGCGACGGCGCCAGGCCTTCGCGCGAACAGGGTTTGATAATCCTCTACGTCCTTCGGATCGGCCGGGCGTCGGGCTGCGATATATGGCGGTAAGGGAATCTGCCCGATCCGTTCAATCTGTTCGTCGAGCTCTTTTCCGGTGCGGCCGAAATACAGTAAAATCGCACCCTCTCCACCCTTGGCAAGGATTTCCGCGTCGAGCGTTTCCAAGTGATTCTCACCAGCCGCGGCGAAGCGCAGGTGATCACCAATCTTCAATCTTTTGCTCGGCCGCGCCAAAGCCCACCACTGAGCCGGCCCTTCCGGATGAAGCAAAGTTGCCTCGACCCGCGCGGAATAGCCGCCGCGGAGCCGTTCTCCCAAAAGCCGCGCCTTGATGACGCGGGTGTCGTTGACCGCGAGCACGTCGCCGGCTGCGAGGAGATCCGGTAGATCGCGGACCAACCGGTCCTCGATGGACAGGTCTAGCTGCGGACGGAGAACAAGGAGGCGGGCAGCGTCGCGCGGCTCGACAGGACGCAGGGCTATATGATCAGGCGGCAGATCGTAATCAAAGAGGTCGACGCGCATCCAGCTTGAAGTCTCGCACCCAGTCGGACGCTGCCGCACCTTCAGATAAGCGTGGCGGAGAGGATCTTGTCCGGGTCCCGGACCGGCTCGCCACGCTTGATTTTGTCGATATTCTCCATGCCCGAGGTGACCTTTCCCCAAACCGTGTATTGCTCATCGAGAAATCGTGCCTCGGCAAAGCAGATGAAGAATTGCGAATTAGCGGAATTTGGGTCCTGTGCCCTTGCCATGGAGCAGGTGCCGCGCATGTGAGGCTCGAGGTTGAACTCGGCTTTGAGGTTCGGGTATTTCGAGCCCCCTGTGCCGGTCCCATGCGGACAGCCGGTTTGCGCCATGAAACCCTCGATCACGCGATGGAAGACGATGCCATCATAGAATTTCTCTTCCACCAGCCGCTTGATATGGGCGACATGATTGGGGGCGAGATCGGGGCGCATTTCAATGAGGACCGGCCCTTGCGTGGTTTCGAGTTTCAGTATGTTTCCGGGCTCGGCCATCTCATTCTCCTCAAGGGATTGGTTTTTGGACTGTTCTCCCCTGCAATAGCCGATGCGGAGAGCCAGGTAAACGGCGCCTGCTCGCCGATGTCTTGTTTGAGCGAGAGAAGACGAGGATGCCCGCGCACCTGGCTTGGTGCGCGGGAAGATTTGAGACGAAATGGATTAGTCTATGAAAATTTGTTCTCGATCTTGCTCACAAGGCAATTACGCTTCAATAAATGGATCATGATTATCAGTTAATACATATACGCTTAATTATCTAAGGTTCTAAAATTTGGTGCGTTCAATCGTGTTATTGGCACGTAGTACAAATAATTCCCGCGCGTCTGCTGGCGTGCACGCGGGAAAAGCAGTATATTATGGTGTGTACAAAGAATATAGGGTCATAAAACCAGCACCCCGAAAGGTCATGATCAAGAACTGCAAGCCGCTTGCTACGCTGAAACCATGGCATCGACTTACCGAATGATCATAGAGAAACAATGCGGATCTGATGCGTTGGGCGCATCCCCCAAGTGGGAGGGGAAATTGTCATTTGCCCGGTTGGTTTTTATAAGAGTGATTGAAATCAATAGCTTACTTGTTATCAGCGAACGCCTTTCCACTAATCTCCGCGTCTTCACGAATTATAACAATCAATTTTAATTATATTTCACCTTGAAAACAGCAGTTGGCTGGTTTCTTGAGGACGCAATGAAGCGTGATCCCGTTACGCGCCCGCATGTCGACGACAACGCGGCGCCTTCCGGTTATATTTTCCGCAAGCCGCCGATCGACTCATTTCTCGTTTTGAACGGTTGAAAATTGAGGGCGACTATTTCGGCCGTTATAAAAAGCCCCGAATTGAAAGATCGACCTTTATCAGCCGCTGCTGCCAACGGTTTGATGAGCGAAAGTCCGGTTCCTTGGAAGTCGGCGGTGTTCCACGTCGCCTCATTCAAGCCCTTCGTTAACGGAGCCGGTCAAAAATCCGAAGTCCTCGCCCGATCACCCGCTGCAATGCCGTTTTTAGGATCGACTATTTACTGGAACACCGATTTTTGCTCCGTTTGATATGTAGTGTTTCTATATACAGAGAGATATTTCAAGCTGACGATTTCACTCTTCCAGCGTGCCAAATTTTATGTTATGTAACTATTATACATAACAAGAGGGAGCCACTTCCTCCCTCATCCAACTGGAGGTCTCAATGAATATACAACTCCAAAAAATAGATGAAGAACCAAAAGGCACAGTCGTTGCCTTTCATGATCCAAGGGTTTGTCAAGAAAAGTTGGAAGAAAAGAAGCCTACCGAGGTGCTGGTCCACGTTCGTTTCTTTCCAAATGCCGATGTCCGGTCCATTGATTACTGCCCCAAACATCTCAGCAAGAATGACTGGTTCTTTCACCTGTGCTATTCCGCGCCCCATAGCTATCAAACCTTCATGGGTGGCCGCGGCTTGTTTCGCATTGAGCGCAGCGAGTTCGAATCCATCGTGAACGACGCCACACCTGCGGCGGCGGCGGAATAGAGCCAAATCGTCCAGCGGTTTTGCGGTCACCCACCGCTCCTCAGTGGCGCATCCCGCTCCAGTGTCTCACGATGGTTTTGGATCAAACTGACCAAGAACCATCGTGAGCCGGCCAGAACGGCACCGATGAGAAGCCCGTGGTCATCCAGCAAGGCGCGAATTCCTCCAAACGGGACAAAACGAGCCCCGGCCCGTCCAATCCGGTCGTCTATTTCAAATGGCTCTCCTACCGCTTCAAGCTCATTCTGACGCAGGACGGCAAAAGCCGCGACTTGATTACGAGCCTGGCCCGGAAAGCTTATGAGCACTTCGCCCGTGGCATTGCCGGCGAAGAGCAAAAGGGCCACTGGATTGCCTGCCATGGTGGTTGCGCCAGCTGCTGCACGATCCGTGTGACTGCGACCGCTCCGGAAATTTTCAGCCTCGCCCGCCAGATCCGGGCTTTCCCTCAGGAGATCACGTCTGAATTGAAACAGAGAATTCTTGCGACGGAGCAGGCAACCCGAAACCTCAGCCCCGCCCAACGGATGGCTTCAAGTCTCGCATGTCCGCTTATCAAGAACGAATTCTGTATCTCCTATTCCGTGCGCCCGCTCGCCTGCCGGGGCCATGCCTCCTATGACAAGGACGCCTGCCGCGAGGCGCTCTCCGGCGGCTCTTGCGAAGTGCCTGTCTCGGCCTTGCAGCTGACGGTGCGCAGCCTCGTTCAGAACGCCCTGCAATCGGCCCTCAGGGACGCTCATTTGCCCTGGGGCTGCTATGAACTCAATCAGGCGCTTGCCATCGCCTTGAGCGACACGTCCTGCGAGCGGGCCTGGCTGGCTGGCGACGATGTGTTTGCCTCGGCGCTCGTTACCGATGTCAGCCTGCGGGAAATGGCGGAAACATTTGATGTCCTCAAGGCTATGCCAGCTTGAGGTGATATTGACAAACCTAGCTCTTCCGCGCCCGCTATTCAGTCATCACGGTTGACGAAAAGCATGACCTCATAGCGTGCAATACTACAGCAATGCAGGTATGACCTTGCTAACCGATGCCGTGGTGCGTTCGGGGGGCGTGTGGGTCGTGTTGCTGGAAGAACGCTCCGCGGAAGGTCATACTGTTGCGACTCTTTCTTTGTTTCCCCATTGATTTGGACGGTGGTACACGAAATCGACGAAAAAAGCCCACTTGTTGAATAATAATTCCAGCTGTATCAAAACATGTTAAGTTAAGATAATTAGCTATGAAATAACAGTTGCCAACTAATAAATTCCATATCATCATGGGCATATTTCGATAACATGCCAGGGGCAAGCAGTTTAAGTTTTGCGGCTTTAGAGCTTTGAGAATCGAATCGAATTCACGAGTTGGAGCTCCCTAAGACAGGGCCGCGCAATGAGCGAAGAGAGTGACCTTATTGAGCTGATCGACCTGATCCACGAGGCGTTGCTCGACGGCAATCTCTGGCCGAGAGTTCTCGTTAGGCTTGCCGATGCCACCGGCGCGGCTCAGATCAGCATGACTTCCCGGGATCAGCAAACGGGTATGTTCACGACCCTTTCGCCGCGCACCGATCCCGATTGGATAGCGGCATACTCGGACTATTGGAGACATCACAATCCGCTTTGGCGGGCGACCTTCCAGTGGCCCGCCGGTGAGACTTATTCGCTCGACAGTCTCATGCCGCGGAGGGACTTTTCTGTCACGCCAGTGTTCAATGAGTGGTGGCGCCCGTCCGGGCGCGGCCTTGCGGCAATCGGCGCCAATATTCTGGCTAAAGACCGGTTTTCGTCACTGATCTATATCGCCAATGGGCCCGGCGAGTCAGTCCTGAGCGATCGGCAAATTTCGGTGTTCAAAACGGCGCTGCGGCACATCATCTGGGCAGTGCGCATTAATCGCCGGCTCTGGGATCTCGAGCTCAAGCATCTCGCTCCGCCGGAGCAGCTCGAGGCCTTGCCACGTAGCGCTTTGCTGCTCGACGCCTCGGCAAGAGTGGTTCTCGCAAACGCCGCCGCGAAGGAAATGCTCGATGAAGGTGACGGAATCGTTCTCCGTAATGGGCATCTCTCCACCCTAAGTAATGGACGTTTCTCCACCATAAACGGCTCGGATGATTTGCAAGAGCTCATTGCCGCATGCGCGCAACCTTCCGGTGCGCTTGGCAGACCTGGCTGCGAGCTTAGAGTGCTGCGCACCCCCCCAAGTTCGCCCCTCCATGTGACCGTGACGCCGCTTGGAGTGTCAACCCGGCTCACCGCTATTCCGTGGCTCGGCGTCGGGGTACCTGTTGCCCTTGTCACGGTGAACGCCCCCGATTCCGACCGGCAGCGGCAACAGACGGAGCTGTGCCAG
Source organism: Methylocella sp. (assembly GCA_035503795.1). Lineage (GTDB taxonomy): Bacteria > Pseudomonadota > Alphaproteobacteria > Rhizobiales > Beijerinckiaceae > Methylocapsa. The sequence continues at coordinate 20,732 of DATJTB010000263.1, forward strand.
CGCTATTGCCTCACCCCAGCGGAAGCGGTGCTGGCCGCGGAGATTTCAAAAGGTGACGGTCGCATGGCGGCGGCGCGGCGATGCAACATCACCGATGCGACAGCCAAAACCCACCTAGCGCACATTTTTGAAAAGACGGGGACCCACAGGCAGGCCGAACTCGTCCGCTTACTTCTTGACGGCAAAGGTACTCGGACGATGGATGCCGGCCACCCCACGAGCAATGCCAGTGTCCTCACCGACAAGGCAAGTTTCAAATAACCGGCAAGCGCGAGCGTGCCCAGCCGCCAATGGAGTTACGGCAATGGGAATGGAAGACAATTTTCATACCGCCATAAACCTCTTCTATGAGGCCGTGCTCGACGAGTCTCTTTGGGCCCGCGCCTTGACCAGGCTTGGAGATAGCATGGGGGCCGGACAGATGGCTTTGACCGCTCTGGACCGCCGCGCCATGAAATTTGATTCGATTGCGCCACGCACTGATCCAATAATGGAAGCGAACTTCCAGGACTATTGGGCCTTCCATAATCCCATTTTGCCCCTCGCTGTCGAAAGGCCTGCCGGCGAGATATTTTCGGTCGAAGGCCTGCTACCCCGGCAGGAGCTATGCGGCACCCGATTTTTCCACGAATGGTACCGCCCGGCCAACTTCCAAATTGCCATGCTTGGCGCCAATTTACGCGCCGAGAATGAGATCTCGACCTTGTTGTTTGCCTCAAACCTACCGGGGAAAGACGAAATTACGACGGAACAGGCTTACATGTTCAAGAATGCGGTGCGACACGTCAACCGGGCGATCT
>DATJTB010000264.1:0-5953 GCA_035503795.1 Methylocella sp.
CGCGATCCTCTCGCGCATTTCATCCGGAGCGCGGATCAAAGTGGCATGGCCGCCGCCATGCCGGGCCATTGCCTGGCGGATGGTCGCCGCCGCCGCATCCTCACATGGATCGATCGCAAGCCAGACGAGGCCGCCCGCCCAGTCGAAGAGAGCCTCGACGGGCTGTGCGGCGGCCACAGTTTCGACGATTTTTGGCCCGGCGGTGGGCGCAACCGAGATTTTCCAGATGATCTTTTCGCTTGATCCGGTAAGCGGGCTGACATCGCCGATCCCCTGCCAAAGGCCTTCGCTCGGCTTGGCGCCGAGTCGTGCAGCCGAGCCAAAGCCCTTGAGCCCATTTGTCAGCCGGTCACAGCGCTCATCGACGGAAGGAGCAAAACCTTCCAGACGAAGAACCGTAATGGCGGTGGCAAAGCCCAGCCACCCGGCGCTTTCGAGCGGCAAGTGGGCGGCTCCCGAAACATCGACCGGCGCCCCCATGGCGGCGCAAAGCGCTTCGACCGCGCGATGGGCATCGAGTCCTTCGAGAAGAAGAGTCGCCGAGGTTTCCGCCCGGGGCAGGATTTTGAGCGTGATTTCCGTTGCGACGGCCAGTGTTCCGAAGGAGCCGGCGAGGCCACGCGACAGATCATAGCCGGTGACATTCTTGACGACCCGGCCGCCGGCCTTGAAAATTTCGCCGCGGCCGGAAACCGCCTTGATGCCCAGGATGAAATCACGCGCCGCGCCGGCCTTGATCCGGCGCGGGCCGGAAAGATTGGTCATTACTGCGCCGCCCAGGCTGCCGCGCCCCGTCCCGTAAAGAGAGCCGAAGGACATGGGCTCGAAGGGCAGCTCCTGCCCATTTTGAGCAAGCAGCGCCTCAATGGCTTCAACCGGCGTCCCGGCGAGCGCCGAAATGACGAGTTCGTCCGGCTCATAAAAGGTCACGCCGCTGACCCTCGAAAGATCGAGGTGATGGGCGTTTTGGACTGGCCGGCCAAGTGCCTTTTTGCTGGCGAGCCCGGTGATCGAAAGGGGGGTTGCCTTGGCCGCCGCTTCAGCGACGGCATCTGCCACTTCGGCGGGATCGGCCGGCAGGAGATGAGCCATCGGATGTGCGCCTTCCGGCACGCTGTCCCACAAGACCAGAGTTTACCACGACCTCAGCGGATTTGAGGAACGCCTGGAAATGGCGCAGTCGTCGTTGATTTCGTAGTTACTAAGCTTTCTGACCTGGAGCGAATTCCGCAAAAGTCGATAGACTTTTGCGACGAGCATTCGCTCCAACTTCTTGATCTTGCGCGATTTCTTATCGCTCGAACGATTCCGTTCGAGCGGAAAGCGCGCTAGTCTAGCGCATTTTCCAGCGAAGTGGGCATCACTTCGCGTCGCGAAAATGCGACAAGACAAAATGCTCTAAGCCCTCTGCCTCCTACCTGAAGCGACGCGGTGGCTTTCGATTTCAACGGAAGAACTTGCGGAATACCGCGGTTCCAGATTGGGCGTCGAATTCTTCCGTTGCGTCAAACAAAGGTATGGCAGGCTTCGCGTTCGCTATGCAAGCGCTTGGATTGTCGATCGCTCGGCGCAGATCGCTTACCGAAAGCCCTTGGCTCTTGAAATGCCGCGCCTGCCGCGTCATCCCAATTTCAAAATTAAGTCCGGGGACCGCCGAAAGAAAATTGCTTAATTCGAATACGGCCTCAAACGGGCCGGCGGACAAGTGCGCGGCGTTGTTGGATATCGTCACGGATTTGAATCCAAATCTTTCCGGACCGCGATGCATCTCGCCTCTTATGGATCCTGGAGCGGCCCTCTCAGGGAAAGTGTCGCCGAGCATCCGGACTCGCAAAAGTTTCCAGGGCAAGTCAGAGTTCAACAACAGTAAGGCTATTTTTCTGCCGCTACCGGTAAAGCGCTCGACTTGAAACGGATGAAATCCGTTCACAATCACGAGAGCTTCTCCTGAAATGTCAAAGGACTGAACATATAGGCCGCTGCGCACGCGTAGCGATTTTTTGGATACCCAAATCTCGTCTAACGCTTTCGGCGACAAATCTTGAAACTTGGCGAGCACTTCGTGTCCTCCGAGGACGGGTGTCGAATCACCCGCCCCGCAAAGCTTACGAACTTCCGCTTTCTCGATGCCACTCAAGAGGGATGATGCCGCCCGTGATAGCCGATTAATGTAACCGTAATGGCGATCTATGATTTCACTGGCCTTCAAAGTCTCGGCCGACATCACATAGCACCCTTGCGTTTCGAGTCCGAAGGAATCGATCCGCTCGCCCATAAATCGGCATGTTTCTTCAACTATCTTAGGGTCTTGTATTAAGAATACCTCGGGCTTCACAATGAAAAGCATCTGGTTTTGTCGTGCAGTGTCGAAGTCGAATGGTTGCACAGGACAGTCGACCTGATTCTTATGAATTGCAGATATGAGTTGATATATCGAAGGATTCACGTCGTGGCCTGTTCTATCAAGTTTCATTGCACGCTTGATGCAAGTCGAGCCAAGAATTTTTCACGGAGATCATCGGCTTGCTCGATTGTCAATTTATAGCGCCATGTCTCGAACTGCTCAATAAGTTGCCTGAATATGATATCTGGTGAAGATGAAATTCTATTAGGCGACCCAAGATCAGAACCGAAATCGATGTAGACGGCATCATTGCCTCTCGATCTGATGTCCTCAAGACCATTTACGGGTAAGAATCTGAGCCGAGCGATAGCGGCAGCGATGTTCAACAGCTGAGCTAAAACCCTTTCCGATGATACCGATTGCAGAGCCAGGCTCACGTGATGCGGTATTTCTTCTTCGAGTATCAGCCCCGAACCGCTTGCTATCAGCCTAGGCACAGACACGCCTTCGGCGGCTAGCACGGAACGCCGCAAAATCCATGATTTGATAATAGTTTCAATGGTCGTATTTGGACCCCAGGAAACGCAGGCCTTGAGTCGGTATTTTCGTTCGTTGTTCGAGCTGTCCAAAGTCGTAAATGTATAGCTGTATGTTTCGGCCCCGCTTCTATGCCAATCCATGACCATTCGTAACTGCGGCAACTCTTGCCCGTCTGCTGCAAAGCCCAGTTTTGCGAAGGCGACGGCCAGGTCGGGGGCGTTCGCAAGCCGGCAAAGCTCTCCCTCCAGTGACCAGCCTCCCTTGGCCATAAAATGCTCCTTTTCCGCAAGAGCCAATGATGCTGGCGCGTCGCCATCCCGTCGAAGATTAGGCGGATAGGCGAACCACAGAACCGAGTCAACGTGCCAAATGGCGCTCTCGGTCGGCGTCCGTTCCTGCATATTTTGCGAGAGTTCTCCTGGCAGCTCCCCGTTCTCATCGCGAAGAAAATCGGCGCACTTTGATTGCTGATTGACCTATTGAGGGCTCAAGCTACTCGAATCGCCTTAAAGATTGGCGTCGCATCGCGACAACGTTACGACAAGCTCGCGCAAAGCTTCCTTTCAGCCTTCGCTTCGGTGCTACGTTCACTTTTGAGCTTTGAACCGCACCTCTCCACCAACGGACGACAGATATCTCAGCACGTCCTGTGTCATCAGGACATTCGTCTATACGCTAATGTCTCAAACGAACTGGGTGAACTGCGATTTCCGCAGGGCAGAGGGTCCGCTCTGGGTCCAATTCAAGACATTCGCATAACTTCCATCTTTCAGAACAATCGGTGTCGAGAACATAAGTCTCGACACCGATAATCATGATTTCAGAAGCAGCGGGATGCCTGTGATTAATCAGCTGACGAGCCGTCCAACGGGACTATGACCGAAGGAACACGCGGGAGTGACACGTCGAGCGCTTCGTGCCACTAATCGCCGCGCTGCTGCGTCAAGCTTTCCTGGAACCTCCAGGAATTGGGCAATTCGGCAACGGTGATCGTTTCGACCTCCAGACGGTCGGGAACTGCGTAGCGCACCATGACAAGGATGGGCAGCAATCCTGGGTCTTCGACATGGACGAGCTTTTCCAGCACGCATAGGGATGGCGCCGTCGCGCAGTAGAGCATCGGACCCAAAAGCGGAAACCGGTTTTGGGAAAATCCGATGCTCGAACAAAGGGTGACCGCGTACCCGGCCGTATTCCAGCGCCAGTCATCGAGCAGGCCGTAGCCGCCATCGACATCAGCTGCAAACAGTTTAGGAGGATCCGGCCGATATTGCAGAAGGTGCGCCAGAAGACAAAGCCGATTACGTTGATTTATATGAGGCTTCTACGGTTTTCTGTATGCGCTGAAAAGCGGCTGTCAATGGTGAATGCTGTCAGAAGGTTTTTCGCCGTGGCAAACCTGCCGTGCTTGTTGGAGCAAGTGGTCGACAACTTCCACCGACGGCCACAGTCTCTTGGAGATCGCCTTAAAAAAGGTGGTTAGCGCGGCGCGGCAAAGCCATGGTAAACACGAGCAGACGACGCTTCTGATCGTCGATGCGCAGAGCGTGAAGAACACCGGCTCGGCGGAACAGAAGGGGCATGATGGCGGCCGTGTTTCAATTTGAGCACCTTCGAGCTCGAACCTCCAGCCTCGGGCCTCGTTACATGTACCTATCTTCCGCCGCGAGGTACCTCACATATTGAGCGACTCCGTCTTCAAGGCTCGTCATCGAAGCCGTGTAACCGGCGCTGCGAAGCTTGCCTAAATCCGCTTCAGTGAAATACTGGTAGCGATCCCGCATCGCCTCGGGCATGTCGCGGAAAGTGATTTTTGGTTCGGTTCCTGCCGCGACATAAACGGCTTTCGCAAGATCGGCAAAGCTGCGCGCCTTGCCTGATCCTACGTTGAAAAGGCCGCTTACCCCCGGATGGTCGAGCAGCCAGAGCATGATCGCGACGCAATCGCCAACCCAGACGAAATCGCGCATCTGGCCGCCGTCGGCGTAATCCTTCCGGCAGGATTTGAACAAGGGAAAAGCTTCGCCGCGCGCGGCGAACGGATAAATTTGCTCCGCGACCGAACGTTGACCGCCTTTGTGATACTCATTGGGTCCATAGACATTGAAAAACTTCAGACCGGCCACTTGCGGCGGCATGGCCGCCTTGTCCTCTTTCTGGCGTTGCACCCAGCGGTCGAAAAGATGCTTGCTCCATCCATAAGCGTTAAGCGGACGTAGGTGTGCGAGCGCCGCGACGGAATCGTTGTCCTTGAAGCCGTTGGTCCCGTCGCCATAGGTGGCCGCTGACGAAGCGTAGATCAGGCGCTTGGCATGATCACGGCACCATCGCCATAAGGAGCAACTCAGGCGGAAATTGGTATCGACGATCAGATCGGCATCAGTTTCGGTCGTCGAGGAGATGGCGCCGAGATGAAAGATCACCTCGATATTATCTTTGTCGCAGGCGAGGTAATCGAAAATTTGCTCCGGTACGACGATATTGGCGAGATCGCGCTTGGCGAGATTGCGCCATTTATCGTCCGTCCCGAAGCGATCGCACACGACGATGCGCTCGCCGCGCGCTTCGAGCGCGGCGACGAGAATGGAGCCGATAAAGCCCGCACCGCCTGTCACCAAAATCATGAGCCGCCCTTTCCTGACCAAATGCCGTCTTCAACGTCCTCTCCCTTGGAGGGAGAGGAAAACAGGCGAATTGAGCCCCATTAATATTGCATTTAATATTGCATTAATATTGCATCTTTGGACGTCGCCCTGCCAAGTTCCAGTTTACTGGATGAGGCGAGGAAAGCAACATGCCTAGGCCGATTGTCGCATCAGTCGATAGCACGACGTTTATTGATCAGTCAGCATAAAATGAGCGTAAAATCCTTCGTGTCAGGGCAGGACGGCATTGGGGCGGCGCCGAGACCTATTCCGCCGACGTCATGTTGAGCCTGCATCGGACAGTTATCGGCTAGGAGCCTTCTCTGATTGGGGTCATTGAAGTCAAGCTCTCCTGCAGAGTTTCTTTGTGGCCGTCCGTTCGCGTGGGTCACATGCTTCTCTTCGCGGTCGGCGCCGGGCCGCC
>DATJTB010000265.1:0-23691 GCA_035503795.1 Methylocella sp.
GAAGCCGATCTCAAAACCTTTTTGCAGGAGCCCCGCGGTCTCTTTCACGGGCGGGCGCTCTGTGCCGTGCGGCCCGCTTCCACCGCGGAAGTCTCGGCTGTGCTCAAACTCTGTCATGAAACGCAGACGCCGGTGGTCCCGCAGGGTGGCAATACCGGTCTTGTCGGCGGCCAGACGGCGAATCCAGACGGCCGGGCGATCGTTCTATCGCTTGCCCGCATGCGGCGGTTGCGCGAGATCGATCCGGCTTCCGAGACGATGACCGTCGAGGCCGGCATGGTCCTGGCGCAGGCGCAGGAGGAGGCCAGCCGCGCTGGCCTCATGCTTGGCCTTTCGATGGGCTCGGAAGGGTCCTGCACGATCGGCGGCAATCTCGCAACCAACGCTGGCGGCATTCATGTGATCGCCTATGGTAATGCGCGGGCTCAGGTGCTCGGCCTTGAAGCGGTGTTGGCGGATGGGCGTATCCTCTCCGATCTTTCGAAGCTCAGGAAGAACAACACCGGCTATGATCTCAAACAGCTCTTCATTGGCTCGGAAGGCACCCTGGGCGTCATCACCGCTGCCGTGCTGAAACTGCACCCCGGGCCGCGCGTGACCGAGACCGCCTTCATTGGTCTTTCCTCGCCAAAGGCCGCGGTTTCCCTCCTCGCCTTCGCCCGCAGACGGGCCGGCGCCGAGATCACCAGCTTCGAGCTCATTCCCCGCATCGGGCTTGATTTCGTCCTCAGGCATTTTTCCGGTTTGCGTGATGGACTTGCCGTACAACATCGCTGGTATGTGCTTATGGAGCTCAGCTCGCAAAGCGAGGAGGGGCTCTTGGCGAGATTGCAGGACCTTCTGGCCGAGGCGGTGGAAGCTAATATTATCCAAGATGCCGCCATCGCCCACTCGCTCGAACAGCGGCAGAACTTCTGGCGGCTGCGCGAATTTCTGCCCGAGGCTCAAAGCCGAGAGGGCGGCTCGATCAAGCACGATGTCAGCGTGCCCATCGCCCATATTCCAACGTTTCTGGCGGACGTCGAAGAAGCGCTCGCTAGGGAGGCGCCGGGGGCGCGGCTCGTGGCTTTTGGGCACGTCGGCGACGGCAATATTCATTGCAATGTCACGCAGCCGATCGGCGCCGACAAGGCTGCTTTTCTCGACCGCTGGGATGAGATCAACTGCATCGTTCATGGCCTTGCCCTCGCGCATCAAGGATCAATCTCGGCCGAGCATGGCATCGGCCAATTGAAACGCGATCTTCTCCCGAAGGTGAAGGACAAAACCGCGATGGAGCTCATGCGCACGATCAAGCTGGCGCTCGATCCAACAAATATTTTGAACCCAGGCAAGCTGCTCTAACCAGGATTTTGGCGAATGAAAATGGATCGCAAACTTGCTGTTGCTCTTTTTTTGTTTCCCGCGACGGCGCAGGCCGCGAGCATCATCAAGCCGATCGTCGCTTGCCGGGAGGAAGGCGACACTCAGAAGGTTCTGGAATTTCTCGGCAAGAGCGATAAGGCGGGGCTGGAGAAGTTCAGCACACCGAAGCTCGCTAAGGGGGATTGTCTCAACCTGTCCAAGGGCATGAATGTGACGGTCGATGTGAAACACCCGAAACTCTTTTGTGTGCGCCCATCGGGCGGCCTCGACTGCTATTGGACGGCCGATGCGAACGTCAATGAGAATGCCTCCGCCGAGACGCATCAGGGCAGCGGCTCGGGTAGCCATGCGGGCGGGCACGGGCGGGGCGGCGGTGGCGGCGGCATGGGTGGTGGGGGCATGGGTGGCGGCAGCGGCAGCGGTATGGGCGGCGGCGGTATGGGTGGAGGGGGCATGGGGGGAGGCGGCATGGGTGGCGGCAGTATGGGTGGTGGCAGCAGCAGCGCTCAGCCCTGAGCGTGGGTCCCTTCTGAGTTGATAGGCGTGAAAATCATCCGGGTCGTGGTAGGGAGGTACGAGGCCAAGTGCCCTTGAAGCGATCACCAAAAAATTCTGACGAAGAGGAAAATCATGCCGCTGACCCGTGTTTCCCTTTTGAAAGGCAAGCCGCCGGAATATCGCAAGGCGATCCTCGATGGTCTTTATCAGGCAATGCGCGATTCCTTCGGCGTGCCCGAAGGAGATCGTTTCATGCTCATCGACGAATGTGAGAAAGGCAATTTCGATTATAGCGAGGATTATCTCGCAATTGCCCGCAACGATGACCTCGTGATCATTCAAATCACGGTCAACAATACGCGCGGCCCCGAGCAGAAGAAGGCCCTTTTTGCCCGTATCGCGGAAATTCTGTCGAGCAATCCCGGCATCCGGCCGGAAAATATCCTCATCAACCTCGTGGAAGTGCCGAAGGAAAACTGGTCCTTCGGCAACGGTATCGCTCAATATGCATGACGCCCTCGCCAGAGGATAATCGCCCGAGGGCCGGGGGCAACAATCGGTCAGGATAGACTCTTGAGTTCTTCCGGAAGCTTACCGCCATTCGCCTCCAAGTTGAGCAAGATTTGCTTATGCAGCCAGATATTCATTTTGGCGGAGTCCTCCATATCGCCCGTATAGTGAAGCTCCTTGGCGAGCTCCTTTCGCGCTGTCAGGCTGCTGTCCAGAGAAAGGAGTTTCAGGAGATCGACGATGGAATGTTTCCAATCCAGCTTCTGAGCGACTTTCGCGTTCAATTCATCGAGGACGGCGCCGACATCGACTGGCGCCGTTCCGGTGGTCGAGGCCGTTGCTGAAGGTGCCGCCGTTGCCGAAGGTGCCGCAGGCGCTGAGGCGGCAGTTGCGGAGGAAGACGGTGCAGCAGAAGCGGGCGCCGCGGATGAGCTGGGCGTGGCTGGCGTGCGGCCCAATACTTTTGTCAGGATCGATCCGAGGATGCTCATGGATTCTTCTCCTCTCCGAGATCGCCGGTTGTCACGGCGGATGAGACTTCAATAGCCTGCCGACGCCGATCTGGCGTAAAGCTTGCCGTGTTATCGAAGAAGCGCCTGGCGCTCTGCCTTTTCGGGCCTCCCCGCGCCGACCATACGAGTTTCGGATCGCGGCACGCCGATTAACCCGGCAGCTTCCCGTCGGGTGTCGACTTGTCGACCGCGGTTGGAAGATGCTGGGCCAGAAGATCCGCGACCTTGTCGATCGGCAGGCCGGTCTTTTCGGCGAGTTCCTTCACCTTTTCGGAGCCGAGTGCCTGCTTGATCTCATCGGCCGTGACCGGCAGATTGGGACCCGTCCCGACCCAGGACTGGACCTTTTGGCCAATGCTGGTCTTTTGGAGTTCCCCCACGACGCCTTCGATGCCGCCGTGCTTTTCGACATACTCTTTGACGAGCGACAGCGCTTCTGCGCCTACGACACCGCCGAGAATTCCGTCAAGAAAACCCATCTGCTTCTCCCTTGAGCCATTGAAACCGATCACGATATGAACAAGCTCTGCACGAACAAGCTCCGAACCCATCCTGTGAATTCTTCTTCAGCTTGCTTCGGCTCGGCCCAGAGCTCTCGTAAAATGCGTGGCAGCCTGCAAGGTTTCCGAGACAGGCGGAATTTGTCGCAATCCGGCTGTGCTTGAGGTTCTTCCACATGGCCGGCCAGGCCGACCGCGGACCGCACTGTGGTTTCGCCCACAGACTGAAATGCCTTGGCCGCGCATCTCAGTGGGTTCTGCTTCCAAGCACCACAATTTTTTCACACAAGGACTCGTCCGCTGGGTGATTGCTTAAGAACTCCACGGTTAATTCTTCAACGGTTAAGCCGATCGAGGAATGTCGTTTTACATTATGAGGGATTTCAGCTCGCCATTCCGGGAGGGGCCCCGGCATGCCCTTTCTGGTGTCACCGTGCTGCAACTGGCGACGGAACTTGATTCCAAGGCCGGAACAAGGCTCGTGTTCGATCTCGTCAACGCACTCGGTGCGGCTGGGGCTCGCCCGCTTGTGGCTTCCGCCGGGGGGCCGCTGAAGGGAGAGTTGCAGGCGATTGGTGGGGTTGATCTGCCGTTTTCGGCGCAGGCCAAAAACCCTCTGGCCATGGCATTGAGTTGCCGAAGGCTAGCGGGTCTCATCGAGGCGGAGCGCGTCGATCTCGTTCATGTGCGCTCGCGCGCCTTGGCCTGGATCGCCCTTGGGGCTTGCCGAATGACGAAGACCGCTCTGGTGACCAGTTTTGATGCGGGGACGGAAGATCGGCTTGACATAGCGAAGCGCTACAATTCGATCCTGGCGCGGGGCGATCTCGTTCTCGCCTCATCGCGATTTTCGGCCAATCTTGCGGAACGGCTCCATCCGGCCGCCACCGGCAAGATCAAGATCGTGCCGCCGGGGGTCGATAGCCGGATTTATGCGGCCGGTAAAGTGCTCCCCGCTCGGGTCGAGGCCCTTCGCCAGGATTGGAAGGTCGCACAGCATGAGCAAATTATTCTGATGGCCATGGACTCGCGGGCGTCTTCTTACGACAAAAGCCTTGTTGAGGCGGTGCGGCTCCTGGCAGCGAGCGGCGTCGCCGGCGTGCAATTCATCCTCCTAGGCGATCCTGAAACCCGGAGCCGGGGCCTTGCGCTCGACCGGTCCATCGGTCGATCGGGGCTGCAGAACCTCATGCACCGGGCTTTTGAGCGGGATCGGCCGGCCGCCTTTCTCGCTGCCTCGGCTGTCGTCTCCATGGGCGTGACGAAATCCGCGTTCGAAACCGTTCTTCAAGCGCAGGCCATGGGAACTCCGGTCATTGCGGCTAGCCCGGGGCCAGCCGCGCAGGCCGTTCTGGCCTCACCGCATTGTCCGGATCGTCTGCGCACCGGATATCTTGTTAAACCTGGCGATGCCGCCGCGATCAGTTTGGCTATTGCCCGGATACTCACGCTCGGCGCCAGCGCCGCGGCCGAATTGTCCGATCGAGCCTGCAATCAGGTGGAAACGCATTTTTCAACCAGCCAATTCTGTGCTGCGACCCTTAACGCTTATCAATCCGTGCTGGCCCGCCATTCCCGCCGCGTCGACGTGGCCGCCAGAGGGGACGGCTCGGAGACCGGGCCTCCAAGGGGTCGGCAGCGCCTTTTCCTTCGGTCAGGCGCGGAAGCTGGCAAGCCAAAGACTGAATGGGTTTTGCGCCGCAATAAAATCGGCGGGCATGGTGCACGTTCACCGGTTTCGCCGCGGGTCTCAAATCTTTGGAATTGAATATTCTCCTTACATTCGGATCCGCCGGGCTCCGCATCCGCCTGGGTCTTGGTGGGAGTTCGATCGACCTTGCGTCGCAATATTGACTTCGGACGGCATTCAACCGATGTTTGATGCGGGCTTGGCAGCCATAGCGACGTCAGGAAACGATTCGCATTTCTGTCGGGTTCGATATGTCCTCAAAGGAGAACGAGCCATTCGCCGTCCAATGAAAGCCACATCCGTCCCGCAGAAGGACGGTCCACGCATAAATCGGGAAATCCAGACACCGCAAGTTCAGCTCATCGATGCCGAAGGCAAGAATCAAGGCGTCGTCGAAGTTCATGACGCCTATCATTTGGCCGAAGAAGCGGGCCTCGATCTTGTCGAAATCGTCCCCTCGGCCAGTCCTCCCGTCTGCAAGATCCTAGATTACGGGAAGTTCCGTTTCCTTGAACAGAAAAAATCCGCCGAAGCGAGGAAAAAACAAAAGATCGTCGAGATCAAGGAAATCAAGCTGCGCCCTGGCATTGATGATCATGATTACGGTGTGAAAATGAAGGCGGTACGCCGATTTTTCGAGGAAGGCGACAAGGTGAAGGTCACTTTGCGATTCCGCGGCCGCGAGATGGCGCATCAGGAACTAGGTTTTCGCCTGCTTGAGAGGGTCAAGAGCGAGACCGGAAACATCGCCAAGGTTGAGGCCGAACCATCCATGGAAGGCCGTCAGATGATCATGGTGCTCGCGCCAAAATGACGGTTGAGCGGACTTGTGGCGCTTACGGTCATGGGAGAACACCTAAGGCGCTGCCGCGGGCTTGCCTATCACGGAGTTGATAACGCTCTGTCTTCCTGCGAGGCCCAGAAACCGAAAGCCTCACGGCGGTTTTCACCGCCAAGCACGGCTTTGATAATCGATGGCATAATTCTGTGGCGCTGCGGCAATCGCAGCCATGCCGTGGAGGACGGCTGCCTCGGAGGTAATCAGCCTCGTGCCGATGGTGCGCATCAGAGCGCCATAGGGCGCCTTGTCTTCGAAAGCGGCGCGGAATTGATCGGGATTGCAGAACGGCCAGATCCGCGGGAGGATGCCCCCCGCCAGGGTTACACCGCCCTTGGCGAGGAAGGCGAGGGCCAGATCGCCCGCGACCCGCGCCGTGAGCTTCCAGCACAGCCGCAAGCTGGTCCCCTCCTCGCCCTGCGGATCGGCCGTCGCCTGCGCAATCAGCGCCACCTCATCGCTGACGCGCACCACCTTTCCCTCCGTCTTGCAGCGAGCCAGATGAAGACGGAAAAGGCCAGAGCCGGAAAGCAACGATTCGACGCATATTCGTCCGAGTGGCGTCCTGTCGAGCGCTGGCCAAAAGGCTTCTTCCTGCGGTCCGACCGGTCCCAAATCCATATGGCCGGCTTCGCTCGGCAGCACCAGGGCGCGACCTTCCGTCCTGATCAAGGCGGCCGTGCCAAGTCCTGTGCCAAGCCCCATGATAAGTTCGACACCGGGCCCTTTTTCAATAGGTCCGATCGGCCGGACAAGTCGCTCATCGAGCACTGCCAGGCTGAAGGCCTGAGCTTCAAAATCATTGAGAAGCAACCCTTGCTCGATGCCGGCCGCGGCCACGACCTTTTCGCCGTCGATCCACCAATTGGCATTGGTCATTTTGACCGTCCGCCCCTCGACCGGACCAGCGGCGCAGGCAATCAGTGAGTTCGGTTTCATTCCGGTGGCTGCGCCGATCGCGACCAGCGCCGCTTCGAGCCCTGGAAAATTTCCCGTCTTAAGCAACGGGCCGAGATGCAGCGGCGCGCCCGGCGCCACTGCTAGCCCCGAGCGGACATGCGTGCCGCCAATGTCGCAAACAAGGAGCGGAAAAGGAAACTGCACGGGCCTGGACTTTCAGCTTGCCAATCACGACGAGGCTCGCGAAAAGCGATACTCTGACCTCAGATCACGATGATCTTCGATCATGAACATCGTGACCGATTCGACAGATTTGAGGATCCAAGCGAAGAACAGGTCATCCGTTTCGCGTCCCGTTCTGTTCACAAAGCCGGAAGACCCGCTCGCCATGTCATTTCAGTATCACTCTCTGTTTCCACTCGGCAAGGATGAGACACCTTACCGCAAGCTCACTTCAGAGGGCGTGCGGGTAGAAACCTATGGGCCGCACGTCTTCCTGCAAGTCGATCGCGAGGCGCTGCGGCTTCTTGCCGAGCAGGCGCTGATCGACATCAACCATCTGCTGCGCCCCGCACATCTTGCCCAGCTTGCCAGGATCCTGGGAGATCCGGAGGCAACCGGCAATGATAAATTCGTCGCCTTCGATCTCTTGAAGAACGCCAATATAGCGGCTGGCGGCATTTTGCCGATGTGCCAGGATACCGGCACGGCCATCATCATGGGCAAGAAGGGGCGCTTCGTCCTCACCGATGGAGCCGACGAAAGCGCGCTCGCCGAAGGCATAAGCGACGCCTATGAGCGAAGGAATTTGCGCTATTCCCAGCTCGCGCCTCTCTCCATGTTCGAGGAGAGGAACACCAGGACCAATCTGCCGGCGCAGATCGAAATCTATGCGGAGGGTGAGGAGAGCTATAAATTCCTGTTCATCGCCAAGGGAGGCGGTTCGGCCAACAAGACCTTTCTTTATCAGGCCACGCCGTCACTTCTGACATATAACGGGCTCCTCGGCTTTCTTAAAGAGAAGATCCTGACACTCGGCACGGCCGCCTGCCCGCCCTATCACCTTGCCATTGTGATCGGCGGCACGTCGGCCGAACTCAATCTGAAGACGGTCAAGCTCGCCTCGACGAAATATCTCGATAGCCTGCCGGTCATGGGCGGCGAGGACGGCCATGCCTTCCGCGACCTTGCCTTCGAAGAGGAAATCTTCAAGCTGACACAGAATCTGGGTATCGGCGCGCAATTCGGGGGCAAATATTTCTGTCATGATGTGAGAGTCATAAGGCTGCCTCGGCACGGCGCCTCGCTGCCGATCGGTATCGGCGTCTCCTGCTCGGCCGATCGACAGGCGCAGGCCAAAATCACCCGCGAGGGCATCTTCCTCGAAGAATTGGAGCATGATCCCGCGAAATACCTGCCGGCGATCGATCAAAGCGCACTCGGCGGCGCGGTGGTTGCGATTGATCTCAACCGGCCGATGGCGGAAATCCGCGCGACGCTCTCATACCATCCGATCAAGACGCGCCTGTCGCTCAGCGGCCCGATGATCGTTGCGCGCGACCTCGCCCATGCGAAGATCCGTGAGCGGTTGCAGGTCGGCGGCGAGATGCCGTCCTATTTCAAGGATCATCCCATTTATTATGCCGGTCCCGCGAAAACGCCACAAGGTTTTGCCTCTGGCTCCTTCGGCCCTACGACGGCTGGGCGGATGGATTCCTATGTCGATCAGTTCCAGGCGCGGGGCGGGTCGCTCGTCATGCTTGCCAAGGGCAATCGCGCCAAGGTGGTGCGCGAGGCTTGCGCCCGCCATGGCGGCTTTTATCTCGGCTCGATTGGCGGCGCGGCAGCCAGGCTCGCCAAGGATTGCATCAGGAAGGTCGAGGTCTTGGAATATCCTGAGCTCGGAATGGAAGCGATCTGGCGGATCGAGGTCGAGAATTTCCCCGCCTTCATCATCATCGATGACAAGGGGAATGATTTCTTCGACGCGCTCAATTTGGGGTAGGGCTTGACGGTGAAGCGCGGCCCTTCCACACAAAACCCATTGTGGCATCGAGAACAGGGCGATGCGATGCTCCCTCTTTGAGGGAGTCGAGGGAGACCGATAGAGTGCTTTTGGGGCGCAGGTAAGGATAAGATGACGCGCGGGGCCCGTTCGCAGCACGGAAGACGCCTAAAGCAAGCGGCTTGAAGCGTGAAAGGGACCGCGCCTCCGCTCGAACCTTGCAGGTGCTGTGGTGTCTCAGCCTTGAAATTTGTTTGTATTGACTTTTCCCAGGCGAGATCCGATTTGGGAGGCGATGTTGCAACTTAAAGGAAGATTCGATGGCGATTTTGAAAGTAACGGTTCTCAAGCAAGGCGTCGATGTATTTTCTGTCAACATCGATGTTCCCAAGCCGGGTGATTTATCGACCGGCGTCAAAGCCGCATTGGATGAGTTCCGCAGAATAAGCCCCCACACGCCGGTTCTCGATGGTGACGTCGTGGTCAAGCTTGAAAAGGCCTAGATTCGTCCTCATTCCTTCATTCTCGTGAAAGCAGATCCAGGGTGGGGCATTTTGAGGCCCCTCCCGTCAGCCGTCAAAAATGGCGATTTGGGGGAGCGCCGTAAGGCTTATCTCGATATTGAAAAGGACGTCTCGTTCTTAATGACCTCACTGTCTATGGGTCGCCCCAATCCTTCACTGATCTAAGCTCGCCAACTTAAGCGAACCTCGCAATCGTGGCTCTCACCTGCATCATTTGAGTTGGGGCAGGGCAGAAGTAGGGATCGATCGATTTACCAGGGCTGTCTTGCGGAGCGGACCGAGCTCGTGAAACCTTATCATCCGCCTTGCAGGGGAGCTGGCTTTCAGCCGGATCCTCCCCGATCCCGTGCAACTGCCGAAGCTGTTCGACATCATCGTGAGAAATGATCTCGTCGCCGGTTCGATCTTGCGAACTCAAATCTGCAGGCGGTCACATTGTGGCGAGCGCCCGGCAAAGCGCATCCAAGTCTAGCGGAAACTCTCTTGTCGGGTCCGGGCTATTCGAGCTTTTGGCTCCGCGCTCGGCCGCGTCCCAGCCGTCTCACACGCCATGGAAGCGCATTATCCCATTATCCCAAGTGGAATCGCTATTGGTATCGCCACTTTGCCGTGCGCCCCACGCGTCAAGATAAGGGCTTGGGCGGGGCCGCCATCCGCGCGGGCCTTGGCCGATCGGCAAACATGTCCGTCGAAACCGCCAAAGACGCCAATGTGGCGCTCTATCAAAAGCTCGGTTTCAAGGTGGTGGATGAGTGGGACGTCCCCAAAGGCGGACCCCCATTTCTGGTCCATGCTCTGCGAGAAATGACATCTCTCTTGGCAGCGCGGCGGCCATTCAACAAGGGCAAAGCGAAAACCCTTAACTTAGCGCGCTTTCCGCTCGAGCGGAATCGTTCGAGTGATCAGAAATCTTGCAAGATCAATACTGGAACGAATTCTCGTCGCAAAAGTCTGTCAACTTTTGCGGAATTCGCTCTAACATCAAGCGTAAGTGTTATGACGTCGTCCCCGAGAGCGGCCGTGCTCTCGCTCACAAGCGGTTGTCATCGCATCCGGCTCATTAAGCATCCCCGGAGATAGCTAAAATTCACGGAACAAGCAGAATGGTGTGCGCGTTAGCAGACATCGCGACAGGGAAGCATGGTGGGTGGAGGGGTAGAGGAGGAAAAGCGCTTTGATCCGTGGGATGAAACTTCTCACAGCGTTGCTTTTGGGTTGTACGATCTCGCTCACGCCGAGCGTCATACCCGGCATGCAGGGTGACGCTCAGGCTTTCCGCGCGGGTGGTGGCGGTCATTTTGGGGGCGGCGGTCACTTTGGCGGTGGTCATTTTGGCGGAGGGTTCGGCCACTTTGGCGGCGGTCATTTTGGCGGTTTCGGAGGTTTCGGCCATTTTGGAGGGTTTGGCCACTTCGGCGGCTTTGGGGGACGTCACTTCGGCGGCATGCGCTTTGGCGGTCGACATTTTGCCGGCAGGTCCTTGGGCGGAAGGCATTTCCATGCCGCCCACAGCCATTTCGGCCATTTCGCGGGACGGCATTTCGGCGGCGGCCATTTTGGCCACGCAGCCTTAGCAGCTCAT
The DNA here is from genome assembly GCA_035503795.1 of Methylocella sp. Classification (GTDB taxonomy): domain Bacteria; phylum Pseudomonadota; class Alphaproteobacteria; order Rhizobiales; family Beijerinckiaceae; genus Methylocapsa. The sequence continues at coordinate 10,925 of DATJTB010000265.1, forward strand.
GGGCTTGGTGGCGCTGCTCTTGCCCATCGGGGATTCGGCGGGCATGGCCGGCTCCAAGGTGTCCGGAGCTTCGCTTCGCACGGATTTAATCGCAACGCCTTCGGCACAGGAGCTGGATGGAACAACTGGGGCAACAATTTTGGGGGTGCCGGCTGGAACGATTGGGGGAGTGGGTGGGGCTTTTGGGAAGGCCCGGTCTTTTGGCCTTTCTTTTATGGCGATGCTCTGACGTTCGCCCTCTGGCCTTATGCTTTCTATGATCCATTCTTCGCCTATGGCGCCGACTTGCTGCTGACGAGCATTTTTTGGCCAGGGCCTTTGTTCTCGCCTTATTACGCCTATGGCCCCTATGCCGGTTACAACCTCTATGGCTATGGCGGCTATCCATTATTCGATGTTTACGGCCAGTCCCTTTATGCCGGGGGGTATCCCTACTATGGCGCCTCTGATTACAGCTCCTCTGAGGGCGGGCGTCATTATCGTAACCATCGGCTATATGCGTCTCGCTCCGTCGCGCATGCCCATCCTCAAACGGGCCTCAACACAGCCCCGGCCTGCGCTGGCCTTGCACCCGGCGTCTTGAGCTTACCCTTTGATGAGATCGAACGGGCAATCCGACCGACTGAAGCGCAAGTTGGCCTGCTGGATAATCTTGAGTCGACGTCCACTCAGGCTGAAAGCATCCTGCACTCTTCTTGCCCGACGGAAGTCCCGCTGACGCCGGTCACGCGGCTCGATGCCGTTGTGAACCGCATCCAAGCGATGAATAAGGCTTTGCAGGTGCTTCGACCGCCGCTGACTGCTCTTTATGATTCTCTCGATGAAGAGCAGAAAGCCCGCTTCGATGCCCTCGGCTCGCGGACCCGGCACCCCCGGCACAGAGTGGCCCAAGAAACTTCGCCGGCTGAGGATCTCGGCAATTTGTGCCGGCAGCAAACGGAAAACTTCACGCAACTGCCGGTGCAGCGCATCGAGGCGCTGATCAAGCCGACGGAAGCGCAGAATGCCGCTTTCGACGCGCTCAAATCGGCCTCATTTAAAGCTGCCGTGAGCCTTACCGATTCCTGCCCGGCCCAAGTGCCGGAGACAATGGCAGGCCGCCTCGATGCCTTGAGCAAGCGCCTCGATGCCCTCGCAGGGGCGGCCAAGATTGTGCAACCGAAGCTAGCGGATTTCTACAACTCGTTGACCGATGAACAAAAGGCGCGCTTCAACGTGCTTGGTAGCGCTTCACCTATAGCGGCCCCGCAAACGGAACCGACTTCCGGCGGCTGAGAGGCGGCTGCAGCGCGACAGTTCAAGCTCCTCGGAATAATGGGCCCAATCTGAGGGATCCATCGGTGAACGCAGCCGAAATTGGGGTTTCAGGGTTGCTCCTACATCGCGTATCTGGCGCCTTGAATTGTCACCCATCGTTGCGCGTGCGATTGGGTTCATCGGCTGACGGGCCTTGTTCGCCATCCTCGCTCTTCCACCGTGAGACTCTGTGGCACGCTGCTCGTTACCTATTTGCGAAGATGGCAAAGCTCTGATCTAGAGCGGGATCAGGAAAAGTGTGAAGCGGTTTTGCGCTCGCATCCCGCTCTAAATTACGAGAATTGATCACGATGATTTTGGATCGATTCCATCCAAAATCATCGTGATATGACACTAAAGGAGAATTCGCGTGGCTGTTTACACCATCAAACCACTCGTTACGGCGACCGCGGTCAACACCGGTGGGCGCAATGGGCATTCAGAGACGACAGATCATTCCGTCAGCGTCGACCTCTCGGTCCGCAAGGAAATGGGCGGACCTGGCTTGCCCCACACGACAACGCCCGAACATCTTTTCGCCGCTGGGTATGCGGCGTGCTTTGGCGGTGCGCTGGAATTCGTGGCGCGCCAACACAAGCTGGATGTTTCAGGCGCTGTGGTGACCTGTGACACGTCCGTCGGTCCTCGCGATGGCGGCGGCTTTGGTATTGCCGTAAAGATGCATGTAAAAATTCCGAAGCTTTCAGTCGATGAAGCGCGTCCACTCGTGCAGGAAACCCACGAAAAAATTTGTCCCTATAGCCATGCAACGCGTGGCAATATCGACTTCGCTCTTGAGATCGAAGGCGGGTAGCTTAAGGTCTCGTCGAAGAAACGGGTTTGCCGAGACAGATGCGGCAGGCCGGGCCTCGCTGTGCACTTGCCGCGGCGGACATGCAAATGGAACGCTCACGACAAAGGCCGCGCTCGATATGCGTTGAGAACTCGAGTGCGCCTGTCTTGACCGCAAGTCCAAGTAAGTCTTCGCTCATGGTGGCGATTGTAACGAGGCGCCACCCGAGCCGCTCGGGCCGGATAGGGTCGCGCCAAGCGTTCGGCAGCCCGATGCGCGGGCCTCTGCTCTCACTTCGCTAGATCGATCACGTTCATGATTTTGGATCGATTCGATCCAAAATCATGAACATCGATTCTCGTAATTGAGAGCGGGATGCGAGCGCAAAACCGTCACAGTTTTGCTCATCCCGCTCTAGAAAAAGGCGCACCCGTAGGTAGACGAATTTCCGTCGACGCGGATCTACCTTCGCCACGGTTGCGAAAAATCCCGGTTTGGTCCAAATAGAGGTTGGGAGGTTGGCGGTGGACGCACCACTCGCCAACCGGGTCAGGTCCGGAAGGAAGCAGCCCTAACGAGACCGGGCGGGTCTCTGTCCAGCCTCCCACTATCGGAGCGGCGCAAGCGAAGGCCGAGCTGAGCCATCGAGAGAAACGCGCACAATCCCGTGCTGGACCCTTCTTCCTGCTGATGGAACAGCCACCCCAAGATCAAGATGAGGCGGGCTTCGTCTTCGAGGCGACGAAGGAATCGGCGCCGGCAATGCCCTATCGTGTTCTGGCCCGAAAATACCGCCCGGCGCGGTTTGAAGATCTGATCGGCCAGGAGGCAATGGTCAAGACGCTGTCAAACGCCTTTGACCTTGGCCGGATTCATCAAGCCTATATTCTGACCGGCGTGCGAGGGGTCGGCAAGACGACGACGGCGCGCATTCTGGCGCGTGCCTTCAACTACGAGCTCGCTGCGAGCGGCGGGCGTCCTGGGATGAGCTGCCCGACGATCCATATGCCGGTGCTTGGCGTGCATTGCCAGGCGATCATCGAATCCCGCCATGTCGACGTCATCGAGATGGATGCTGCCTCTCATACGGGCATCGATGATGTGCGCGAGATCATCGAGAGCGCCCGCTACAAGCCGGTGATGGCGCGCTTCAAAGTCTATATCATCGATGAAGTGCACATGCTGTCGAAGCAGGCGTTCAACGGTCTTTTGAAAACGCTGGAAGAGCCACCGGATCACGTCAAATTCCTGTTTGCGACGACAGAGATCGAGAAGGTGCCGGTCACCGTGCGATCGCGCTGCCAGAGATTCGATTTGCGCAGGGTCGAAGCGGGCGTGCTCACGGCCCATCTCGCCATGATTTGCGAAAGGGAGAATGTGACGATCGAGCCCGAGGCTTTGAGTCTCATTGCGCGGGTGGCGGAGGGCTCGGTGCGCGATGCGCTTTCTCTCCTTGATCAGGCGATCGCCCAGGGTTCCGGCCCGATGCCTTCCGGCGTGACCGTTACGGCTGAGGCCTTGCGGGGGCTGCTCGGTCTTGCCGATCACGGACGGGTTATCGATCTCTTCGAAGCCCTGATGGGCGGACGGATGGGGTCGGCGCTGAACCTCCTGAAGGAGCTCTATGACTGCGGGGCGGATCCGGCTGAGGTGCTGGCAGCTCTCGCGGATTTCATCCACCTCGTCACCCGCTTGAAGCTCGTTCCGGAGGCTGCGCAAGATCACGTTCTGACGCCGGATGAGCGCGAGCGCGGATCGCATTTTGCTGCGTCGCTCTCGATGCCGGTCTTGACCCGCGCTTGGCAGCTCCTGCTTAAGGGCTTGCGTGAGGTGAAGGAATCCCCGCGCCCGCTGGCCGCCGCGGATATGGTCCTGGTGCGGATCGGTTATGCCGCCGATCTACCGACACCGGATGAGGCTTTGCGAAAGCTGACCGCGCAGCCGAGCTGCGATATCCCGGGGAGGTCTTTGCCGGAGAAAATTCCTCAGGCAAGCAGCACGGCGATCCCTACATTGAGCCAAACCGCTCTGGCTCCGGCTGCGCAAGGAGCACGACCGTCGCCTACTTCGCGTCTATCCTGTTTCGAAGACCTGGTGGCTCTGGCTGGCGAACATCGTGACATTCAAATGAAGCTTGCGCTTGAACGGGATGTGCGGCTTGTCCGGTTTGAGCCGGGAAGAATCGAATTTTCCCTCAAACCCGGTGCCTCGCCGCAGCTGGCCCCGACGATTGCCCGTCGCTTGCAGGAATGGACGGGGAGCCGCTGGATCGTTGCCGTATCAAGCACGGAAGGTCGCCCAAGCCTCAAGGAGCAGGAAGAGGCAAGGAAAAGCGAAACTCTGTCTGGCATATCGGCCGAACCTCTGGTGCAAAGCGTGCTTGCCGCCTTTCCAGGTGCCGAAATCATCGCGGTGAGGCCGATCGAACCCGTGCCAGAACCGCCTCTCGTGAATGGAAGTGACGAGATTGAATTTCACGATAGCCTTGCAATTGAAGACGAGCTTTGAGCTGGCGTTTTTTGGCTCAGGCTCTTGCACCCGAGGAAAATCCCATGCGTGATATGTTCGGCCTGATGAAGCAGGCGCAGGAAATGCAGGCCAAGATGCAGGAATTGCAGGCCGAACTCGAACGGCTCGATGTCGAGGGCCAGGCCGGCGGCGGCATGGTGCGTGTGACGCTCAACGCCAAGGGCCAGATGAAGGGGGTGGCAATCGACGACCAGCTCCTCAAGGCCGATGAGAAAGTGATTCTTGAGGATTTGATCGTCGTCGCTCATGAAGACGCCCGCAAGAAGGCCGAGCGTTTGACCGAGGAGAAAATGAAGGGCCTCACTGCTGGTCTTCCCCTGCCGCCGGGCCTTAAGCTGCCTTTCTAGAGCGGGATGAGCAAAAGTGTGAAGCGGTTTTGCGCTTGCGTCCCGCTCTCAATTGCGAGAATCGATCACGATTCATGATTTTGGATCGACTCGATCCAAAATCATCGTGATCTAGAGCCGTTTCCTGCTTCAATTGAATCGGGAAACGGCTCTAGCTTTTTGATTTGTCGCATTTTCTCAACGCGAACCGGTGTTCGCTGGAAAATGCTGTAGGGAGGACCCAACTGTGCCATCATTACGATGAGCCAATGGGTCCAGCTTCGCTGGTCCGTGATAAGCTCCGCGACGAAGCCATCCTGCGCCGGCTTTGGATTGCTTCGGCTCACGATCGCAATGAGACGGTCTGCGCAACAGTTTTGAGGTATAAGGCCGATGGGCGATCGCGTTGCCGGTCCTGAGATCGAGCGGCTTATTCATCTCTTGGCGAGGTTGCCGGGGTTCGGGCCACGCTCGGCACGCCGCGCCGCGTTGCATCTCATCCGCAAGCGCGAGGAGCTTCTAGTGCCACTCGCTGGCGCGCTCAATATCGCTTGTGAGAAGATCGTCACCTGTCGAATCTGTGGCAATGTTGATACATGTAACCCCTGCACTTTGTGTAGGGATGAGCGACGGGATCGCAGCACGCTGATTGTCGTCGAGACGGTCGCCGATCTCTGGGCGCTGGAACGGGCGAATATCCTGCGCGCTTCCTACCATGTCCTCGGCGGAACCTTGTCCCCGCTCGATGGTATCGGCCCTAAGGATTTGAACCTTTCGACCCTGGCCCAAAGAGTGGCTGCGAATCAGATCGGGGAAGTCATATTGGCGCTCAATGCCACGGTCGATGGGCAGACGACCGCCCATTATGTCACTGGGCTTTTGGCTGATTGCAAGGTTAGGATCACCCGCCTCGCGCATGGCGTGCCGGTCGGCGGCGAGTTGGATTATCTCGATGAAGGGACGCTGAGCGCCGCGATCAGTAGCCGAACCCTGTTTTGATGTTCTAGATCACAATGATTTTCGATCGAATCGACCCAAAATCATGAATCGTGATCGACACGAAAAACTTGAGCGGGATTTCTGTGAAACCGACGTCAGGCCGAACTCTATGCCTGCGTCCTTATGTTTGCCATTCGAGGACGAGTCTCTCCTTCGCTGATCGAGGAGCTTGCCCTTCCGGCCGCCCGATCATGGCCGGGCTACTTGGCTCTCCGGCTGCGGCAGAGTAATCCGGAACCGCGAGCCGTTGATCTCATCCGTGGAAACGCTCACCAGCGTAATCGTCCCGCCATGGCCCTTCACGAGATCGTTGGCGATCACCAGGCCAAGCCCGGACCCACCTGACCGGCTGGAGTTGAATGGAATGAACAGTTTGGTCCTTGCGTTCGGCGCCACGCCGGGTCCGGTATCGGCGACATCAATGATGGCATTTCCATCGTCGAACCGGCCTGTCACTTCGATCCGCTTCGCCCGGCCGGTCGGTATCTTCATGGTTTCGAGCGCTTCCGCGCCATTCCGTATGAGATTCATCAAAACTCGGAACATTTGCTCCTGATCGGCAAAGACGTCAAAATCAGGCGCTACCGCATTGACGAAGTCGATTTCTCCCGCCGCGGCATCGAGCCGGACCATCTCCATCGCTTCGGTGACAAGTCCGGCGAGCGAAAACCGCACGGGTTGCGGCGGATCATCGACCGCTCGGCCATAGGTCAGGGTAGCCTGACAGAAGCGGATGGCCCGGTCGAGCGTAGCGACTAGCTTTGGCGCCAGTTTTTGGACCAGCGGATCCTCGGCGTTGACGAGGCGGTCAGACATAAGCTGGGCCGAGGCCAGCATATTGCGCATGTCATGATTGATCTTGGCGACGGCAAGTCCAAGCGCTGCCAGATGCTTCTTTTCGTTGAGCTCTCGCGCCAGGGAGCCCTGCATGATTGCGAGCTCCGCCTCGGCATAGGCGAGTTCGTCACTCGCGGCAGAGGGCACGATGATGTGCGAGACATTTTCCGGATTGGCACCGAAGTCACTGATGCTGGTGGTGAGCCGCCGGACCGGCCGCAAGACCATGAAATGGATGGCGATGGTGGCGAGGATAGCGACGACCGCCGACATGACGAGGGTCCGCAGCAGAAGCCTGACGGAATAAGCTCGCATATCCTTGATAAGTGGCGCCTCGCTCATGGTGATGGCAATCGATTCGCCGACCATGGGCGCTTCGCCAATTACGGTGATGAACCGACCGGGCGGCGAGATCAATGTGGCGAGGGCCGCCGGCGAAGGCAGAAAGGCCGGCTCGCGGAAATCGAAGACTTCATCGACCTTGCTCGGCAGATCAGAGGCGGCGAGAACATTCTTGCTGCCGTTCTTGTTGAGGACGATGATAGAGGCCCCAACGCTGTTTAAAAGCTCCCGCGAAAGCTCGGGCCGCAACATGGCTTTTGGCGCGGCATCCAAGACGAGGGCCGCAGTGTAAGCGGCGCTAAGACGATTGCGCAGCCAATTTTCGCGAAACGTGTCGATCGCCGGCACATATACCATCGCCGCCGCCGCCATCACAAAAGCCGTGACAAGGACAAGGACCCGGGTCGCAAGGCCGAAGCGCACCGGCCGGGGATTTTTGCGAACTCGATCGGCCGCTGACGATCTCAGGCTGCCGCTGCCTGGAGGCATAACGAGATCACTCATGACAATCCCTCGCGACGGTTCCTCTCCCCTTTCAGCCGCTCAGCGACCCAATGGCCGAAAAGCAGCATGTTCCGCTTGAAAACCCATTCTTGTTTTTGAGCGGGCATTGCCCAGCATGCGCGGCGTACCGCATCGGCCAGCGATGGATAAGCTATCATTATAGAAGCTATATCGCTAGCGGTCATGCCTTTCCATAGGGCAAGAGAACAAAGGTGGATCAATTCCTCTGCTCCCCGGCCCACAATGCCGGCCCCTACAAGTCTTCCCCGCGAATTCGCCAGAAGCTTGACATGACCGTGGATTTCCGGCTCCAGGCGCCCTTTATCCGTCTCAGGCAGAGGCCAGCGCATGACGTGAAGGCGGCGCTCGGTCAATCTGGCATGCTCTTCCGAAAGCCCCGCTATCGCGATTGGGGGATCCGTCGGAATCACCTTTGCAACAGCTTGCCCCAGCCCTAAGGGCTGAGGCAAGCCTAAAATCGATCGCAGAACAAGCCAGCTCTGCTGTTCGGCGGCGCCGTCTTGCGGACACTCTCGGACGCAAGCGCCGATGGCATGAACGCGGCGATTACTCGTCAGAAAGTCGGCCCTGGTTTCGATCCCTTGACGGGTATAGCGCACGCCTGCGTCCTTGAGCCCCAGCCCCTCCACCAGTGGCATTCGACCGGCTGCAATGAGGAGATCAGAACCCGTGATCAGCTTCTCGGAACCGCTCCAGGCCAGGAAGAGACGCACGCTCGACTTGCGCGGTTCGATCCTGGTGACCCGCACATTTTCATGGAGATTTACGCCCGTGCGAAGCAGATGGAGTCGGACCGGCGTGCAGAGTTCTTCATCTTCCTGCGGCAGGATCTGGCTCTCTGCCAAGACTGTCACCTCGGATCCGAAAGCACGTAGTGCCTGTGCCAGGGCTAGACCCGTCGGGTCAGAACCAAGAAGGATCAAATGGCGCGGTGGCGCTGACAAGGTGCAGAGAGCGGCGCAATCGAGCGGCCGAACCAGTTCAAGCCCTGGAATGGCCAGGGACTTTTCCACTGCGCCGGTTGCGATGACGAAACGGTGGGCAGCAATGGTCGAGTGGCCGGCCGTGAGTCGATCCTTGCCGGTAAACCGGCCAGCCTCACGAATGACGCTCACATTCAGGGCTTCAAGACGCTTTTGCGAATATTCGGCCGCAGATCGGGCAAGCGTTGCGGCCATTTTTTCGCGGGTTGCGTGAAAATCGAGGCGCGTCGGCGTCCCTGCCGACGTATCGACAGTAGCCAGCGGCGCGACCCGGCTGGCGGCGATAAGGGCCTGAAGCGGGAGCGTGCGCGTGAGATGGCTGCCGCCCAGCTGAGCTTTCTCAACGAGGACGACGGAGAGGCCTTGCGAGGCCGCGGCCACGGCCAAGGAGATCCCGCCGGCGCCACCGCCAAGGATACAAAGATCAGGCTGAAGAACGGGATTCATTTCTTCCTGTCGATGTGACGTTCAGGATGTTCTTCAATACATTCTGATGACATAGGCCTTGATAACTCGATTTGCTAATGACGACCGTCTTAAATGATAATCATTGCCTGTGGTTTGCCTTGAAAAAGACGTCCCGGTAGGTAAACGGACGATTCAATAGGCCCGGGTCGGAATTTATGAACAGCCCATGCCAAACCGTGGCCGGCTGTGCAGGACGGTCCGCTCCGGCCGACCCTGTCATCGTCGCATTTTAAGGGTTTTTCAGGGAGTTATTCATGCACATCGCAATGATCGGTTCCGGCTATGTGGGGCTTGTGTCAGGAGCGTGCCTTGCCGATTTCGGCCACACCGTCATCTGCGTTGATACCGACGCTCAGAAAATCGACCAACTCAATTCTGGCAAGATGCCGATCTACGAACCCGGTCTGCAGGAGCTCGTGGGTAACAATGTGCGTCAGCACCGACTTTTCTTTTCGACCGATCTGGCAAGCGCCATGGATCGCGCCGAGGCCGTTTTCATAGCCGTCGGCACGCCCTCTCGGCGGGGCGACGGCCATGCCGACCTTTCCTTTGTCTATCAGGCGGCTCGGGCGATTGCGGAAGGACTCAAAGGCTTCACCGTCGTGGTGACGAAATCCACCGTTCCGGTCGGCACTGGCGACGAGGTCGAGCGCGTCATTCGCGAAACAAGGCCCGATGCCGATTTCGCGGTCGTTTCCAATCCGGAGTTTCTCCGTGAGGGCGCCGCCATCGACGATTTCAAGCGGCCTGACCGGATCGTCATCGGGTTGGAGGACAAGCGAGCCGAAAATGTGATGCGGGAGATTTACCGGCCGCTCTATCTCAACCAGGCCCCTTTCGTCTTCACGACGCGCCGCACCTCCGAACTGACCAAATATGCGGCGAACGCCTTTCTGGCGACCAAGATCACCTTCATTAATGAAATCGCCGATCTTTGCGAAATGGCCGGTGCCAATGTGCAGGATGTTGCCCGCGGGATCGGCCTCGACAAACGGATCGGCGCCAAATTCCTGCATGCGGGCCCGGGTTTTGGCGGCTCCTGCTTTCCGAAGGATACGCAGGCGCTGATCAAGACCGCCCAGGATCATGGCACGCCGATCCGCATCGTCGAAGAGGTCGCTGCGGTCAATGACCGGCGCAAGCGGGCCATGGCCCGCAAAGTCCTCGCGGCCTGTGGCGGCAGCGTGCGGGGCAAGACCATCGCCGTCCTCGGCCTCACCTTCAAGCCCAACACCGATGACATGCGCGATTCGCCGGCTATCTCGATCATCACCGCGCTGCAGGACAATGGGGCGAAGATCAACGCATTCGATCCGGAAGGAATGGACCAGGCCCGCCTCATTCTCGGTGACCTGACCTTCTTTTACGATCCCTATTCCTGCTGCGAGAAAGCGGATGCGCTCGTCATCGTGACCGAATGGGATGCGTTTCGCGCCCTCGACCTCGATCGGATCATGGCCGCGCTCAACGAGCCGATCATGGTTGACCTGCGCAATATCTATGATCCAGAGGAAATGGAAAGGCGCGGCTTTGCCTATTCCTGTGTCGGCCGGGGCAAGATTCCATCGGCCGTGTAACGAGGCGAGAGGTTTTAAGCGATGGTCAGGCGCCGTTGTTTCAGCGCCCTATTTAATTTACACTACGTCCCGAAGGCATATGGACGAGCATGACAGAACCGGAAGGAGACGGGCTATTGCTCCTCTCGATCGGCAGTCCGGAGATCGATTAGACCGATGCCAAGCGTTAGAGCGGGATAACCGGCGCAAGCTGATTGGCGCAAAACGCCGTGCGTTGCCGCCCACGGCGCTCATCGTCGAACGGTGACGATCCATGCGCCTCTGGGGCTACCAAGCTTGAAAAATTGAGTTCAAAATTCCACTGCAAATATGAGAGCGGGTAACAGCCATCTCTCTTCTATTAAAAGAAAAAAAAACGGCTTTTGCCGTTTCTCCTAAATGGAAGGCTGAGCCTTCCCCAGGAGCTGCAGCCATGTTTCAGATCGAATTTTTCAGTGCATCAAATGAAGGGAGTGATCCCGAGGTGCTCGACCGCATGCGGACCGATATGACGGATCTGCCGCAACTCATCACCCATGCGAAATCCCTGTTTGCCAATGCCGTCGCGCAGCGCGTCCATAAGCCGCTTCCGCACGGATTCCGGATTCTGGACGGGCAGGGAAAAGAGGTCGCACGCTGGAGCCTGGATGAAAGCGGATCCGCTAACGCCGAGCCAGACCAGCTGTGAGGCAAGCAGGTTTCCTCGGAATTGCGCCGGTAATTCTGAAAATTTGATTCAATTCGCCATAGCCCAAATACGTCATTCTTAAATTTCCCGACCTAGGCTCCTAGACCACGCAAAATTGCGTGGCAGCCGTGTGGAGCCGCATGTCCGCCGTCATGGATTCTCTTTTTGTCCGCCCGGATCTGCGGGTTATCGGCTGGCCTTTGCTGATCGGCGCCATCGTCCTGCTCGGCTTGCTGGGATTCGCCGCAATCCGGCTTCGCGAACCGCACCGCCGGCTTGCGGTCGCCCATGGCGTGGCCAATGCCGCTTGCGAAAGCCTCCTGATCTGCGACGAGCACCAGATCCTCTTTGTCAACACTCATTTCGCGAAGCTCATCGGCTGTCCGTCGGGCGCGGTGGCTGGCACGAGGCTTGACCAATATTTCGCCGATTCAGGCATTCTGGCCAAGATCTCCGACCATCCGGGCCAGCCGATCGAGACCGCTCTCCTTCGTCATGACGGCACGGCCATTCCGGTCGAGATCATTCAAAGAACCATCGATTTCTATGGGCGGCCACGGCGCGCTGTTGCGATCCGCGACTTGCGGGCCAGCCGGGCGTCGGAAAGCCGGATCCGCTTCCTCTCGCGACATGACGAGCTCACCGGCCTGCCGAACCGGTCAGGCTTCGTCGAACGGCTCGATCAGGCGGTGGCGGGTGTGACCAAAGGCTTGCGCGTTGCGGTCCTCTATATCGATCTCGACCGCTTCAGCGAGATCAATGAAGTGCTGGGCCAGGCGACGGGCGATCTCGCCCTTCGCTTCTTTGCCCGCTCCGTATCGCAAGAGCTGAAGGAAGGTGGGATGCTCGCGCGCCTCGGGGGCGATGAATTCGCCATTCTACTGCCGGACATTGCGGCTCCCGATATCGCCAGTCGCATCGCCGAGAACATTTTGACATCCTTGCGAGACAGCGGCAAACGGTTCGGCATCGAGATCGCAGCTTCGATCGGCATTGCCATTTGCCCGGATGATGCCATGGACGGACCGGCGCTCTTGTCCTGCGCCGATACGGCGCTTTATCACGCCAAGAACGCCGGCGGCAGCACCCTTCGCTTTTTTGACGCGGCGATGAGCGCCGCCCTGCGGGAGCGCCGCTTTCTTGAACATGAGCTTCGCGATGCCATTGAGCATGGCGAGATGCGGCTTGTCTACCAGCCGCAGAAGGATATTCGTTCCGGGGAAGTGATCGGCTTCGAGGCTCTACTGCGCTGGAGGAATTCCCTTCGGGGCGAGGTCTCGCCAGCGGAATTCGTTCCCATTGCTGAAGATTCAGGTGATATACATACGATGGGCGAATGGGTACTCAAAACGGCCTGCCGGGAAGCTGCGAACTGGCGCCAGCCCCTAACGATCGCCGTCAATGTCTCAGCCGTGCAAATCCACC
>DATJTB010000266.1:0-9309 GCA_035503795.1 Methylocella sp.
ATCGCACTCGCCGGCTCATGTGGCGTTCCGGCGTCGGCCATCCTGCTGAATCTGACTTGCGGGATGTTGATGCTCGCACTGACTTTCGTTCTCTTCGCCAAAGGCTGGATCGGTGGCGGAGATGCCAAACTGGCCGCCGCGACCGCCATTTGGTTCGGTTTCGATCATGTCGGCGATTATGTCCTTCATGCCGGCGTGATCGGCGGGCTGCTGACCTTGTTCATTCTTTGTCTGCGGCAATGGCCACTGCCCGGTATCCTTCACGCGCACCAATGGGCCACGCGCCTGCATGATCCGGCGACCGGCATCCCCTACGGAATTGCGCTCGCCGGTGCCGGTCTTCTGCTCTATCCAGAAACCGCGATCTGGCCCGGCATGCTGGCGGTGCCGCGACCTCCTTTTGCTTGACCAAGCCTTTGAATCGAAACCTGGTGAATTAGATCTTACCCCTAGGTCACGATGATTTTGAGTCGAGTCGATCCAAAATCAGCGTGATCGATTGTCGTTATTTAGAGCGGGATGCGAGCGCAAAACCGCTTAAGATTTTTGCTCATCCCGCTCTAAACCGAGCGGGGCAGACAATGGGAACTCTGTCGGCGCTCGGTTGCACGCAGTGTTCCCCCACATTATCTCGCCTTTCAGCACTCCCCAAGAAAGGGAGAGCGCTTTAACAGTCCATATTTTTACTATAAAAGTAGTTTCTCTGAATGGCCAATGAGAGAGCGAAGGCCTTTGGGAGCACTCAACTTCAACTGCGAAGCCTCCGACGCGATGATCGACCGGGTTCTGAAGACCATCATTTTCTTGAGTTTTGCCCTCATGTCCGGCGCGGGCGCGCAAGCGCTTGAGAGCGCGCCCGTCACGACGCCGCATGCCACGGTGACGCTGGTCAGCAATGTCGATGGCTTCGAGCCGGGGCAGGCTTTCCGGCTCGGATTGCGCTTCAAGATGGCGAAGGGCTGGCACATCTATTGGCGCAATCCCGGCGAGGCCGGCGAGCCGCCGCATCTCGATCTCACCTTGCCGCCAGGCGCGACGGCCTCCGAGATCGACTGGCCCACCCCCTTTCGCATCCCGGAAGGGCCGGTGATGACCTATTCCTATGAAGGTGAGGTCACTCTGCCCCTAACCGTGTCGCCGCCTGAAGCGCCGGCGCCATTGACGATCGATGCCAGGGCAAGTTGGCTGATTTGCGAAAAGATCTGCATCCCGGAGGAAGGCACGCTCCGGCTTGCCATCGCAAGCGGCACGGCGACGCCGTCGGCGCAAGCCCCCCTTTTCAGGGCCGCCGATCAGCGCATTCCGCGACCTTCCCCCTATCCTGCCAAACTCACGCCGGATGCGATGCTCGTCGTTTCGGGAGAGGGAATAGCGCCGAACTTGGTAAAAGAGGTCAGTTTTTTCCCCGACAATTGGGGTTCGATCGAGGATGCTGCGCCGCAGCTCCTCAAGGTCGAGGAAGGAAGGTTCTCGCTCGCCCTCAAGCCGGCGCAAGGCTTCGACCCACATCAGCCGTTGCCGGGCGTGTTGTGCATCAAGGATGCCGGAGGCCAAGAGCGTTTCCTCGCGATCACCGCGACGCCAACGGACACACGGTTCTTGGCGAAAGGACAAGTCGCCGGTCCCGCGCCTTTCGCCGGCAGCGCCGCGCCTGCCGCGTCGAAGACGGCGGCCGATATGGGCCTTGCAACCCTGCTTCTGTTTGCTTTTCTCGGCGGCCTCATTCTCAATCTCATGCCCTGCGTTTTCCCGATTCTGGCCGTCAAGGCGGTGTCGATCGCGGGGCTTTCGGGTCACGAAAGGGGCCGCGTGCGAAGCCACGCAGCAGCCTATACGGCGGGCGTCCTTGTCTCCTTCGCGGGGCTTGGGACGCTCCTTCTTTTGCTGAAAGCGGCAGGGGCCGTCGTCGGCTGGGGCTTTCAGTTCCAGTCGCCTGTTTTCGTCGGCGCCATGGCCTTCCTCTTCCTGCTGATCGGCCTCAATCTATCGGGTGTTTTTGAGATCGGCGGAAGCTTCGTAGGTGCCGGCACCGGGCTCGCCAGCCGCGGCGGCCTCGCCGGCAGCTTCTTTACCGGTTTCCTCGCGGTGCTGGTCGCAACGCCCTGCACGGCGCCCTTCATGGGCGTCGCGATCTCCGCGGCCCTCGCGGCCTCTGCCGCTGCGACAATCACGATCTTGCTGGCCCTTGGGCTCGGATTAGCCGCGCCCTATCTGGCTTTCGCCTTCATTCCCGGCCTTGTGCGTCTCTTGCCGAAGCCCGGCGCCTGGATGGCCATCCTCAAACAGGCGCTGGCTTTTCCCATGTATGCAAGCGCCGCCTGGCTCCTCTGGGTCATCAGCCAGGAGGCCGGCCCCGACGGCGTGCTGGCTGTGTCGGCAGGTTTCGTTCTGATTGGCCTCGCGGCCTGGGCATTGGGCGTGACGCAAGGCCGGCAGGATGCTGCGCGCCTCTATGGGCAGGCGGTTGCCGCGCTTGCCGCGCTTTGCGCCGTGGCTTTTCTCCTGGGTGTTGAAACCGGGCCGGCGTCCATTGCGGCCGCCTCCGAAGAGACGCAGCCTTATT
Source organism: Methylocella sp. (assembly GCA_035503795.1). Classification (GTDB taxonomy): domain Bacteria; phylum Pseudomonadota; class Alphaproteobacteria; order Rhizobiales; family Beijerinckiaceae; genus Methylocapsa. The sequence goes on from DATJTB010000266.1 coordinate 2,564, forward strand.
CGCCCTCGCGCCTCGCGGCGCTTCGCACCGAAGGACGTCCAGTTTTCGTTAATTTGACCGCCGCCTGGTGCGTCACCTGCAAAATCAATGAACGGGTCGCCTTGGCTTCTGACGCGGTCCGGCAAGCCTTTGCGGCCCGTCACATCGCCTATCTCAAAGGCGATTGGACGCGGCCGGATCCCGCCATCTCGGCCCTCCTGCATGAGCATGGTCGGGACGGCGTGCCGCTCTATCTATTCTATCCCGCCAGGGGAGGCGAGCCGATCGTCCTGCCGCAGCTCTTGACGTCAGGCATCGTCCTCGACGCACTCGGGCGTGCCGGAAGCTGAAGAAGCTGGAGCGCCGAGGCGAGGCGGGCAAAGCTCTGCGTGTGCAAGGGGGAGGTGATGATGTCCCAGCCGTTACCGCGTCTTGTGAGTTTGGCCCTGGGTCTTGGGGGAGCGAGCCTCACCCTCCTGCCGGGGTTTGCGGGAGAGCTTCACATTGGCCAGCCCGCGCCGGATTTCATTGGCACCGACAGCTATGAACAAACGGTTCGCCTGCGCGATCTGAACGGCAAGCCCGTCGTGCTCGAATGGACCAATGAGGGCTGCCCCTATGTCCGGAAGTGGTATTCAAGCGGCGCCATGCAGAAACTCCAGCGCGAAGCCGCGGCTTCTGGCGTCGTCTGGCTGACCATCGCGAGCTCGGCGCCTGGCGAGCAGGGCTTTGTCGATGCCACCGAGGCCAATGAAGATACCAAAAGGCGCAACGCGGCCCCGGCCCACGTGCTGCTCGATCCGGAAGGCGAGATCGGGCATCTTTACGGGGCCGAGACCACGCCGCATATTTTCATCATCCGCGCCAACGGCACGCTCGCCTATATGGGCGGCGCCGACTCGATTGCTTCCACCCGCGTTGAGGATATCGCGAAAGCCGAACCCTATGCGCATGAGGCGATTGAAGCCGTGGCGGCCGGCAAGCCCGTCCCGCATCCGGTCACGCGCCCCTACGGTTGCACGATCAAATATGCGGGCTAGATCATGATTCATGATTTTGGATCGAATCGATCCAAAATCATGAATCATGATCGATTCTCGTAACTTAGAGCGGGATGCGAGCGCAAAACCGCTTCACACTTTTGCTCATCCCGCTCTGAGGCGCGGAATCTCCGCCGGTCGAGCCGATATCTTGCTCCGTCATTTGACGGTGATATCTCGCCGACAAGCCGGATCCTCTGGCCGGCCCCCCAAGCAGCAAGGCGCCCGCATCCGACGTGATCGCCCCGCCGTCAAGCGAACCCCAACAAGGCCCCTTCAACGGTTCCAAAAGCATTGGACTGCATAACACTCCGTCAGCATCGTGGGCCTCTCAAACTCAGCTTAGCGCGCTTTCCGCTCGAACGGAATCGTTCGAGCGATAGAAATCATGCAAGATCAACAAGTTGGAGTGAATTCTCGTCGCAAAAGTCTGCCAACTTTTACGGAATTCGCTCTAAGTCGATGAGGTAAAAGGTCCATGTGGGGTTTTGTGCAAGTCATAATGCTTTCCACTCATCGAACCGCAATGAGGGCAAACCGGACCATCGGCCCAAAATTTTTTCGGGCTTGCCGGCGTAAGCGCCTACTCGGAACCGCTGTCTTGCGAAGCCTCATGTTTTTGAAACTCCTTTTATACCTTGACTTTTAAAATTAAGAATTGAGGCCATGTACATAGGGAGTAACTTATGGGTGCCGTCGTATTCTTCACGGGCCTTATTGCCATAGGTTTGGCCATAGTCGAAAACCTGTACCCAATCGGTTTACCGGTCGGCTTCGTCTATCATCCATTATTCTGGCTTGCTTATCTTGCACTCTTGACCGCCGTGACAGTCGTTAAGTTTGTACGGCAGCAAGAGACCATCGTCATCGAGCGGCTTGGTCGCTATAATCGAACACTCACCGCTGGCATCAATATCGTCTGGCCGCTCGTCGAGCGTGGCGCCTTTGAATTCGACCTACGAGAGAGAGTCATTGACGTTCCCGCACAGGAGGCCATCACAAAGGACAATGCCACGGTCACGATCGATGGCTTTCTCTACTACAAAATCGTGAACGCCAAGGATGCCGCATATGGCGCCCACGATATCCGCCGGGCGATTATCAACCTTGCCCAGACGACCATGCGCTCGGCAATTGGTTCGATGGAGCTCGATAAGACGTTCGAGCAGAGAGCTGAGATCAACGAGAAAGTCGTCAAGGCAGTTGCCGAAGCCGCGCAGACTTGGGGCGCTCAAGTCACCCGCTACGAGATCAAGGACATCAGGATGCCGCAGTCGCTGCGGGACTCCATGGAGCGGCAGATGAAAGCCGAGCGCGACAAACGCGCCGTGGTTCTCGAATCTGAAGGTATCAAACAGTCTCAGATCAATCGTGCGGAAGGTGAGCGCCAATCCGCCATTCTGCGGTCGGAGGGCCAGCGGCTAGCGGCCATCAATGTGGCGCAAGGCCAGGCCGAGGCCATCAGATTGGTGCGCGAGCAGATCAATCAACACGGGGGGGCCGAAGCTGTCCAGCTGGAGGTCGCCAAGGCGGCGCTCGAGCAATATGGAAAGCTCGCGAAGCAAGGCAATTCGCTCATCATCATGGGCGATCATGCAGACCCAAGCGGCTGGCTGGCCAAGGCGATGGGGGTTCTCAAGACCGCGGGCGCCTCGCCTGTTCCTTCGATGCCCTCAAATCACTCCCCCATTCCCCCCGTTCAGTGAGGGATGTGGAGGAATAAAACGATGGACGTCTTGCTCAGCAATCCGGCCGAACTCTTCCTCGTGGCTGGTCTCGCGCTGCTTGGCATTGATGTCTTCCTCATTGGCTTATCGCCTTTGATGATCGTTGCGATCGGAGCTCTCGCGACAAGCGGCATTCTCTATCTTTCCAGATGGAAGAGCGGTGCTCTCCATGTCCTCGGATGGCAGCCGGATCTTCTCGAAGGGTTGGCAATCTGGGGTGTGATCAGTTTATTGATAGCACTTATGGGATGGAGGTCTTTGCAGCGGTTTCAAAATTCCAACGTTCAGGAAGATCAAAGCAGCGATCTTATCGGGCGTGAATTGGTGACCACGCACGATCTGAGCAAAACGGAGGGTTATGTTTATTGGTCGGGCACGCTATGGCAAGCTCGGCTCGCTGACAGCGTAAACGCCGAGAAGATCGGCCCCGGCGTTCGGATGCGAGTGGTGCAAGTCAAGAACCTTGCGCTCATTCTCACGCCGCTCGCCTGAACGAGCGGAGCATCCGGCGAAAAGGATTTTAGAATTTCGGTTCGAAGCCAGGCCAAGCCGCTTAACAGTTGTCTTTAGCAGCCACATTTTGCGGGAAGTTTGCTTCGTTGAAATACCGTCGTATTTGATCCTTCCTTCCCCTTATTTTAAGGCCAAAAGAACTTGCTTTTATTTGCTTTCCTTTGATAGCTGCCTAGTTGACGATGATTTTGGGTCGAGGCGACCCAAAATCATGAAAGGTGATCTATTCTCATAGTTTAGAGCGGGATGCGAAAAGAGGGTCACCCCTTTTTCGCATCCCGCTTCTCGGGCGCGTCCATGCGCCGCCTTCGGCTGCGAAGCCACTTTCTCTGGGGATTTCCATGTCAGCTTGCCGCTTTGATGTGCTGGGTCTGGGCAATGCCATTGTCGATGTCATCAGCCGGGCGGAGGATGACTTCCTCAGCCAGCAAGGCCTTCACAAAGGCGGCATGATCTTGATCGATGAGGCGCGCGCCGAATCGCTCTACAAGGCGACCGGCCCTTCGACCATCGTTTCCGGCGGCTCGGCCGCCAATACGATCATCGGCGTCGCGGGGCTTGGCTGCAGCGCCGCCTTCATCGGCAAGGTGAAAGCGGATGACGCGGGCCTCGCCTATGCGCATGACATCAAGGCGGCTAAGGTTGATTTCGTGATTCCTTTCGCCAAGGATGGGCCCGCCAGCGGTCGCTGCCTCGTTCTTGTCACGCCGGATGGCCAGCGCACCATGAACACCTATTTGGGCGCCGCGCAGGATTTGTCGGAAGCGGATATCGATGAAGGCTATGTGGCTTCCGCCGCCATCACCTATCTTGAAGGCTATCTATGGGATCCCCCTGGGGCGAAGGCGGCTCTCGCCAAGGCCGCGAAAATCGCCCGCGGCGCGGGCCGCAAGGTCGCTTTGACCCTCTCCGACGCCTTTTGCGTCGATCGCTATCGAGATGAGTTCCTCGGTCTGATCCGGGCCGGATCCGTGCAAATCCTCTTCGCCAATGAGAGTGAATTGCATTCCCTCTATCAAACGGCGGATTTCGGCACGGCCCTCGCCCAGTTGCGCGGCGAAAAGATTTTGGGGGTTGTCACCCGTTCGGAGAAGGGTTCGGTCGTTGTGACGGCAGATCACATTTTGACCGTGCCGGCCGTTCCGGTCGAGGAGGTCGTGGACACGACCGGAGCCGGGGATCTCTTCGCCGCGGGTTTTCTCGCTGGCGTCAGCAAGGATCTGAGCCTTGAGGATTCCGCCAGGCTCGGCGCCATTGCCGCCGCCGAAATCATTCAGCATATCGGGGCCCGCCCGCAGAAGGATCTCGGCCAGCTCGCCGCGCAGCATGGGATCCGGATTGCGGTCTGAAGGGCAGACTTGCGGTTTCTCGACACTTTCATGGGATCACTTCTTTCCAGTCGTCGGTTTCACGTGCAAGGCATCGAGGGCCGTGGCGATCGGCAGAAACAGCGACATAGGCTTGCTGGCAAGACGCTGGAATTTCAGATGCTGATAGAAGGAGACAGCCGCATCGTCCTTGGCATCGACGATCAGCGCGAAGATTGCCGGCTCGGCGCAGGCTGCGCGCGCCGCGGCATCCATGATAAGCGCGCCGCCGAGCCGCTGTCCTTGAAACTTCCGATCGACGGCGAGGCGGCCGACCAGCCCGGCAGGCAAGAGTGCGTAGCGCGGCAAGCGTTTTGTCATGTCCGCTGGCAATTCCGTGAGCGGAAAGCTTGCTGCGGCGAACGTGTAATAACCAGCAATCACGCCAGCGTCGTCGAGCGCGACGAAACAGTTGCTTACGCGACGTTTTACATCTTGCGAGGCGAGATCGCGCAAATAGCGATCAAGCGGCTCAACGCCGCTCGAAAAGTTCTTGCGATCATGTACCGGGGACAGGACTTCGATACGGAAGCCTTGAGCATGCTGCGAAAAAGTGGCAACGGTTTTTCGCATAAAGCATGCTCTAAACTTTTGGAATCGATCACGTTATCTGGGTTTGGACGGTTCCGTCCAAACCCAGCGTGATCTTGCGTCACTGCGACGCTTTGATGAGTTTTCGGTGGGCCTCGGCGGCGCGCAACAGCGCTGCCGAAGGCTTCGGCGGGTTGAGGATCGCTTCGGCGAACGCGCGTTGATCCTCGACCGAAAGCCGGATGATTTGCGTTTCCTCGATCGTGCGGTGCGCGGCCTCTTGCGCCGCCGCGACCACAAAGTCGCTGACGCTGCGGCCCTGGATTTCGGCGGCGCGCTTGACGACCGCTAAAGCATCGGGCGCGATGCGCGCTTCGATGCGGGCAGTGCGGGTCGGTTCTTGGGGCATGCATCCTCTCTTTTCTGTCTATAACGTACGTAGGTATTCCGTACAATGCAAGACCAATCTGCCGCGCCAAAGCTTCCGCCTTCTCGGACCTGATTGACGAAATCAATGAATACGATCGGGGCATGCCCGCGTATCGCGCCGCGTTCAAAGCGCGCCCGTGCCTTGTTGTGGCGGACGGCCTCCATGAGTGGAAGAAACTAGATCACGCTGCGCTTGGACGGAACCGTCCAAACGCAGATAACGTGATCGATTCCAAAAGTTTTAGAGCATGCTTTATGCGAAAAACCGTTGCCACTTTTTCGCAGCATGCTCTCGGTTCCAATGAAAAGCAGCCGTATTTTATCACGCGCCGGGCAGGGAAGCCGTTTGCCTTCGCGGACTTTGGGAATGGTGGAGACCGAAGGGCGCTGCGGCGGAGTCAGAGGGCATCGAAAGTTTCACAATCCTCACGACCGAGCCGAACGCCCTTTGCGCGCATATTCATAACCGCATGCCGTTGATGTTCGCGCCGGAAGATTTTGCAGGCTGGCTTTCGACGCCCGACAAGCGCGCCGCGCTTTTGCGTCCGTTCCCGGGCGAAGAAATGGAAATGTGGCCGGTGACGGCGGCCGTCGGCAACGTCCGGAACACCGGCGCGGAATTGATCGAGCCAACCGGCGCGGCGATCAGAGTCGAGGAGCTACCCGCGATTTAACGTAATGGGCCTTATGCCTTGGGGCCGAACGTCAGGCTGCAAAGGATAATTATGCGGCCACGACGCGACGCGGGGGGGTAACGAGCCATGAGTGCGGATGACAGCTTACGGCGCAGTACAGGGAGAAGCGATAATGGACGAAAGTGAGCATCACGGAGCGGCCAAGAAGAGCTTGCCTGATACTCAGGGACTGCGCCTGATCGGGAGCGGAATTGCCTTTTGGAAAGCCGCAAAGCTCCTTCATGAAGACGATCTTAGAACCCATCCTCAGTCGCTCGCGTGGGCACCCTGCTTTGCCATCTTAGGCTTAGCGATTGAGGTTGGCTTAAAGGGATTTTTGCGAGAACAAGGGATGTCAGACACAGAGCAAAAAGCCCTCGGCCATGATTTGGTGAAAGCATTTCAAGCATCCCTCGCCCGAGGATTTTGCCCAACCCACCCGCTACAATCGAAACTCGCTGACGAGATAAACCCTTACTACAAGGA
>DATJTB010000267.1:0-12942 GCA_035503795.1 Methylocella sp.
CCTGCCCGAGGCTCACATAGGTAACATGGGTCGGCCGGGCGAGCCACACGAGCACCGCCAGGAAGACAAAAATGAAGCTGGCAAAAAGGAAGGCATCGTTCAAGCCAAGCAGCGCCGCCTTATCTTTTATAAGCCCATCGAGCACGCCATCGGCCTTCGCCGGGCTGACACCCGTGGCTTCAAGCTTTGTGGTAAGCTGACCCAATAAGTCAAGTGACACAAAGCGGCGTCCGCCGAAATGGTCGGCGAGGTCCAACTGATGAAACGGCAAGCGCCGAAACTGGATAACCCCCTGGAGAGCGATGCCAAGAGCCCCGGCTCCCGCGCGCACGATCGCCAATTCCTCAGCCGCGTGCAGCTGCAGTGCCGTGGGCAAGCCGTGCAGAGCGAGCACACCCAAAGGGGCAAAGAAAGTGGCGACAAAAAAACCCAGGAACAAAAAGGGCCAAAAAATCTGATCGAAAAAACTCGGGTCGTCGAAGATTCCAATCCAGAACATCACGAAAGCCAAGCCGAGCAAGTTGAGACTCGCGACAAAGCGGGCGTCGTGGCCATCACATAATTTGTGGGCAATCACGATGAGGGGCAGAGCGAACGGAATCATCCCGATGAAAATGAAGCCCGCGAGGTCGGACGAATAGCCCAAAAGCAGCTGAGCCTGAGTGACGAAAATCGAGAACAAACCCTGAATCGAAAGAAATCCCAATATAGAGCAGACGGCTCCCACCGCATAATTGCGGTGGGTGAACAGTCTGATATCCAGCAAGGGATGTCGCTCGCCCATTTCCCAAATGATAAAGCAAGGGAGCGCCACGATAACTGCGACAAGCAGACCAAACATGAGCCATGACCAGCCAAACCAATCAAAATCATTGCCTTGATTGATGATGGTCTGCGTCCCCAGCAATAAGACCGCAAGGAGTATAAAGCCCCCGCCATCGACGCGCGTGATGCGGCGACGGTAATCCCGACCGTAAAGCAATGCGCCTGTGATGCTTGCGATCAGCAGGGCATCAAGGAGGTCGGAGTAAAATAGATAGCGCCAGCCGAGGTGTTCGTTGATCCAGCCGCCAATTGAAAAGCCGACTGTGAACGGCATGAGTGTGAACAGGCCCCATATGCCAAGGGCCAGTGTTCTATATCGCTCGGGGTACTCGTTGAGCATTAAGGATTGCCCCAGAGGGAGCGTGATACCTCCGGCGAATCCGAGAACAATGCGTGACGGCAGGAACAGCCACAATGTTTCGCTGATTGAGCAGAAATATGCGGCGAACGCATAAAGACAGAAGCTCGCAACGAACACACGATAGGCGCCAAAGCGGCCGGAGAACCACCGAGCAATGGCAAAACCGATTGTCACCCCCATCACGTAATCCGTGTTCGCCCAAAGGGCAAAGCTCGGAAGCACGCCTCTCAGCGAGCCCGCCACGTAAGGGAGAAGAACGGCATAGCCCCCGACGTTGGACAGAACAACGATGTGTCCGAGGCCGAGCATCATGTTGAACAGAAGGAAACGCCAGCCACGCAACCGCTCAGAGTAAATCTCAGGCATTGTTAGGCACCAGCTAGGCGCCGGGGCGAGCACCGCCAATGAGCTGGCAATGCGACTACGGTGCCGGATTGAAAATCACACAGTGCATCAGGTAGACGAGATTGGTGTCACTTGCTTCATGACAAGCGCAGGACACTAGGTATCAGTCACACTTCGTGTTCTTCCGCCCGAACATATGCGCGCGGTAGAACGCTTTCGTGCAGCAGGTTCCATCGACTCACGAACTTCCTCAATCACTTCCAGTACAGAAGAATTTCCTCGACGCACCCCTTCGAAGTTCACCACCGTTCGTCTGTCTCATGCAGGCGCCACACAAAAGCACGGCAAAGCCGGCTCCATGCCGTTTTTTCGAATATCAAATCCTTCCCACCTGATCGCGTATCTTCTCACTTGCGCGCTCACCTATCAACAACGCCGCTCAGGCAGATCCATCTTCCAGGCGAAGTTGGGGAAACAGCTCATAGATCGCCGGATGGTCCGCAACCTTTGACCGTGCAGTCTCTTTAGGGCACAAATGATGCGGCACGAAGAAATTGTTGGCGATCAATGTCGGGACGATGCCCGTGCCAATGACGGCCGCCACCAAAATTGAGTACTGGCTTTTGTCGATAAGTCCGTGCGTCAAACCGAACAAGGAGACGATCGCTCCGAAGGCCAATCCAGAGGACATGAGAAGCGATGAATACATGGCTTCTCGATGGGCATATTCATAGAATTTCGCGGCACCATAAACACCCCCAGTCTTTGCCAGGATTTTGGCGATCAGGAACACTACGAATGCAAAGGGCGCCGCAATGACGGCGGGGATCGATACTAAATAGCCCGCTCGAATGAAAAAGAAAGGCGTCACGAATCCAAAAGTCAGAGTGCGCAACCTTCGGATCAGGGCATGGTCCCGGCCAACGGTCCCGGCAAGCATCATTCCTATGAGATAGGCGGGCAGAACGGCCTCGCTGTCGGCCCAGACGGCAAGTCCTCCCAAGCCGAGCAGGCATACGAGTAAGAATTTCGTTTCAAGTTCGGCAGGCTTACCCGCGAACCGCTTGAAAAAGCGTGGTGTCAGCCAGGGAAGGGCCACGCAGCACGCCAAAGTGACGCCGGCGAAAATCAAGGTTCTCGGAGTGAACGGCGAGAAAATAAGTCCAAGCGCCAAAACAGTTGCAAAATCGGTCACGAAGCAAGCCCCAAGGAGGATTTTGCCGAAATCCGTGACATTGAGATTGTGAATCATCATTTCGGCATAGACAATCGCAACGGAAGTCCCCCCCAGGGCCACCCCGACAAGCCAGCTCTGGGTCATGTTCCATCCGAGGATATAATAGGTTACCGCCGTACAGGACAGGAACGGCACCAGGAAGCTCACGGATCCGACGGCAAGAGCCGCCTTCCAGTTGAGTTTCATCACATCCGGGTCGAGCTCGGCACCGGCCAAGAAGGTCAACAGCATCACACCAACGCCCGACAGGACCTTGACCCAGGTTGCGTCGGTATCCAGCAGTCCCGCATCCAAGAACGAACTCAAGATCAGTTGAGCAGCAATTCCAACGATGATTTCCGCCATTGCAGCCGAAATACGAAACCAAATCGAAAGCGCTCCTGCGATGAGCGCGAAACCCAGCCATAAAGCCGCAATCGCCCAAATGCTTGCCATGATTCATCCTAACCGATTGAAGATTGAACTAAAAGAGGAACGCTGCCGACATTGGCTCCGCTTACGAAGCCACGACATCAGAATCAAATCATCTAATCGTGAGTCCCGCGTGGCGATCCCTATCACCCGCGACAGTCGCTTTTGATTCTGCACGCCAAGAAACCGTAACTACTTCTTCAGGCCGGATCAATATCCAGACAGCCTATTGCTTAAAAGCTTAAGATTTGAATTTGTTAAACAAAACCGATACGAAGCCACCGCCTTCAGGCAGCCAAGTATTCATGGTTGCACCGGCCTGCATTTCATGAAATTAGACTGTCTTATGTCCCTCAAAATCCTGTTGATCGATACGGATGCGGACCGCGCAAAAGCGCTGGAGGAAAACCTCGCCCAATCCGGCTATGCCGAGATCGCCCGCGCGGCTGGTGGACCTCATCTCGCAGCGGCGGTGGAAAATATCAAGCCGGATCTGATCATCATCGATATGGCGCTTCCCGACCGCGATACGCTGGAAGACATCCGCAGCGTGTCTGCGGCCCACCCGATTGTCCTCTTTGCCGGTTGCGATGATCCGGCCTTCGCAGAAGAAGCCATCGCCGCCGGTGTGTGCTCTTATAATCTTTCCGGCGTTGCTTTGGAGGATGTAAAGCCGATCTTGGCCTCGGCGATTGCCCTGTTCAACCGCTATCGGCGGGTCGAGGCGGAGCTCGCCGCCGCCAAGGCGATGTTGGAAGAGCGGCGGCTCATCGAGCGCGCCAAGGCGATCCTCATGCAGGACCGCAAGATGACCGAGCCGCAAGCCTATCGTTGGCTGCAACGAAAAGCGATGAATGAGAATCGCAAACTCGCTCAGATCGTTGCGGAGTTCCTCGAACAGCACAACGATAAATCATCAACCCTGCCGGCTGAGAGAAAAACGCCATGAGTGAGGTGATCCCATTTACCTCCAATAATGCCGTTCCTGTCAAAATCCGGATCGGTCTTTTGCGGCTCACCGATAGCGCACCGGTCATCGTCGCTCATGAGTTTGGCTTTTTCGCCGATGAAGGCGTGGAAGCGGAACTCATTGTCGAACCCTCCTGGGCTAATATCGCCGATAAACTGTCCTATGGCTTTTTCGACGCGGCCATTATCGTGCCGCCCCTCGCCTTCGCGGTCCAGCTTGGCTTGCGCGGTGTGGCCCAGCCTCTCCTGATCCCTTATACAATCAGTTCTGGAGGCAACACCGTTACGTTGTCCCAACGTGTGGCGGAGGAGGTCAAAGATCTGGCGGCCCGCCACAATCTGACGTCGGTCGCGGCACTCGCGGCCTGCATACGTCGGGAGAGCCTGACGCTCGGCATCGTCCATGCCTATTCCACCCATAATCTTCTCTTGCGCTATTGGCTCGCAACAGCGGGCATCGAGGCTGGCCGTGATGTCAAACTGACCGTTGTTCCGCCGGCCAGCGCTGTTGAAGCGTTGACATCCGGGCAAATCGCCGGCTTTTGCGCTGGGGCGCCTTGGGGCGAAGTCGCACAGCGCGCCGGAATAGGGAAGACACTCGCGATCTCGCGAGATATTTGGCAGAACGCCCCTGAGAAAGCCCTGGCCGTGCGAGCCCATTGGGCCGAGGGACACGCCGAAATCCTCGGTGGCGCGTTACGGGCGCTTCTGCGCGCGGCAAAATTCTGCGATGACCCGAAAAACGCATCCTATATAGCCGCCCTTCTATCTCGCCGCAAATACCTCAATGTCGACTCCCATGCCATTCTTGTCGGACTGCCACGGGGCTCTTCCTCCGACCGGGGTTGTGTTTTTTTCCGGGGTGCTGCGACCTTTCCATGGCGATCCCACGGCCTGTGGTTCCTCAGCGAGATGCGCCGCTGGGGACTGATCGATGCGCGTATCGATTTACCTGAGGTGGCTCATCGTGTTTACCGCCCAGACCTCTACCGGGCCATCTTCGGTGCTGCAGGTGAAATTGTTCCCGCCGCGGACTGGAAGATCGAAGGGGCGCATGATGCGGCTTGGCAAGCCGAAGCAGCCCCCGTGCCCATGACCCTTCCCGCCGACCGTTTCTGCGACGGGGCGATTTTCGATCCAGATCACCTCGCTTTTCCGGCAAAGCCACTGTCTGGAACAATGTATAGGCTTTAGCCAAGATTGCTCAAATGATGTACGAAAACAGACAGACTGCCTAACGTCAGAGCAACACATCAGACTTGTTCGGAACCTCGCAGCAGGAATTATCATTTCGGTCCAGCCGGACAGCCGCTGCATGCTATTGATCTATCTCACATTTATACGCCGATGATGGCAGCCATGGACTAAAAAGGCTGCGCCCTTAAATTTGGTGCGTTTCTTGCGTGCTACATGCGGCCGGTCAGCGTTTCATGCTGATGCAATGCCGCCTAACGGCGGGCGGCATTCCGTGCGATCAGTTTTCCCCCCCCCCCGCGAGCTAAGGGTGGTTCGCATCCAGAGGCGTACGGCTTCGCTGTGCGCTGAATTTGCGAGCTATGCTGATGAAAAGCGCTTTCTACAAGGCGGGCCGGTCGGCCGCACTCTTTGCCTGCGTCTTTTATTTCGACCTCAGTTCCTTCGATCCGGCCTTTGCCGGCGAGGTGTCACCGTTGCCTGCCGACAACAATGATGTTGGGCTGGACATTTCCAGCTACTTCGAGAATTGGGCGAATCGCGTGAAGGAAACCCAGGCAGACCAGCCTTCCTGGGCCGCGCCGCTCAATACGGTTACGCCCCTCCTCAAGGAATTCGTCCAATACGGCCAAGCGTTTCAAACCCTGCCGAATGGCGCCAATACCTATCTTTATAATGGCGGGAGCGGGGGGGTCGGAATCCATCTTATCCCGGATTACTACAATGAGGTGTTCATCGGTGCGCCGACGGACGAGGTGGAGACAGGCAAAAACCCGGCGTCTGGTCTCACCGATCTGCCGTTCTTCCTCGTCAAGACGCGGCTTGCGTCGGCAAACGAGGAGAACGGCAATTATGTTCTCACTTCTTATCTCGCCGGACAGGCACCGGTTGGCGTCAAGGCCTTCACTGCCAATGCTTATTATATCACTCCGACGATTGCCGGGGGCAAAGGCTGGGGCGATTTCGACATCCAGGCCACCCTCGCCACGCCCTTGCCCCTGCGCAACTTCGACAAGCTCGGCGGACAGTTCACGTCGAGCCTCACGTTGCAGTATCATCTCTTTGAATACTTCTGGCCCGAATTTTCGTTTAACAACACTTTCTGGTTCGAGGGGGCGCGCAACGGCTTCGATCAGCTCCTCGTTGGGCCCGACATCGTCATTGGTCCCTATCCGATCCCGAACACCTCTTTCAAGGCATCATTACTGGTTGGGTACCAATTCGCACTGACGCCACATCCGGAACTCTTGAACCCGCTCACACCGCTTTACAATCACAGCTGGCAGATCGCGGCGCGGCTATTTTTCTGACGCGGTCCGTTACGGTCCCTCGGACGCCACCTAAAGGCGGGTGGCGTATCCTTCGAACATTTCCCGCGAGCTAATGGCGGTTCGCATGCCGGACGTCTCCGGCCGCGCCCATGCGCTGAACGAGCGAGCCATGTTGATGAAAAACACCTTCTTCAAGGCAGGTCATCTGCCCACTCTCACTGCCTGTTTTCTTTATTTCGATCTCAGCTTCGCGATCTGGGTCGTGCTTGGCCCCTTGGCGGTTCTTATTGCCCCGGATCTCCATTTGAATCCTGGCGAGAAGGGCCTCATGGTCGCGACACCTGTTCTGGCTGGCGCGGGCCTGCGCTTCGTCAATGGAATTCTAGTCGGGCAATGGGGAGCACGACGGACGGGCCTCGTCATGCAGTTCGTCGTGATTGCCGGTCTGACCGCTGCCTGGTTGCTGGGGATCCATTCCTTTTCACAGATCCTTGCTCTGGGCCTTCTGCTCGGCGTCGCCGGTGCGTCTTTCGCCATCGCTTTGCCGATGGTCTCTTACTGGTATCCACCGCAACACCAGGGAATGGCCCTTGGGCTGGCCGGCGCCGGCAATTCGGGCACGGTTTTCGCCTCCCTGTTTGCACCGGCGCTGGCTGTCGCCTTTGGTTGGCGCAATGTGCTGGGCCTTGCCACTTTGCCGCTCATTGCCGTCTTCGTTTTCTTCTTTCTTGCTGCCAAGGACAGTCCCAAAGCGCCGCCGCGCAAAACCCTGGCAGATTATGGAGAGCTGCTTCGCAAGGCGGATGCCTGGTGGCTGATGTTCTTCTATTGCATCAGCTTTGGCGGCTTCGTCGGCCTGTCCTCGTTCCTGCCGATCTATTTCCACGACCAATACAATCTCTCCGCAGTGACGGCCGGCTATTTCACTGCCGGCTGCGTTTTTGCCGGCTCCTTCGCCCGGCCGTTTGGCGGCGCTCTGGCCGACCGGGTTGGCGGGACGCGCGCGCTTTCGGTGATCTATGCTCTCGTCGCAATACTTCTGATGGGGCTCGCGAAAAGCGTCGTGTCTGAATTCGACGCTCTGGCCATCGTGATTGGCGCCATGGTGGCGCTTGGCATGGGCAATGGTGCCGTCTTCCAGCTTGTGCCTCAGCGCTTCGGGCGCGATGTCGGCCTCATGACAGGACTCGTCGGCATGACTGGCGGGATCGGCGGCTTCTACGTCGCCGCGAGTCTTGGTTACGCTAAGCAGTTCACCGGCAGCTATGGCTTTGGATTCGGCGTCTTCGCCGCTCTCGCAATGGCGGCATGGATCGGCATCGTCACGGTGCGCCTGCGCTGGCGCGTGGATGCGGCGCTGCTTGCCAATGTGCGCATCTGAGGAGGCCGCCATGAACATGATGACAGACAACCGTCAACGTCTCGTCGTGATCGGTAACGGGATGGCCGGCATGCGCACTATAGAGGAACTGCTCAATCATGAGGCCGGACGGCGCTACCACATTACAGTCTTTGGGGCGGAGCCGCACGTCAACTACAACCGCATCATGCTCTCGAGCGTTCTCGCGGGTGACAAGAGCCTCGATGAGATCGTCATCAATCCTTTGGAATGGTATGAAGACAATGGTATTCGACTCTTTACAGGCGATCCTGTCACCGCAATCGACCGGCAAGCCAAGACAGTTCAGGCCGCGAGCGGCCTGCGCGTCCGTTACGACCAGCTTTTGATCGCCACCGGCTCGCGACCGCTGGCGCCGCCGATAGCTGGCCTTGGGCTCCCCGGCGTCTGTGCCTTCCGCGACATTGCCGATGTCAATAAAATGTTGGAAGCGGCGCGCCTCCATCGACGCGCCGTCGTGATCGGCGGCGGTCTGCTGGGCCTCGAAGCGGCTTGGGGCCTCAAGCAGCGCGGCATGTCCGTTGCGCTTGTGCATCTCATGCCGACCCTGATGGAGCGCCAGCTCGATGCGGCGGCGGGACAGCTTTTGCAGCGCGACCTCGACCGACGCGGCATTGCCTTTTTTACCAATGGCCAAACGGAGGAGATCCTCGGCACGGAACGGGCCGAAGGCGTTCAACTCACCGACGGCCGCTCGATCCCCGCCGATCTGGTGGTGCTTGCCATTGGCATCCGTCCGAACATCGATCTGGCGCGCGCCGCGGGACTCGATGTCAGCCGCGGGATCTGTGTCTTCGACGACATGCGGACCAGCGACCCCGACATTTTTGCGGTCGGCGAATGCACCGAACATCGCGGCGAGATCTTCGGCCTTGTCGCGCCACTCTGGGATCAGGCCAAGGTTTGTGCCGCCCACCTCGCCGGAGATGAGACGGCGGTCTTCACCAGCCAGACGCTGTCGACCCGCCTCAAGATCACCGGCGTAGATGTCTTCTCGGCTGGCGCGTTGATGGCGGCGGATGAAACTGATGATGAGATCACTTTGCGTGATGATGGCCAAGGTCTCTACAAGAAAATCATCTTGCGGGATGGCAGGCTGGTTGGCGTCGTACTTTACGGAGACGCCACCGACGGCCAATGGTATTTGCAGCTCATGCGCGACAAGGCGGATGTGAGCCTTCTGCGCGATCGCCTTGTCTTCGGCCGCGCTCTTGCCGAAGGTGGCGCCAACAAACCGGCAGGGCCGGATTTTTCTGCCATGCCCGGCGAAACGCAGATCTGCGGCTGCAACGGCGTTTCAAAAGACACGATTGTCGCCGCCATAAAGGACAAGAAGTTCACCTCCCTCTCGGACGTGCGTGCCCACACCAAGGCATCCGCCTCCTGCGGCCAATGTACAAGTCTCGTTGAGGGTTTGCTCGCTTTTACGGCCGGTGTGGACGCAAAGGCCGGGAAGAAGACTTTATGCGATTGCACCGAAGCCGGCCACGATGAGATCCGGCAGGCGATCCTGGCGCAAACCCTCAAGACCATGGAGTCCATCCGCGCCGCCTTCGGCTGGAAGAAGCCGGAAGGCTGTCACAAATGCCGGCCGGCACTCAACTATTACCTCCTCTGTGCCTGGCCCGGCGAATATCACGACGATTCCCGCTCCCGTTTCGTCAATGAGCGCCTCCACGCCAACATCCAGAAGGACGGCACTTACTCGGTTGTGCCGCGCATGTGGGGCGGAGTCACGACACCGAGTGAACTGCGCGCCATCGCCTCGGTCGCGGAGAAGTTCAGCATTCCGACCGTGAAGCTCACCGGCGGCCAGCGCATTGATCTTCTCGGTGTCAAGAAGGAGGATTTACCCGCCGTTTGGGCGGATCTGAATAGCGCTGGCATGGTCTCCGGCCATGCCTATGGCAAGGCGCTGCGGACGGTCAAGACGTGCGTCGGCAGCGAATGGTGCCGCTTCGGCACACAGGATTCAACCGGCCTTGGCATCAAGCTCGAGAAGCTGGCCTGGGGCTCCTGGACGCCGCACAAGGTCAAACTCGCGGTCTCCGGCTGTCCGCGCAATTGCGCCGAAGCGACGATCAAGGATCTCGGGGTCATCTGCGTGGAGGCGGGTTATGACCTCGTCGTCGGCGGCAATGGCGGCGTCGAGGTTCGTGTGGCCGATCCCTTGGCGCGGGTCGCGACGGAAGAAGAGGTCTTGGAATATGCCGGCGCCTTTCTCCAGCTCTATCGCGAGGAGGCGCATTATCTTGAGCGCACAGCCCCTTGGATCGTTCGTGTCGGCTTGGCCTATGTGAAGCAGCGCATCGTCGAGGATGCCATAGGCCGCGGTGCTCTTTATGGGCGTTTTCTTCATTCGCAAAAGTACGTGCAGGCGGATCCCTGGGCCGAAAGGGCAAGAGACCCCGAGGCGCGGGAGTTCGCTCCTCTCCTTATGGAGGCGTGACATGGCCTATAGCTGGAAAAAAATCGGTCCGGTTGAGAGTATCCCGGTTCAAGGTGCGCGCCGGCTCGGATTTCTCATTGAAGGCCAGCCGGTCGCCATATTCCGGACTGTTGAGCAGGGCCTGTTCGCGCTCATCGATGTGTGTCCGCACCGGCAAGGCCCGCTTTCGGAAGGGATCATCTGCGGCGCCACCGTCACCTGCCCGCTGCATAATTGGGTGATCCGCCTCGATAATGGCACGGCTGTAGGACCCGATGAAGGGCAAACGACGTCCCTGCCGGTTCGCATCGTTGCGGGCGAGATTCAGATCGGCGTGCCTCATACCTCCGAGGAAGCAGCAGCATGACCCTTCATACGACTTGTCCCTATTGCGGTGTCGGCTGTGGCGTCACCGTCATTGATGGGATACCGCGCGGCGACCCCAACCATCCGGAAAATTACGGCCGCCTCTGCTCAAAGGGGGCGGCACTCAAAGAGACGCTGAATCTTCCTGACCGCCTGACGCAGCCAATGATCCATGGTGAAGCGGCCAGCTGGGACACGGCGCTGAACACCATCGCTCAGGCTTTCACTCGGATCCGCAACACGCAAGGCCCGGATGCGATTGCCTTCTATGTTTCCGGCCAGTTCCTCACCGAGGATTATTACGTCGCCAACAAGCTGATGAAAGGTTTCATCGGCTCGGGGAATATCGACACGAACTCGCGGCTCTGCATGGCCTCTTCGGTCGCCGGCCATCAGCGCGCGTTCGGCGAGGATGTGGTGCCGGGCTGCTATGAAGATCTGGAGGAAGCGGATCTTGTGGTTCAGGCTGGCAGCAACATGGCCTGGTGCCATCCCGTTCTTTATCAGCGCTTGATGTTGGCCCGCGAGAAGCGCAGGACGAAGATCGTAACGATCGATCCGCGCCGTACCGCAACCGCGGCAACCGCCGATCTGCATTTGCCGGTCGCCTCCGGAACGGATGTCGCGCTGTTCAACGGGCTCCTCGCGTATCTCTCGGATGCGGGCGCCGTCGATCACTCGTGGATCGCGGCGCATGTCTCCGGATTCGATGAGACACTTGAAGAAGCGCGCCGATGCGCGCCATCACTCGAGACCGCGGCAGAGAAAGTTGGCCTCCCGGCCGGCGATTTGCAAGGTTTCTATGAGCTCTTTGCCCGCACCGAGCGAGTGGTGACCCTCTATTCTCAAGGGGTCAATCAATCGGCGTGCGGTACCGATAAGGTTAATGCCATCCTCAATTGTCATTTGGCCACGGGACGCATCGGGCGTTCCGGCATGGGACCATTTTCAGTCACCGGCCAACCCAATGCCATGGGTGGACGCGAGGTCGGCGGGCTCGCTAATCAGCTCGCCGCGCATATGGCTTTTATGTCTGAAGATATCGACCGGGTGCGGCGCTTTTGGAAGGCGCCTCACATGGCCGTGAAGCCGGGTCTCAAAGCCGTCGATCTTTTCGAAGCGATCGGCGAGGGCCGGGTGCAGGCGGTCTGGATCGCTGCAACCAATCCGGCCGACAGTATGCCGCGGGCCCATCTCGTCCGTGATGCCTTGGCCCGCTGTCCTTTGGTCATTGTCTCCGATGCCTGGCCGACCGACACCACAGCGCTCGCCCATGTCGTGTTGCCGGCAGCCGGTTGGGGAGAGAAGAGCGGCACTGTGACCAATTCGGAACGACGGATCTCGCGCCAGCGGGCCTTTCGTTCGGCGCCGGGCGAGGCGCGGCCTGACTGGTGGATGTTCACGGAAGTAGGCCGCCGTATGGGGTTCGAAAAGTCCTTCACCTATCGTAGTCCCGCCGATGTCTTTCGCGAGCACGCAGCCCTTTCCGCGTTCGAGAATGACGGGCGGCGAATCTTCGACATCGGCGCGCTTGCCGATCTCGATGATGCCGCCTATGACGCGCTGCTTCCGCTGCAATGGCCTTGGCCCAGGCGAGGACGCGGCCATGGCGGACCACGGCTTTTTTCAGGCGGCACCTTCCCTACTACGGATGGCCGGGCGCGCATGGTCCCTGTCGCATTCAGCCCGAAAGAGAACGACGGCGGTGATTCCCTCACTCTCAACACCGGCCGCACCCGCGATCAATGGCACACCATGACCCGGACCGGCCGCGTGCCGCGGCTCATGATCCATATGACGGGACCGCGCCTTGTCATGCATCCTAGCGATGCGGCGCGGCGCGGGATTGAGGACGACGGGCTCGCGCAAATCGCAAGCCCGCACGGGCAGGCGATCCTGCGGGTGAGCCTTGACGCAATGCTGCGTCCCAGCGAGGTTTTCGTGCCGATGCACTGGACCAATCAGTTCTGTTCCTCCGGCCCGATCGATCGTCTGGTCCACGGAATGACTGATCCGGTTTCCGGCCAACCCGATTTGAAGGGAACGAAGGTTGAGGCGGCCGCCGTGAGCGAATGCTGGCGGGGATATCTCCTGCGCAGCAGCGATGGAGATCCTGCGCTTGGCGAAACCGTGTTT
>DATJTB010000268.1:0-3069 GCA_035503795.1 Methylocella sp.
CTGCATTACGTTGACGGCTTGCCCGTCAACGACTGCCACTTCTTTTCAGCTTGTGCCAGATAGGTGTGAGGCGCGTTCATGAAGTAGATCAGCGAGGTCGCCGACGTGAAGCAGTACAGTTTGTGGCTGTCCGGATCGATCCAATTCAGGGAGCAATCAGCCGGGATTAATTTCCCAGATAGAAGTCCGATCGGATCATGGTCGGCGAAGCCGCCTGCCATCTTCACAGGCGGGACGACCCACTTCCAAGTGCCTTGATGTCCGGCCATGGCATGGCCGATGCGCGGATCTTGCGGGGTCAACTTCATCGCAGCGCGTGAATCCGCCTCGGGGTCCGGCGGCGTGTCCGGTTTGACGGATTGCGCATGCGCAACGGCGAAACCGCAGCCAATAAGCGCGAATGCCACACCTTGCGCTAAACGGCGAAACCGCATTGTCATTGTTTCCTCCTCGAAGCAATGGATGCAAACTACCGCTCTATATATATGGGCAGGCACTTGAAATATATCTAGAATATTTAATAGTTGCGATAAGCGGAGCTTATGAACTCCACACCCGAGGGCGGACGCCATGAGGCCGGGTCTGCGAAACCTATGATCTACGATACGAACCTCCTGCGGACCTTTGTCGCCGTTTGCGATTCTGGCAGCTTTACCAAGGCCGCGCGTGAAGCAAATCTTACGCAGGCAGCGGTCAGTCTTCACGTCAACCGACTTGAGGAACAGATTGGGTCGTGTTTGATCCTGCGCAGTTCGCGCAATTTGCGACTGACCGAGCAAGGCGAAATTCTATTGTCGTATGCGCGACGAATCCTTGCGCTGAACAGGGAAGCCGAGCGCCGCTTGAACGGCAAAGACGCCGGGTCGGTCAGAATTGGCGCACCCGAATATTTTGATCTACGCACATTGTCGTCGTTGTTGGCGCGATTCGCCGATCACCATCCCGAAATCCAGCTGCAGATCGAGCTCGGCATAGGTCCGGATATTGCAGCACTTCTCGACGCCGGTGAACTGGACCTCGCCATAATCAATCGCGAGATCGGCGAAGGCGACGGAATTTCGCTATGCCGCGAGCGGCGCGTCTGGGCTGCCAACCGCACGATGCAACTCAATCCGTCCAAGCCCGTCCCTTTGGCGCTATATCCGCCTCATTGCGGATGGCGGCAGCTTGCCTTCGACCGGCTGAATGATGCGGGTCGGGCTTGGACCGTCGTGCTGCAGAGCGCCGGCACGGCCGGCATCCTCGCTGCGCTCGACGCGGGCCTGGCGATAAGCCTGTTCCCTGAGCATTGCCTGCCGGATAGCTTGAAAGCCATGGACAGTTCAGAAGGTCTCCCCACGCTTCCGGATTTCGAATTTGTTTTACGGCGGAACCGGAACAGCCCCGAGATGGCCAGGCATCTCGCCGACACAATCTTGAGCTTTTTCCAGCTTACCTCCGCGCTGAGGCCGGGCGTGGGAATGAATTATCAAGAGCGCTCCAATCTCCTGGTTTAGTCCCGCCCGCGCCAGCACCGGGGACGCCGGAGCCGCGATGACCTTTCGCCTTCTCATCAAGGAAGATCGTGCGCGGGACAATCTGACCGCGATAGCCCGCGTGATTTTTTTGGCTTTGGCATTCGTGCCTGCGGGGCGCGCCCATGCGGCGAGCGACTTCTGCCCTGTCATCGAACAAGAGGCGCGAAAGAACGGTTTGCCAATCGGGTTTTTCACCCGTCTGATCTGGAGAGAAAGTCGTTTTGATCCCGACGCGATCAGCCCGGCGGGCGCGCAAGGGGTCGCTCAGTTTATGCCGCGCACGGCATCTTCGCGGGGATTACTGGATCCATTTATGCCGGACGAAGCGCTGCGCGAATCGGCGAGCTATCTTCATGAGCTGGTGCAGAGCTTCGGCAATTTAGGGCTCGCCGCCGCGGCTTACAATGCGGGGCCCGGCCGCCTGGCGCGGTGGCTGGTGGGACAAGCCGAGTTGCCCTCGGAAACAATGGACTATGTTTTGGCCGTCACAGGCCATGCCATCACGGAATGGACGACGAAACCAATCCCGGATCTGTCCGACGCGCATTCCTGCGCCGATGTGGTCGCAACTCTGAAAATAAAATTGCCGCCATGGTCGGCGCCGTTTGAATCGCCGCTGCAGAATCCGGCGTGGAAGCCTTGGGGCATTCAATTGGCCGGCAACTGGCATCTGGGCCTTTTGCTCGCAAGCTTTGAGCGGATCAGGCGTCATCATCCATCGGTTATCGGCGAGGCAAAGCCTTATATTTTTCGTACCCATCTGCTTGGAGGGCGAGCGGCGAATTTCGCCGTGCGCATCGTGAAGGATTCGCGCCAAGAGGCGGACCAATTTTGCACGCGGCTGGAAGCCGTTGGCGTGGCTTGCGCGGTGCTCCGCAATCCGCGGCCATAGGCGCTCTTTCGAATGGCCGACAGACAGGCGGTTATTTTTCAAAACATCTTCATCCGTGGCGGTAAGTCAGAAAGAGCTGCAGTAGGGTGACCAAAGTCTCGGCGAGAATGAGCACAACGATGATCCCCTCGAGCCGGGCCGAGCGATCGACGTCCAAAATATCGGTGAGGGCCTGGCCGGTCTCGACGATCACGTTGAGCTTTCGCGTCACCGCCTGAGCGCGCTCGCTCAGTTCATATTCGTCTTCGAGCCTTGCATAGAGCCGCTCGAGGCTCGGGTAGTCCCAGAGAATGTCCGGCTTCTCCTCGACCGCGACGCGGCCGGAAATGCGGTGCTGCGCGATAAGCGCCTGCCCGATCAGCTTCAGCATCGAACGCCGGTTCCAGGGCGCGCGGCCGGTGCGCGCCAGCGCGCCGGCGAAGGGCTCGATCGCATCGAAGACGCCGCCGAGCTTGGTCTCGTCGCGTGCGAGCGAAACCGATTTTGAGAGAACGTCGGCGACGATGAGAAAGCGCGCCGGAGAAAGATCGGGGATTTCGACGGGGCCGCCCGGCTGCACGCGATCGTCATGGGCAGCGTCGATCTCGAGCATTGCCGTTTCTTCGTTTTTGCCGTCCGGCCGCCCGGAAATTCGTCCCGCGATCTTTTCGAGAAAGCTTG
>DATJTB010000269.1:0-11229 GCA_035503795.1 Methylocella sp.
CCCGCTCTAGATCACGATGATTTTGGATCGAATGGATCCAAAATCATGAAACGTGATCGATTCTCGTCATTGAGAGCGGGATGCGCAAAACCGCTTCACACTTTTGCGCATCCCGCTCTAGTGTTCGTTCACTTCGAAAACCCAAGCGCCGCTCACCTGGTGGCCGTCGGCGGAAATGGCCCGGTAGCGCACCGTATATTCACCTGGGGTCAAGGTATCGACACTCGTCGACACATGGGCCGGATCCAATAGGTCTATGGCGGCATCGTGCTTATCGACACGGTCACCGGCGGCATTGATGACCGCCAATGCAACAAATTCGCTGCGGATCCCGGCGTCATACCAGACTTCCACTTTCCCGATATTTTGCGGCGCCACGCCCCCTTTCTCCGGAGAGGTGCGCACGATGATCGCATGGGCAAGCCGCAGTCTTCCGTTGGCAGCATTTGGCATGGGCCGGCCTCTATCTTGAAGATCGAGTGGCGGAACACCGACAGCCGGCACGGAGGGAGGCTGGGCGATCTCAGATCGTGGAACGTCCGCATAGGCGGCCGCCTGACAAGGCGCATGCGCCTGAATGAGAGCCGCAACGGCAACCAGCAGAAAACTTTGAAACTTCATCCTTCACCATTCCCTCTGACGGAGCCCCTCGCCGGTCCTCCGTCATTTCTGGGTCGCCCGGTCACGGGCCGGCTCTGGCGGCTCTAGCTTTTTGATTTGTCGCATTTTCTCGCATTTTTTCAACGCGAAACGGTATCCACTTTGCTGGAAAATGCTCTAGCTGCTCAAGAGAAAATCCACTCCGCTTACGCGCTGAAGCAGCCAGATAAAGGCAATGACGGAGATCACGATCGAGCCGACCGGCATGACGAGTCTCGTATAGGCAAGCCGGTGCCTCGCCAGGAACAAGACCGGGAGGACGGCCGCGACAATCGTCAGCTGGCCCAGCTCAACGCCAATGTTGAAAGCGACAAGGGCAGCAATCTTGCGATCGGGCGGCAGGCCGAACTCACTGAGGACACTCGCAAAACCAAAACCGTGGATCAGGCCGAAACCAAAGGCCACGATCCAAAGGCGGCGCGTGATGACCGGATAAATATTGTTGACCGCCGCGACGATGACGGAGGCGGCGATGGCGGATTCGGTGAAGCGGGACGGCAGTTCGATGATGCCGAAGGCGGCAACCGACAAGGTGACCGAATGCGCCAGGGTAAAGGCGGTGACGATCTTCGCCGTGCTCCAGAAGGCTCCGGCCAATCCATCGACGGGCCGCCATTTGTTGTGCGCTCGTGTGAGAACGGCCGGCAGCAGAAGGGAGAGCAGGAACAGAATGTGATCATAGCCGATCCAGATGTGATGCGCCCCCTGGACGATATAGGCGAGGATCGTGTCGCGCAGATTTTCGCCGCCGGCCTCGAATCGAAGCACTTTTGTCGTTGGCGTGATGACCCCCGAATAGACCTCGCCGTCTCGCGTGACATCGATGAGCGCCCGGTGTTGCGGATCGACATCGAACATCAAATCATAGCCGATTTGCACGTCACGGCCGAGCGCTTCGCATGCGCCGATGAAAGGCAGGATCATGAAATATTCGCCGCCGCGGAAATCGAGCTTGATGGGCTCCGGATCGAGCCAGCAGGGTGCGTCCGGCGATCCGACTGAAATCTTGCCGAGGAGGAGTGCGTCGATCTCCCGTTCATGACGGCGCAGCTGGCCAACATCAGCTTGATCGTTACCGCTGGCATTGGCGGCGGGCCCAAAAGCGTAGTCAAAAAAGACGAAATCAAAGTCCCGCACCGCAAGCTCAAGATGGCCCGATACGGTCTCTCCCACAAAATCCGCCTTGAGGGCGCCGTAGCTCGTCTTATGTGCAAAGGCACGAGGGGCGAAACAAAGAAGGATGCACAAAAAGACACACCCGGCGAATAGTTGCCGGGCCATCAAGATTTTCATGGCCTGTTCCTCCCGCCAGCCAAACGGCCACAGAGCGAGGCACGCGCTCCTAATTCCCCCATACACGCTCTATAACGATCGAGAAGGATGATCTCCGACAAGTCAAAAGCGCGTCGATTGTTTATCGAAGGCTCTGATGGTCGGGCACCATCTGTTGCAATACAGCCACAGACGCGACTTTTGTTGCAAGTTTCGCGCTTTTCCGGGGAGGGAATGAAGAGATGGCGCGTTTATGTGATAAATCCCAGTGCTAAGTTGCTTGCGGTAATGACAAGTTACTTATCAAAACCGAACATGAGATCCCATGCGCAATCATCTCAATTATGTGGCTCAATTCGGAAAAGACGGGCGGGGAAAAATATCTCAAGATCGCGGCGATTACTACGCGGCATCCGATGATCAGATTGTTCCGTCACAATCAAAACAGATGTTTAAAACCTTGCACGGCGCGGGTGCGCCGCGAAGACATTCGGATCGCAAAAACCGCGGTCACAATTCTTCGTTCCCCAGCTTTCCAGGCCATGCCATAAAGTTTGAATCCCTCTTATTCGCGGCCTGCTCCACGCTTGCGGCACCGGCTTTTGCCGCCGATATGGCGCCCCCGGCGCCGACCTTCCCGCTGCTGTTTGCGAGCAATCCGTGGGAGGGTTTCTACGCCGGAGGACATGTCGGATATCTGTTCTCGGGAACCTCGTCTTACGTCAGCGACCCATTGAGCGTGCCCTCGATCGGCCAAACAAGCGTTGTCGGCGAGGAACACCAGTTTGGGCCCCTGAACGCCGGCTATCAGTTAGGCTATAATCATGTGACCGCCTCAGGTCTCCTGCTGGGCGCGGAAGCCGACTTCTCGTTCCCCGACATTGCTAAGAGCAACCTTCAACAGAACATCCCCGCCTTGGGTCCCTCGGTCGTCAACGATAGCATCCAAATATACGGTTCGATACGCGGTCGCATCGGCTACACCTTCGGTGATTGGCTCCTCTACGGCACCGGAGGTTTCGCCTATGATCGAGACCGATTGAACACGACGGATTTTACAACCGGAAACGTCGACGACAACGTCTACTTCTGGCGGCCCGGCTGGACGGCGGGCGGCGGTGTCGAGGCTTTCTTGACCGCGAATTTGAGCGCGAAGCTCGAATATGACTTCTTTGATTTCGCTCGCGTGAACACTTATCTTCCGGTTGCCGGCGAAGCCTATAATTCAAATCTCAAATTCCAGACGCTGTGGCTGGGGCTGAACTATCATTTCAACGACAATCCCGTCGCTCCCGGAACGACAGGTGGAATTCTTCCGCAATCTGTCCGCGATGATCTGAGTATCCATACGCAGTCGACTTTCATCGTTCAGACCAACGCGCCGTTCCCCGCCGCGTACACCGGAACAAACAGCCTTGGACCCAACTGGCAGACGGTCGAGACGTTAAGCGTGACAGGATTTTTCGGTTACAAGAACCCCTACGAAGGCACCGAGTTCTATTTCAATCCGGAGCCGTTCCAAGGTTACGGTCTCAGCCAAACCCATGGCATTGCCGGCTTCACGGACATCGAAGCCCAGAAGGCGGGCTATAATTTTCCGCATTACATTACGGCGCGCTTGTTCCTGCGCCATGTCTTCGGTCTAGGCGGCGAACAGGAAGATGTCGCGGACGGCCAGAACCAGGTGGCAGGAAAGGAAGATATTTCCCGGCTGACATTCACCTTCGGCAAGCTTGCGGTCGGGGATATTTTCGACGGCAACACCTACTCGCATGATGGACGCACCAGTTTCATGAATTGGGCGTTGGTTGATTGCGGCGCGTTCAATTATTCCGCCGATCAGCAAGGGTATGTTTGGGGGACGGTGCTCGATCTGAACCAGAAGGAGTGGGCGGTTCGCACCGGCTATTTCCTGGTGCCCGATGTTTCCAATGGCGAAAATTGGGACACCCGGATCGGCCAGCGAGGCCAGACCATTGTCGAGGCCCAGCACAATTTCTCGCTGTTCGGAATGGATGGGATCGTCCGCGTCTTGGGCTTCGAAACTCAATTTTATGCCGGCAGCTTCGCCGCCACGCTCAGCAACCCCTATCTCAGTAACCCTTTGACCGATGGTGGAACGCCGGATATCGCGGGGACGCGCAAGACGAGATCGCAATACGGTTTTGTGGGCAATGCCGAGCTGGCCGTGACCCCGGACCTCGGTTTGTTCACTCGGATCGGCTGGTGGAACGGCCAATCGGAAATCATCTATACCGATATCGACGAGAGCGCGTCGTTTGGCGGCGTGCTGAAGGGAACTTCATGGGGCCGCCCCAACGACAAAGTCGGCTTGGCCGGCGCCATCAACGGAATTTCCAGCAGTTATCAGGCCTACCTTGCCGCCGGCGGCTTGGGCGTCAACATCGGCGACGGCGCGCTCAGCTACCGGCCGGAAGAAATCGTCGAAACCTATTATTCTGTCGGCCTCGCCGATTGGGCTTACATGACCTTCGACTACCAGTTCGTTGCCAATCCCGGCTACAATTATGTCCGCGGCCCGGTCTCGGTCGGCTCGTTGCGACTGCACGTGCAGTTTTGAGCTGCGCCGGTCGCCCCCGGCGTGAGGCATGGCGGAAGCGGATGTGATGAGGGTTTTCTGACGCGGGCAAGTTCCGAAAATAAGTGAAGCGGCCCAGGAAACCCTGAGGCTGACGAAGATCGCGATCATTCTTCCGGGACAGAAGGCCTGGTGGCCACGGTCTGCCGGAACAGCGCAGGGACCCCGCTTTCAAGCGTTCAAGTGCACATCAATCAACGAAACCTCGAAGGCGCGCCTCACGCAGGGCGAAAATTCGAGCTTGGTTCCGCAGACTCAGATCGTTCATCTGCGGCTCACGGCCCATTTGGCCGTCGAGCCTTCGGCCCTTGATCACGAAGAGAAAGCGCACGCCGGCAATCAGATGGCGGACCAGGATCGTCGAAGGATCAGCCTCTTCGAGAATGAATTCATTTGAAAGGATTTCAGGATCCACCGGCCTAGTCCAGACGAAGCGATGTTGGCCCCTACAATCCCTAGAACGCTGCCCGGCCTTAAAAGCCGCCAACGCAAGCGTGGCGGCTTGCGAAAGCGCGCATTTCATGGATTGTGCGCCTATCACAGCTGCCGGAGAATTTGGCCATGTATGCAAAGAAAGCCCTGACCCTTCTCGATGCCAAAATGATTGCCGCGGCCGCTGAAGCGGAAGCGATGAAGAACGATTGGCGGGTGACGATCGCGGTGCTCGACGAAGGCGGCCATCTCCTCTTTCTGCAAAGGCTCGATGGGGCGCCACTCGGTTCGGTCACCGTCGCGCAGGAAAAAGCGCGGACCGCGCTCTTGTTCAAGCGGCCATCCAAGGCGATCGAGGAGGTCATCGCCGGCGGGCGCATCGTGCTGCTCACCCTGCCTGGCGCGACACCGATCGAAGGAGGACTGCCACTGACGAACAAAGGTGAGGTCATCGGCGCGATCGGTGTCTCCGGGGTACAGTCCTCGCAGGATGGTCAAATCGCCGGCACCGGGGTCGCTGCGGCGGAAAAATTATGAGCCTGGCAGTCACGGCCGGTCTTGCCGAAAACAAGGAGAAAAGATTTTCCCCAGTTGAGAAAGACGGGCTAGTCTGGAAATCTTAGCGCGTCCCTTGGGCGCGGGTCACCAGGGGAAGAAGGGCCGGCAGAAACGCCATTAAAGCCAGCGGATGAGACAAAAGGCGCGCCAGATGCTAGAACGGGATGAACGAAAGTGTGAAGCGGTTTTGCGCCCGCATCCCGCTCTCAATGACGAGAATCGATCACGTTTCATGATTTTGGATCGATTCGATCCAAAATCATCGTGACCTAACACCGGAGGGCAGGAAATGCGAAATCAAGCTCCCCACCTATCAGAGCATAGGGCTTTAACCCGTCAAGACTTCGCTTGGCTGCGTTTCTAAGAACCACCGATAGACGCCGCGAATGCCGATTTCGAGACTTATCTTTGGCTGCCAGCCAAGTCTCTGAAGCCGGACCGAATTCATAAGCTTGCGGAGCGTTCCATCGGGTTTACTCGGATCGAACACGAGCTCTCCGGCGAAGCCGACGACACGGCCAATGAGTTCGGCAAGCTCGCGAATGCTGATGTCAAATCCGGCGCCGCAATTGATCGGCTCGCCGTCATCATAACGATCCATCAAGAAGACCACGGCATCGGCAAGATCGTCAACATGGAGAAACTCCCGCAAGGGGGTTCCGCTGCCCCAGATGACGACCTCCGCCTTTCCGCCTGTCTTGGCAGCGTGGAACTTGCGGATCAGCGCCGGCAGGACATGCGATGTTTGAAGATCGAAATTATCATTCGGGCCATAAAGATTACAGGGCATGACGGAGATGTACCGGCGGCCATATTGCCGGCGGTACGCCTGGCACAATTTGATGCCGGCGATCTTTGCGATCGCATACCATTCATTGGTCGGCTCGAGGTAACCGCTCAGAAGCGATTCCTCCTTGATCGGTTGCTGCGCGAACTTCGGGTAGATGCAGGAGGACCCCAGAAAGACCAGCCGCTCGATCCCGGCGTGGTTTGCCGCCTCGATAACGCTCATCTCAATGGCCAGGTTGTCGTAAAGAAAATCGACCGGGTAGGATTCATTGGCGAGGATTCCGCCAACCTTGGCAGCTGCCAAAATGATCACATCGGGCCTGGCATCCCGGACCCATTGGCGGACAGCCTCCTTTTCCCTCAGGTCGAGATTGCGGCGATCAACCGTGAGGATTTCGGCGTTTTCCGAAGAGAGCCTTCGCATGATGGCGGAGCCGACCATGCCGCGATGGCCGGCCACCCAAATCCGCCGTTTTTCGCCTTGTTGGTCGAAGGCCCTCATCCCATTCCCCTCAGATTCGGCCGCGTTTCTTCATGACGATGAGATCAGAAACCACCATCTCGGAGACGAGTTCGGGGAAAGAGGTCCGGTGTTTCCATCCGAGCTTCTTGAGGGCCTTGCTCGGGTCGCCGAGAAGGAGTTCGACCTCGGTCGGTCGGAAATAGCGCGCATCGATCTCGACCAGGACCCGGCCGGTTTTGCTGTCAAGACCGCGCTCATGAACCCCTTCCCCCTTCCAGCCGATTTCGATGCCGATTTCGGCAAAAGCCCGCTCTACGAATTCCCGCACCGTATGGGTTTCGCCGGTTGCAAGGACATAATCATCTGGCTCGGCTTCCTGCAGGATGCGCCACATCCCTTCGACATAATCACGTGCATGCCCCCAATCCCGCTTGGCATCGAGATTCCCCAAGAAAAGCTTGTCCTGAATGCCAAGCTTGATCGCCGCAACCGCCCTTGTGATTTTTCGGGTCACGAAGGTCTCGGCCCTTGTCGGACCTTCATGGTTGAATAGGATCCCGTTCGAAGCGTGGATTTGATAGGCTTCGCGATAATTGACGGTGATCCAATAGGCATAGAGCTTGGCCGCCGCATAAGGCGAACGCGGATAAAAGGGTGTGGTCTCGTTTTGCGGGATCGCCCGAACCTTGCCGAAAAGCTCGGAAGTCGAGGCTTGGTAGAAACGGGTCTTTTCGGTCAGACGGAGGATTCGGATCGCTTCAAGCAGGCGTAGGGTCCCGAGCGCATCGGCATTCGCCGTATATTCCGGTGTCTCGAAACTCACCTGGACATGGCTTTGCGCCGCGAGGTTGTAAATCTCATCCGGCTGCACGTCCTGGACAATCCGAATGAGGTTGGCGGAATCCGTCAAATCCCCATAATGCAGGAAAAATCCGACCTGCTCCTCATGCGGGTCATGGTAAAGATGATCGATACGCTCCGTATTGATCAAGGATGAGCGCCGCTTCACTCCATGGACGAGATAGCCCTTGGCAAGCAGAAGTTCAGCGAGGAGAGCGCCGTCTTGTCCAGTGATCCCCGTAATCAGTGCGACTTTCTTGCCTGCCATAGCGAGTCAAACCTGAACGGAGCTGAGGTGGGGGAAAAATTAACGACGTCCAATCCTTGGCTGTCTCATTCAAATGAGAATGAGACAGCACAGCCAAGCCGTACCAATCATCTTTCCCTTTTTCCTTTTCGAGTCGAAGTTGAATGGAAAATTAGCCGCATTGCAATATCCAACTTTGGGTAAGGGATAGGAAGGCAAGCTCACGCCTGCGGCGCTTGCCAATCGAAAGATTGCCGCGGAAAGCTCGCTCAGTGGTCTTGACGGCCCCGAAAGCCGCTCGCCAACATGTAGAGCTCTGAGGATTGCGGCCGGCTCGCCTGCGGTTTCACATGATGAACCGCGGCAAAGTCCCGTTTCAGCCTCGATAGCAGAACTCCTTCCGTGCCGCCTTGGAACATCTTCGCCAGAAAGCAGCCGCCCTCGGCCAAGACCTCACAGGCAAAATCGGCCGCCAATTCGGCCAAGCCGACGATCCGCAAATGATCCGTCTTCCGGTGCCCAGTGGTATTGGCCGCCATGTCCGACAAGACCACATCGGCTGAGCCGCCGAGCCAGTCCTTGAGCAACTGTGGCGCCTCAGTCGCCATGAAATCCAGGACTTTGAATTCGGCACCGCGGAGCGGTGCTATTGGAAGAATGTCAATGCCAATGACCTTGCCAAAGCCGGAATCCGCGCCCGTCTTCTTCACGCAGACCTGTGACCAACCGCCTGGTGCGGCTCCAAGATCAATGATTTTCTGGCCGGGTTTCAGGATATGAAAGCGGGCATCGATGTCGATCAGCTTGTAGGCGGCGCGCGAGCGAAAGCCTTCCGCCTTGGCACGCGCCACGTAAGGATCATTGAGCTGTCGCTCGAGC
Source organism: Methylocella sp. (assembly GCA_035503795.1). GTDB lineage: Bacteria > Pseudomonadota > Alphaproteobacteria > Rhizobiales > Beijerinckiaceae > Methylocapsa. The sequence continues at coordinate 8,740 of DATJTB010000269.1, forward strand.
CACAGGGTCGAGGACAAGGAGCGCTTACGGGCGGTTTTCACCCGTGATTTCAAAGAACGACCGCTAGCCGGGGGGAAGGTCGTGTCCTTCATCTCGCCGTCATCTGCCTCTAATCGGCGTTGCCGTCCTCATTCATGAGCTGGATGAGCATACCGTCGCGCAGCCCGCGGTCGGCGATGCGGACCCGCTCCGCCGGGAAGACCCGCCGGATGGCTTCGAGAATGGCACAGCCCGCCAGCACGAGATCAGCCCGAGCCTGGCCGATGCAGCCATTGGCGACCCGTTCCGCATAGTTCATTTGGCGCAGGGCCGCGACCGCGTAGTCGACCTCTCCACGCGACATCCATAAGCCGTCTACCCGCCGCCGATCGTAGCGCCCAAGGCCAAGGAAAACCCCCGCAATCGTCGTGACCGTCCCTGAAGTGCCAAGCAGGTGGAAATGTCGGCAGCGCCGTTCACCACGCACCATGGATACGAAATTTTCGAGTTCGTGCTCGACATGATCGACCATCGCCTCGAAAACCGACCCCGAGACCTCGATGCCACCGAACTCTTCAGCCAAGGTGACCACACCGACCTTGAGGGAAGCCCAGAAACGAATCCGTCCCTCTAGCGCCCCTGGGCCGGCCGTCCTCCTGACGGGATTGGCAGACCGAGCCAGCCAGACGACCTCTGAGGAGCCCCCGCCAATATCGAATAAAAGCGCGCTCTCGGCATCCGCATCGACAAGCGAGGCTGAACCGGCTGCTGCAAGGCACGCCTCGGTTTCCCGATCAACGATTTCAAGCTCAAGGCCAGTCACCGCCCGCACGCGAGCGAGAAAATCACCGCCATTGCGGGCCGAACGGCAAGCCTCCGTTGCAATCAATCGGGCGCGAGTGACGCCGCGCGCGTGCATCTTGGCCCGGCAGACATCGAGCGCGCTCAAAGTTCGCTCAATCGCCGCTTCTCCCAATTCTCCGGTGCGGGACATCCCTTCGCCGAGTCGAACAATCCGGGAAAAGGAATCAATGACGCGAAACCCGTCTTGACCATCGTTGGCCGGCACGGCACGCGCGATCAAAAGGCGGCAGTTGTTGGTTCCGAGATCAAGCGCTGCATAAATATGCTTCGGTGCAGACCGTCGTTGGAGCAGAGCATCCGAGCCGGCCGCAGACAGGCTTGTCTTGCCCGAGTAGCCGCCCCTGCAGTGACCATTGACTGAAAGGGGTTGCGGCTCCGCGAGCAAACCGGACCGGGATGTCGGAGCTTCCCGCCCGTTGGTTCCGGCGCCACTTAATAGTCCCACCTCACGCCCCCGGAACCGTAAAACTGCTTTCATTCCGTGTCCAAAATGAGAATAGCAACGGCTGAGCCGCTTGCCAAATAAGCCCTCCGCAGCTCATTGATTCTCGCTGAAATTAGCTAAGCTCCGGTGAAAAAGGGGCTTTTTAGATCATTAGCCTTGTGGGAACCTGAGAGCAAGCCCCGCTCCACGTCGCTCATGCATCAGAATCTCCCGCATCGGAAAACCAAATCACCGCCGCGGCGGTGATGTTGATTCCGCAATAGATCACGCTTCATGATTTTGGATCGAATCGATCCAAAATCATGAAGCGTGATCTATTGTCGTCATTGAGAGCGGGATGCGGGCGCAGAACCGCTTCACACTTTTGCTCATCCCGCTAGAGATCACGATGATTTTGGATCGACTCGATCCAAAATCATGAAACGTGATCGATTGTCGTCATTGAGAGCGGGATGCGGGCGCAAAACCGCTTCACACTTTTGCTCATCCCGCTCTCGAAGATGGAACCAACATATTCTTCTCCGCGATCAAATTGAAGACGGGGGAGGGCGTAATTCCATGGTCGATTCGGCCAAGTAGAAACGCCTCTCAATTCCGAATCAATTCCGAAGCCGACGAAAATGGGCTGCATTCCACCTTGCCGGAGCGCAGGTTGATCACGCGGTGGCATTGGCTAGCCAAAGCGCGATCATGCGTCACAAGGATCAAAGTCATGCCGCTTTCGCGCCGCAAGGCAAAGATGAGGCGGATGACAGCCTCGCCCGTTGCTTCATCGAGATTGCCGGTCGGTTCATCGGCTACCAGGATTTGCGGATTGGGCGCGAGCGCGCGCGCCAGCGCAACCCGCTGCTGCTCGCCGCCGGAAAGCTGGGCCGGATAGTGATCGAGCCTGTCTGCCAAGCCGACCGCGACGAGAGCCTCGCGCGCCCGCCCGTGGGCCCGGACCGAAGCGGCCAGCTCTAGCGGTATCGCGACATTTTCAAGCGCGGTCATAGTCGGAATGAGATGAAAGGATTGAAAGACGATCCCGATCCGGGCGCCGCGAAATTTTGCAAGCTGATCTTCGCTCAAGCCGTCAAGCCTTGTGCCGTCCACCTTGACCAGGCCCTGATCCGGTCTTTCTAGACCGGCCATGACCATTAGCAGGGTTGATTTTCCAGACCCCGATGGGCCAGTCAGGCCGACCGTCTCGCCCCGCCCTA
>DATJTB010000270.1:0-14239 GCA_035503795.1 Methylocella sp.
AGGGCGCCACGGCTGATTTTGAAATCGACCGGCCCACGCCCATCATTGACTTCGGCGCTCGCGTCCGACGGCGTCCCATACCAGATAAATTTGCAAAGGATTTGAAGGTCACTCTCGCGCTGAATGGCTTCGTCGCCATGCCAGAAAATTCGGTGACCGCCCTTATTCTCGATCACGTCCTTAAAAAACGCCAGCCGCTGATGCGTCTCTTCGTATGTCGTTCCTGTGATTTTGTAGAACTCGGTCGTAGTCCCCAGCTGCGACTGAATCGATTTGACCTGTTTCTCGAAAATGAACTTCGTCAATGCGACCTTGTCGGCGCTAATTTTAGTCGCGTCGTCGCCATGTTCTTCCTTGTAGCGGATGTACCAATCCACCAATTCGGGGAAATGCAAATAGGTTTTGATCACCGCTTCCGCGCGTTCCCGGGCGCTTGGTTCCCGATCCTTGGGTTTCACAAGAACACTATCGAAGTAGGCGAAGACCTGGCCCCTCAGCTCGTTATCCGGGATCGCGACCGGAATTTCCTCGAACTGGCGCACCATGTCGCCCCTGTTGATCCAGTTTTCGTCGCGGGTAAGCATGTCCTTCGGCGTCAAGAGGACATAATCGCCGTCGATGTACGGTAGCTCGTATTGCATGCGCTGCCATGAACGCGTGTCGTAATTGAACTTGGCCTTGTTGACCCAGACAGTCTTTCGGAGCTCCGGCGCTATGTAGCTTTGCGCGAATTCCTGAGTGTATCGGCATATGAAGTCGAGGATCAGATTCAGCGTGAAATCGCTGATATTGTCTCGACCGACGCCATCCCTGATCAGGCAGACCTTTTCGATATGGCTGCCCTTCGATATCCGCTCCTCGCCGAAATCGGCGAACACGCTGTGTAGATTGGCGCTTAGCGCCACTGCGAACTCGCGGCCGAGGCCTGAACCTTTGTTGCCAACAAGTGAAAAGCCCAGCCAATTTTGCTTGACCTCGGGGAAACGGAACCAGGCATTGATGAGATCGTCATCGATCTGGCGTGCAGCGACCCGATCCCGCAGAAAAATGATGTATTTCAGAATTTCGCTGTGAAGCTGCTGGTAATCGGAATTTTCGCTATGAAAGAGCAGAAAAGGATCGATGAACAGCGGCAGATCATTGATTAGCGAGACATTGAAGGCGCCGTAGTCGTCTACGTCCTCTTCGGCGACGCCAAAAAATTCGTTGAAGAAGGTCGGCATGATTTAGTGCCCTCTCCGCCGCTCGGCGGCACCGGTTACTGGGAGTTTTAACCGAATAGGCTAGCTAGGTGTGGATCGTTTAGGTGGTCAATGGATTTAGAGCACCTTTTGCACTGAGAAGTTGCGCTAGCAGCTTGGTGCGAGCGGCGTATTAACTCACGGCCGACGCCGAGTGACGCATAAATCAATATTCTCACACCCCACAGGAAAAATGTCTCCCATTTGCTTACTTGCCGCAAAGTCTGGTGCGAATGATCGCTCTCATCCATTTGCAGCCTAAAGCCGACAGTCCCCTTTCGGCCGGTTCTTCCCTTGCAGGCTTGGCATCGGCATACCTAAGTTAAGTCTGAATCCGAAAATCCCAACTGAAGCCCGACCCATCGTCCTAGCCATGAGTGCAACCGCTTCCCTGCCCTCTTTTGAAGCGCCCTATGCGGAGAAGGACGAGCTTCTGGCTGCCTCGTTTCTCGCTGGCGCGAGCTTGGACGTCGAGGCTGAAGCGCGGATCGATCGACTCGCGACAAGGCTCATCACTGCCACACGCGCCCACCACCCGCTTATCGGCGGGATCGAGGATCTGCTGCGCGAATATTCTCTTTCCTCGGAAGAGGGCCTGGCGCTGATGGTCCTGGCGGAATCGCTTTTGCGCGTGCCGGACGATTGGACCGCCGACCAGCTCATCGAAGACAAGCTCGGATCCGGCGATTGGAGCCACCACCCGAAAGATTCGCAAGCGCTTCTGGTTTTTGCCGCGGCCTGGGCGCTTGGGATTTCCGCCCGCATGTTCGGCAAGGGACCAACGCCGGAAGGCATCGCGGCCGGTCTCGCCCATCGGATCGGCGTGAGCGCCTTGCGTACCGTTGCGCGGAAAACCTTGCAGCTCATGGGGTCGCATTTCGTCTTCGGCCAGACGATCGAGGAAGCGCTCGCGCGCGCCTCTTCAAATCAGGCCCAGTCCGATCGTTACTCCTACGATATGCTGGGCGAAGGCGCGCGCACGGCCGCCGATGCCCAACGCTATTTCGAGTCCTACGCCCAGGCGATCGAGGCCATCGGGAAATCCGCCGGCGCCTCAGCCTTGCCGTACCGCCTTGGCATTTCGATCAAACTCTCGGCTCTTCATCCGCGCTATGAGCCCACCTCCCGACCGCGCGTGCGAGCCGAGCTTGGCCCGCGGATCGCCGAGCTCGCCCGACTCGCCAAGGCTTATGACCTCAATTTCACGATCGATGCCGAGGAAGCCGACCGGCTCGAACTTTCACTCGATCTCGTCGACGTCCTCATCGCCGACCCTTCGCTTTCAGGCTGGGACGGTTTTGGGCTGGCCGTCCAGGCCTATCAGAAGCGGGCGCAAAGGGTGATCGACCATGTCGCGGAAGTGGCACACCAGTATCATCGCCGCCTGATGATCCGCCTCGTCAAAGGCGCCTATTGGGACACGGAAATCAAGCGGGCGCAGGAGCGCGGCCTCGCCGACTATCCGGTTTTCTCCCGCAAGGCCATGACCGATCTCAACTATCTCGCCTGCGCCAAAAAGCTGCTCGCCTTGCGCCCAAGGATCTATCCGCAATTCGCCAGCCATAATGCACTGACGGTCGCGAGTTTAGTGGAACTTGCCGGGGGTAGGGGCGGCTTCGAGTTTCAGCGCCTGCACGGCATGGGTGAAGAGCTTTTCACGGCGTTACAGCAGGAACACCTGGACCTCGCCTGCCGGATCTACGCGCCGGTCGGCCCACATGAAAATCTCCTCGCCTATCTCGTGCGCCGCCTTATCGAAAATGGCGCCAACTCTTCCTTTGTTGCACTCCTGAGCGACCCCCATGTGCCGGTTGCGGAACTCTTGACCCGGCCGCAGGAGCTGATCGGCAGCCCGGATCAGGCGCGCGCCGAAAAGCTGCCCTTGCCTGGAGATTTGCAAAAGCCGGAACGTGCGCTCGCAGCGGGAATCGAGTTCGGTGATCGCCGGGCCGTGGAAAATCTGCTCGGCGCCATCAAGGCGGCGGAAGGCCTGAAGGAGGCGATGCCGATCATTTCCGGCACAAAGCGCGATGGGGTCTCGCGCAAGCTTCTCTCACCGATCGACGGCGCGGAGATTGGGACGGTGTTGGAATGCGCGCCCGATTTGGCCCCGGAAGCGATGGGCGCCGCGCGCGCGGGTTTTCGCCTCTGGTCGCAGGTGCCGGCCGATCAGCGCGCGGACGCCCTCGATCGCGCATCACACAGAATCGAAGCGGCTGCACCGCGCCTTCTCCATTTGCTCCAGACCGAAGCCGGCAAGACGCTGGACGATGCGATCGCCGAATGGCGTGAAGCCATCGATTTCTGCCGCTATTACGCGGTCGAGGCGCGGAGGCTTCTCGGCACCTCCAAAATCTTGCCGGGACCGACCGGCGAAGACAACCGGCTCGTCTTGCATGGCAGGGGAGTCTTTCTCTGCATCAGTCCGTGGAATTTCCCCTTGTCGATTTTTCTCGGCCAGATCAGCGCGGCGCTGGCTGCCGGCAACAGCGTTCTCGCAAAGCCGGCCGAACAGACGCCGCTGATCGCCGCCGCCACGGTGGAGATCCTGCATCAGGCCGACATTCCCCAAGAGGCCCTGCATCTCCTACCAGGCGACGGCGCCATTGGCGATAAGCTGGTGGCGCTGCCGGACATTGCCGGCGTGGCTTTCACCGGCTCCATGGAAACGGCAGCGCGAATCCAGCGCAGACTCGCGACGAAGGAAGGGCCGATCCCCATCCTCATCGCCGAGACAGGCGGCATCAATACCATGATCGCCGATGCCACCGCCCTGCCGGAGCAGCTTTGCGACGACGTCCTCGCTTCCTCCTTTCGCTCGGCCGGGCAGCGCTGCTCAGCGCTGCGCCTGCTCTGCATCCAGGAGGAAGCCGCCGACCGGGTGATCAGCATGATCGCCGGAGCGGCCCGCGAGCTTGTCGTCGGCGATCCGCGGCAATTGCCGGTTCATGTCGGCCCGGTGATCGATGCGGAAGCCAAAGCCAGGCTCGATGCCCATATTGCGCTCATGCGCCGTAGCGCCATCGTCCACTTCGCCGGAGAGGTCAAAGCCACGGCACCCGAAAAAGGCCTTTATGTCGCACCGCATATTTTCGAGCTTCGCAACGTGGCGGATCTCGAAAGTGAAGTTTTCGGCCCTGTCCTGCATGTGGTCCGCTACAAGGCTCGGGATCTCGACTCTTTGCTCGATGCCATTGAAGCGATGGGTTTCGGGCTCACGCTTGGCATTCATTCGCGCATCGACGCGACCATCGACAAAATTCTGGCGCGCCGCCTGGCCGGCAATTGTTATGTCAACCGCAACATGATCGGCGCGGTCGTCGGCACTCAGCCTTTCGGCGGCTTTCATCGCTCCGGCACGGGGCCCAAGGCCGGGGGCCCACATTATCTCAGCCGGTTTTGCCTCGAACAGACGATCACGATCAACACGGCGGCGGTCGGCGGGAATGCCCGGTTGATCAACGCCACGCTGTAGCCTTGCCTTTTACCACCAAGCTTTTCGGCCTGCGCACAAGATGGGCCAATTCGTCTCGGGCGATGCCAGATCTTGCGCGATTTCTTATCGCTCGACCGATTCCGTTCGAGCGATAAGCGCGCTAGACCGGGATAAGCAAAAAGTGTAAAGAGGTTTTGCATTCGCATCCCGCTCTCAATAACGAGAATCGAACGGAATCGTTCGATCGATAAGAAATCGCGCAAGATCAAGAAGTTGGAGTGAATTCTCGTTGCAAAAGTCTGTCAACTTTTGCGGAATTCGCTCTAGGTGACGTGGAGAATGGTGGTCATGTCTGAGCCTGAGAATCCCCAGGAGTTCTGGGTCAGTATCATTCTTGATTGGGTCATCAAGAACGCCGGCGTTCGACAGGAACGAATTGATTTGAAAAAAAAATTTACGCAAGAACCTTACAATTTGAATATCGTCAAAGTTTTGAACATGATGGATGAACTGTGTGAGATTTACAAGAAGACCTATAAGACCGATTTCGTCCTGTCTCAGAACTGGCGGCTCGCGCATAGAGGCGACACGCTTGGCGATTTCATCGCGGCATTTCTCGAAGTGGTGACCTCCGAGGATATCGGCCGTCCGAAGACGACGGGCATTGCCTGAGCGTCCGAGACGCGCTGGATCAAGGCATTTTTGTCTGTTTGGTCCCTTGCTACGGTATCATCACCCTCATATGCATGAGGCGCAGGCGTTATCATCTGGGCTCATCCACGAATTGCGCCCGAGGGTAGGTTTTCGCGGCGATCGTCCACGCCGATTGGCCACGCCATGTATGAGCACTTGTACGATTTCAAGCCCAAACCTTACCAAAATGTTTCACGTGAAACATTTTGGTAAGGTTTTGCGCGGTCACGCGGCTGGTCCGTGCAGCTTCGACCAGGCGATTTCGTCGGGCGGCCGCGTCGCAACCCTTGGCGCGATTTCTTCCTGGCCAATCGACGCCGCAGCGCTTTTATGCCTTCCTTGAGGGCGGCACCCAAATTTAGAAGAACGCCGCTGAGCCTTCTACCGAGAATGAAGCTGATCGGACGCCATAGTCCTTGCGCCCATTCATGCAGTCTTTTCTTCATGCGCAGACGATTCAAACGATCGCTGAAGACTCTGGAAGCGCCGGGCGCATCTTGAAGCAGGGATTCCAGCACCCTCACGGCCTTTTCATACTGGCGGCTCAACTCAAAGCACTCGCTGAGGCGGAAGAGAGTGACAGGGTTTTTGGGGTCGAAGGCCAGCGCCTTCATATGGAAGGCTTCTGCCTCTTCAAATCGGCCTTGCTTGGCCAGCTCGTCGGCATACCGGCTTACATATTCAGGCACTTCTGGGCGAAGATCCATCGCCTTACCGGCAAAGTGCCTTCGCAGCTCCGGGCTTCTTGCTGAAAATGAGAGGGTCGAATAAAGCTGCGCCGAGTTCTTGCGGTAGCGGCGGATCTCGGTCCGAAATTCCTTGACGTCGAGATTGCCTTCCACAAGCTGCAGAACAAGTGTGGGGAGGAGACCGATTTCGGCAAGAAAACCAGTGCAAGGATGGCCACTGTTGGGCGTCAGGATGCGGTGCAGTTTTGTATGAGCTTCGTAAAGATCGGCGTGCCGCCTGTCCTCGTCGTAAGGATCGAAGCAGATCCATGTCGTCTTGGTGAACGCGGCCGGCGGATGGCGTTCCAATGGAAACTTGCGAATGCGTTTGGCTTCTACGGTCCAACGCTTCTCGAAGGGCTCGGCTTTCGGATCGATCGAATATTGCGGGGATAAGGCCAATGCCAAGCCCGCTCCAACCAGACCGCCGAAGCGAATCGCCGCATAGCCGCCCATGCTTTGCCCATAGGCGATGACCCTCGCATATCCAGTCGTCAATCTTCTGGCCGCCTCCGCCGCCTCGATCAGCTCTTCGTGTTGATACCACTCGTTTTCACGCGTGATGAAATGCAGAGCATCTATCCCCCGTTTTTGCAGAAACTCCTGAGCAAAGCCCATTCTGTCCAAGTGTCTGTCATTGGTATAGGAGTCAAAGGTCACAACCACGACATTCCTGTTGAAGCCAATGGACGCGACGACTTTGATATCCTTGGAGATATATATTTCCATGATGACATAATTCTATTCCGAAAGAGCGCCTCGTGTTGCGCAGGGCGTGAGGGTGACTTCGGCACGTTCCGATGCTTGCCTTCGACCGTCATTCATGTGGTTTTCTTCCAGACGATGAGACCGAAACAGGTGGAGACAAAGCCATCAATGCTCACTTTGATATGGGCGGCTTCATCCATCCATGGCCGTAGATGAGCGGGGCAGTTATGTGGATAGGGCGGCATGTCGATGAAGCGGTCAAGCGGCTTGGTGCCGACATCGAAGTCCAAGGTGGCCACCTTGTGCCCGTCCGCCTGCAGGCGTTCCGCCAGTTCTTCGAAATGAGTGCGCTGGAACAGGACGGTCGGCCATTTGTCCATGATTTTCCTGTCCTCCAGGAAATTGAATTCCGTGGTATGCACGGCAACCCCGCCCGGACGAAGGGTGTGCATGGCCGAGACAACGAATTTCATCCCCTTCTCGATCGAGCCTAGATGTTCCATGGCGCAGATCGACCAGCAGAAATCGAAATTCTCCAAATCGGCTGGAATGGCATTCATATCGACGAAGCGGTGCTTGACCCTGTCATCGAAGATCGCACGGGTCACGAGATGGGCATGAAACATCGCCTGCACCGAAGTGGCGTGCTGTCCTGTCTTGAGCCAGCCCTTGGCCTGCCGTCTTTGCGGCGGCAAATCCGTCGCAAGAACATTGACGCCGCGGGAAGCCAGGTAGCTCGCAATTGGCTCCGCTCCGCAGCCAAAACCCAATCCCCTCGCGTCCGTGCGAAGAACCCCCGTTTCGTAAAGGGTCTGCAAGACATAGGCGAGTTCCCACAATTTCCGATGAAAGGTCAGGGGGATCTTGAGTTCTTGAAACCAATAGGCGGCCCAGTCGCTCTCGATATCGGTTTGCGTTGAAGGCTTTGAAAGGAGCCGGCCACGCCGCGGCTGCAAATGGCTTCGGGGCGGAATGGACCGAGCTATCTCCCGGGCGAGCTCATAGCCGAAAAATTTCAGGTTGAGGGCAAGATTGCGCCGCTCCCGCCATTCGATCGAACGACGGCGGAATCTTGGGAGGGTCGCAGAGCCTAGCCAGCGTAACAATGTTCCCATGCGCCCTTCAAATGCCCGCCTGAATTCGCCCTTTACCATCATACGCTCGGATCATGCTGGATTGTTCAGGATAGCATGCTAGGACCATGATCTCATTGTTCAACCACGCGACAAGCACCTGGCGCGCAAGTCTAGAGAGTCTGACCCGAAGCCGCATTTTGCAAAGGGTGGAAAATGACTTGTCGCAGCCAAAGGCGTCCTTCGATCGCCCCTTCCAGTATTCGCAGCCGCACTTCAATAGGATGAACGGGATCATCGATCCGAAACTGCATTTCGAATTCGAACAGGCCGGTCTTCGGCAACGACGTGGTCACGCCTGTCACGGGAACACAAGCAGAAGCGACATCGGCGAAAAGTCGATTGCCGGATGCGTTTCCGCTTACTTCTATGACGACGATGACACGCCAATCTCCGGCCGGCAGATGCATGTAGGGACCGTAAACCAGATACCGGGACGGACCCAGGAGATCGATGGGCCCCGTGATCTTTTTGCCTGCCCGAGTCCCGTCCAGGAATAGACCCGTTGGCCAAGTCATTTCCGGATTCGGCTTATTGAGGCCAATCTTGGCATATTGACCCGCTAGGAACTCAAACGAAAACCCAAGATCGTCCAGCCGGGTCTTTGCTGCCTCCTTTTGCGGAACGGGTCTAAACTGCTCTCGCGCGACAAAATCGCCGAACGTTGATTGCGGATCGGCAGAGGCACTTTTGATGACGGCCGAGGCGACTTTCTTCGGATCCTCGATATTGTAGAATTCGCAAAGATCGATAATCGTGTCTTGTAAAGTGCGGCTGAACTCGGCGCTCGTGATCGACAGAACATAGGCATCGGAGACAAGGCCGATGGAACAAACGGCTTGGCTTGCTTTTCTCAGGGCTTCCAGCGGGTCCACATTTTTGGCATTGTTCAGAAACTCGGCTATGGTTTTAAAGCTCTCCGAGAAAATCAGCGTCGGAGCATGGGTCGTAAGAAGAAGTTCGGCAAGCGGCTTTGAAGGCAAACTCGAATAGATGACCACGGCTTTGGTTACGCTGAAGTCAATATTTGACCAAACTTTCTTGATATCCTCAGGATAGATGGCGTTTATGAAAGCATGAGAGCCAAAGGCCGCATCGGCAATCATTCGAACAAGAGAGCAGCCCGAGTGGGCCAAGGCCGAAGGGGTACCTATGACGCTGAATAACATTGCAAATAGCCTCGAAGCGGTGGCGTTAGCTAATTAAGACCTATTTAAGACCGATTTAAGACCTATTTAATATGCAAACAGTGCATAGTTGCTTGATCCCAGGAACTCAAGTAACTTACAATTCGCGGATTCCGATGAACTGGAGAAATCCCCGGTCCTCATGACTTGGCTTGACACTCATGTTCTTGGCGGCTTGACACGAATTTGGCCGACCGGCCGCAGGCTCGAACGCCTGAGTGGGGTTGTGGCCGCCGCATCGCGCAGACGGTTCAGCCTTGTTCGGCTTGCCTTCATTCTGATTGTTGCCACGCCGACATTTTGTGCGAGCTTTTATTACCTTTTGCTGGCCTCGCCTCGCTATGTTTCCGAGGCTCAGTTTCTTGTTCGCGGCATCTATTCCAAACCAACGAACGGGCTTGACCTCCTTTTCCAGACCTTCGGTTTGTCGAGGACGGTCGACGACTCGAATATCGTCGAGACCTATATTCTGTCTCGGGATGCCGTCCGCGCCTTGCAGGCCAGGCTGCCATTGCGCGAGATGTTCGCCCGCCGTGAAGCCGACATGTTCGCAAGCTTTCCACGCTTCTGGGAGAAGGACGATTTCGAGCACCTTTATAAATACTATCTTAACAGGATTTATTTGATCAACGACACGTCGAGAGGGATAACGCTCTTGCGCGTGATCGGTTTCCGGCCGGACGATTCCCTCAGAATTGCCCGCGAGCTTTTGACCTTGGCCGAGGAATTGGCGAACCGGATGAATGCCCGCGCCCAAACCGATATGGTCGCTTCGGCGCAACATGACGTCGATCGGGCGGCCGGCCAGGTCCTGGCGGCGCAAACGAAGCTCACCGATTTTCGCACTCAGGCCCTGCTCGTCGACCCTGCCAAAAAATCTGATTCGGAACTTACAACGCTCACCGATCTCTCGACGGATCTAACCCAGACCTTGGCCCAGATACGCCAATCGTCGGTCACCGCGCCGAGCGCGCCATCCCTTGGTGCTTCGCGGGCCAAGGCCGATGCCTTGCGGGAAAGAATTGCCGCGGAACGGGCGCTCGTTTCAGGCGGAGGTGAGGGACTCGGCGCAAAAGTCTCCCAATATGAAAGTCTGACTCTCTCTCGCGATATCGCCGACAAGAGCCTTGCAGCCGCAATCGACTCGCTTGAAATGGCAAGACAGGAAGCTCGCCGACAACAGATTTATGTCGAAGAAATCGCGATGCCGAATCTTCCGGATGAGTCAACTGAACCGCAAAGGTTACGCATGATAGCGACGGTTTTCATTCTCACATTTGCCGTTTTCGGCGTCTTGTGGATTCTCTCCGTCGGCGCTCAAGAACATCAGCAATAGCTTCATTTTCGTCTTTTGTAACTCGAGGGGCTGATATTGCCGGAAGCATCTGATCAATCCGTGCCTGCCATGCAAGAGACCCGCACGGCGGTGATCAAGGAGATCGAGTTGACGCCGATCGAATCGCAAGGCGAGCTTGTCCCTTATGCGCAGCCCGAGACTTCCTCGCAGGTCAAGATTTACTGGCAGTTCATCTGGCGTTGGTGGGATTATTTTCCTTTGTTGGTCGGCCTACCGATCCTTCTCGCCTTCTTGTATCAGTTCGCGATCGCGGCAGACTATTATTCTTCGGAAGCGCGGTTCATCGTCCGCACCAATACCGGCGGTTTGCCGAGCATTTCGGGACTTACATCACTCATTCAAAGCCAAGGCCTCTCACGGGCGACGGATGAGACTTACACAGTCAATGAATATGTCCAATCCAGGGACATGGTCCGCGAGCTTGTCGAAAAAGACCATCTGCGCGAACTCCTTCAGCGTCCAGAGAGCGATTTCATCACGCGTTTTCCGAATTTCTATCGCGAGGACAATTTCGAGGAGCTGTACAAGCACTTTCAATACTGGATCAAGGTCGATCTTGATGATGGCACGGGTATAACGACCATCCGCGCCGATGGCTACCGGCCGGAAGATGCCCATGCGCTCCTTTCCGCCATGTTGCGGCATGCCGAGGAATTGATCATCAGAATGAACATTCGGGCGCATGATGACGCGATACAATACGCTAATGTGTTCATTAAGCGGGCAAGCGAACAAGTCGCCGACGTCGAAGCGAGACTCGCTGAATTCCGCAGTAAGAACAATACGGTCGATCCTTCACATGAATCCGATGCCGTACTGCAAGCCATGACGCAAATGAGCACCGAGCTGGCGCACCTCGAAGCCACGCTGAAGCAGCAGATGACCATCATGCCGTCAGGCCCGGGCATCCCAGCCCTTCAGCAGAAGATTCAATCTTATCGGAACGAAATCGAGAAATTGCGGGGCAAGCTCGTCGGCGACGAAAAATCCACGGTCAGCGTTCTGTCGACTTACGAAAGCCTGACGCTCGAACAAGACCTGGCGGCCAAATCCTTGGAGGCGGCGGTCGCCAATCTCAACCAGGCCATTCAGGAAGCTGAGCAGCAGCATCTTTACTTGGAGACGATCAGCAAGCCGCATCTTCCTGACAGCCCGGAATTTTGGCGACGCATGCTGTTCATTGGCGCGGTCGCCGCCGCGTCGGCCGGAGTGTGGTTCATCTATCATTCCTTCCGAAGCGAAGATGTGGATTACCACACATGAACGGCCACGGCTCCCTCATCTCGACCATCCGGCATGGGCTGCAAACCAGCCCGAGGGAGATCGTCAAGCGTGCGACGATGGCTCTGCCAGCCCTTCCGTTCAAGCCCGCCGCCATCCAACCGCTTGTGCCATTGAGAGACAAGAACATTATCGTTCAGGATCTCGTCAAGACCTATCATACGCAGATTGGCAGGAAGCGCGTGCTTGATGGGATCAGTTTCGATATTGGCCCAGGGGATAAGATTGCGGTGCTCGGCAAGAACGGAGCCGGCAAATCCACCCTGGTCAAAGTCATCGGCGGGGTTGAATTGCCTACAGCCGGCCTTGTGCATCGGGGCCTTTTCATGTCCTGGCCGATCGGATTTGCCGGCGGTTTCGAAATGATGATGAGCGGCATGGACAACATCCGCTTCCTCGCGCGCCTTTATCATCGTAACATCCATGATGTCGTCGCCTTTGTCGATGATTTTGCCGAGCTTGGCCGCAACCTCTACCTTCCAGTCAGGGATTATTCGTCGGGCATGCGGATGCGGCTTGCCTTCGCGCTCTCCATGGCGATCAATTTCGAATGCTTCCTGATTGACGAAGTGCTCTCGGTTGGAGACCGGAGATTTCAGCAGAAATGCCATGATGCGCTTTTTGTTCATCGCGTGAATTGCGCCATGATTTTGGTGAGCCATGATCAGACAATGATCCGGCAATATTGCAGGAAGGCGCTCGTGCTGAAGGCCGGCCGTGGAAGGGTGTTCGACGATCTCGAACTCGCCATCAAGATTTATGAAACACTCTGAAAAGCCTTCGCCTCGCATCCGAACCGGCGATAGACCGCGGCAAGCTTCAACCTATATTTCTCAGGTGAAAACTTTTCTGCCTGCGCCTGTCCCTTGACAATCAGCTCCTCTCGCAGGTCGCCATCCTGATCGAGATCGCGGATTCCGCGCGCGATGTCGGCAATGTCATAGGGGTTGACGAGCCTTGCCGCGCCCGAGGCGATTTCCCCAAGTGAGGCAACATTCGACGTCAAGACAGGCGTGCCGAGAAGCATGGACTCTAAAACTGGAAGGCCGAAGCCCTCATAGAGAGAAGGAAAGACGACGGCACGTGCACAGCGGATCAAGGCAACAAGCTGCGCCTGCGGTAAGCGCCCCACTCTGAGTACCTTGCGATCTTGCAAGATGCGATTTTTCTTGACTGTGTAATTCGACGTTTCAGCCTGCTCGATCCGGGCAAGGTCGGCCTTATATTCCCAGCCAAGACCTCCGGCGATTACCAGCGGACATCTCGTCCCGGACATGAAATAGGCATCAATCAAGGTGGAAACGTTTTTCTTCGGCTCGATCGCCCCATAAAATAGAAAATAATTTCGATAGCCAAGATCAAAGGCCTGTTCGACAAAAACCGCCATGTCTTGTTCGCTCGGTGAAAGAACTTCCGCAGGAAAGGAGACGGCCTGATAGGTGTTCGTAATCTTGTTTTCGGGCACGCCACAAATTTTTATGAGATCCCGCCGGGAGGATTCCGAAACAGTGATGATGTGGTCGGCAGTCTTCCCAAGGTGGCGCACCATATTGAGGTAGAATTTTTTGTCGTCCAATGTCGTATGGGGCAGGCGCAGCGGCACGATGTCATGAATCGTATAGATGTTAACCGCCTTGGGAACGCGCAAAGGGATGGGCTGTGTGGTATGGAACACCGTTGGCGTAACCGGCACATGGCAAATGGCGGATACGCCGTAGCGCTTGAAATGACAACGGGAAATATCCATGAAGAGCCGCGTTGCGAAAGCGTTCTGATAGGCGTCCAAAAAAGACGAATCGACGACTATCCCTGAACGGGGAAGCGCAACAGCCCGCAATCCCAGAGGCGCGCCAATCAGCTCCCGCCAAATCAGTTCCCCATATTTGATGATGAATGAGGGCTTCTTGTTCCGGACGTCGAAAAAGCTGACTTCCGCCAGGACCTTGTCTTTCTTGCTCAAGCGTAGATAGGTATGAAACAGGCCATCGATCGAATAACCCAATTGCCGGGCGGCAACCGTGAGATTGCGCGCGTAAGTGGCAATCCCGGCGGGGCTTGGGGTGGTCAGGTTGAAAAGCTCATAGAGAATCTTTGAGGGCATGTAGGGCAATCAGGCTTTCGAGGGAAGATTCCGATGCTCGAACCAAAGATAGAGAGGCGTCTCGATTCGATTTGACGTCCGTCGCTCTAGACAACCAAGGAAAGGGAACGTCCCGCAAGTCGCACGTACTTTCCCAGGGTGTAAAGCGTCACCTTCTCAAGAAGGACAACGCGAGCGAGAGGATCTGAGCTGTGACCATAGGCCATGCTGGTGAGGCCCAGATAACAGGATTGATCCCCCATATTTTCAAGTCTGTCATTGGATAGCATCAGGTTAATAGTGACTCTTCCGCCGGCACTCACAATACCATCAAACGAGACGATGGTCTCGCGATCGTAGATTTTGACGGAGGTTGATTCCGCGCCAGCCTTGGC